>CAVJIP010000110.1:7265-40625 GCA_963649625.1 Bacteroidaceae bacterium
ATGTATTTGATGCCCCCACGGAGGAGCTGATGCGCCGGGGCGGTCTGACGGAAAACGCCGCCGCCCTCATCAAGCTCACCATTGCCGTCTCCCGCCGGTATCAGATTCGCCGGGCCAGCACAGACCAGATCATGAGCACCACCGCCAAATGCGGCGCATACCTGGTGCCCCACTTTATGGGTGCCCGGGACGAAATGGTCTATGCCATGGCGCTGGATGGGAAATGTAAGCTGCTGGGCTGTACCAAGCTGTTCACCGGCACGGTAAATTCCTCCAGCCTGTATGTTCGCAATGTGGTGGAGTACGCCATGCGCATGAAGGCCACCTCCATTCTTCTGGCCCACAATCACCCCAGCGGCATCGCCACCCCCTCCCGTGAGGACATCACCATTACCGGCATGGTTCAGGAGGCACTGGGTCTGGTGGACGTGATTCTGGCCGATCATATCATCGTGGCCGACGATGACTTCGTCTCCCTGGCGGAAAGCGGTATGCTCCGCCGGCCATAAATCCTTTACAAATTGTTCACGAATTTTTAGCACTCTCGCCTTGACAGTGCTAAAAATTCTGCTATAATATAATTGAACTTAAAAGAGAGGGCCCCAAAGGGACCGGCTCCCAGAGTTCACCTCCGCAGCTGCGGAGGGGCAACGCAGTTCGCCCAGAGAAGGAATGTTCTCCTCCCCCTACGAACTAAGAATTTTGTAATTGGAGGAATGACTTATGTTGCCTAGCATTTTTGGTGAGAATTTGTTTGATGATATGTTCGATATGGATGCCATGTTTGGCCGCCACAACCC
Source organism: Bacteroidaceae bacterium (assembly GCA_963649625.1). Classification (GTDB taxonomy): domain Bacteria; phylum Bacillota; class Clostridia; order Oscillospirales; family Oscillospiraceae; genus HGM13006. The sequence goes on from CAVJIP010000110.1 coordinate 8,066, forward strand.
CCTGTACGGGAAGCACGCCAAGAACCTGATGAAAACTGACATCCGGGAGACCGATGACACCTACGAGCTGGACGTGGATCTCCCCGGCTTTCAGAAGGAGGATTTGAAGGTCGAGCTGGAAAACGGGTATTTGAACATCCACGCAGAAAAGAGCCTGGACAAGGACGAAACCGACAAGCAGGGCCGTTACATCCGTCAGGAGCGCTACGCCGGAGCCATGAGCCGGAGCTTCTATGTGGGTGAGAATCTGACCGTAGACGATATGAAGGCCAAGTTTGAAAACGGTATTCTGCAAATCGCCGTGCCTAAGACCCCCGCAAAGGTGCTGCCTCCCAAAAACACCTTGGCCATTGAATAATCAATTTTCCCCTTGAGGGCCGCCCGAAAGGACGGCCCTTTTTCCGGCCGCTCCGTGGGAACGGTTGCGATTTTTCCTGTTTTCCGCTATCATAGTCTTGCCGTCCTTAACAGGAACCGAAAAAGGAGTGTTTCCCGTGGAACTTACCCAGCTGCGCTATTTCCAGGCCGTCGCCAAATATGAGCATATCACCCGGGCTGCGGCAGAGCTGTATACCTCCCAATCCTCTCTCAGCAAAACCATCTCCCGGCTGGAGCATGAGCTGGGGCAGCCCCTGTTTGACCGGGTGGGCAACCACGTCCGGCTCAACGCCGCCGGGCGGCAGTTTTATCAGGCAGTGAATCTGATTCTCCAGACCCTGGACGACAGCGTGGCGGAGCTGAGGCAGGCCACCGGCTCCGTCTCCGTGGCGGCCTCCATGCCGGGGATTCTGCCGGATTTGATGGAACGCTTCCGAAGCGGACACCCCAATGCCCCCATTCTCCAGCGGCTGATGTCCGCCGAGGAGATGCTCCGGGAGATTACCCGGTGTGAGCTGGACTTTGCCGTATCCCACCAGCCCCTGATTCACGACAGCGTAGACTGGCGGCCCCTGTACCGGGACGAGATCATCGCCCTGATCTCCAAGGCCCATCCTCTGGCGAATCGAGGCTCCGTTTCCCTGGCCACCCTGGCCCAGGAGCAGTTTGTGTCCAACAACGCCGGCTTCGGCATTCAGCAGCTGTTTAACCGGCTCTGCGCCCAAGCGGGATTTCTTCCCAACATCACCCTGGAATGCAACGAGCCGGAGCTGCTCTACAAAATCGTGGCCAGCAATCAGGCGGTGATGCTGACCCCGGCTCTGCCTTATCTGTGGAAGTCCCTTGTGACCCAGCCGGATCCGCCCTTTCAGTTTATTACCGCCCTGCGAATCACCGACCCGGACCCCAGCGTGGAGATCGGCGTAGGCACCCTAAAGGGCCGAAAGCTCCTGCCCACCGCCCAGAGCTTTTACCAGCTGGTGGTAAACTCCTTTACCAATCTGCAAGGGGTGCGGGACGGCGGCAAGCCCATCAGCCGGCGGGATCTGATGCAGGCCATCGCCTTTGTAAATCCCCTGGCTCCCCAGGCCCTCGCCCCCGAAGAATCATGACTTCAAAGGAATTATTCCATGCCAAAATGCGATTGTAACTGCATGGTTTGTCCCCTATAATAGAGTGGTAACGAAACGATAGGAGGTCAAAGTCCATGGAAATCAGCACCTTTGAACTGGAACGGCTGCTGGAAAAGCAGCTGGCGGAACGGGCCTGCCAAAATCTCATTGCCCGGTTCTGCCATCTGCATACCGCACGGCGGGTGGAGGATATTATGGCCATTTGGTCGGATGCCCCCGATGCCCGTCTGGAGCAGCCCTGGGGTGTCTATGACGGCAAGGAAAGCGTCCGCCGGTATTTCACCCAGGAGTGCCCCACCCATGACAATCTGGAGGCCCGGAAGGGCGATCTGCTCATTGATGCCCTCAGCACCCCGGTCATCGAGGTAGCCACCGATGTAAAGACCGCCCGGGGGGCCTGGTTCTCCCAGGGCATCCGCACCGAAAAGAAGGACGGGGAGCCCCTGTGCAAGTGGTATTGGACCAAGCAGGCGGTGGATTTCCGTCTGGAGGACGGCCAATGGAAGATTTGGCACATGGCCATCTTCCCCCTGCTGGAGGCAGATTATGAAACGCCCTGGTATGAGATGCCCAAGCTGACCCAGGCCGCCTTTGCCAAGTACAAGGCAGACCGGGGCCCCACCGCCCGGTATCTCTGGAGTTTCCATGCGGACAACCAGTATCCTCTGGGACATCCCGCCACACCACGGCCCTATGACAACTTCGACCTGGAAGTCGGCTATGGCTATTAAGGAGGGCAGCACAATGATGACATACGATGAGATGTACCACGAGTACAAAAGGCTGGAGGCCGCAGACGAGATTCGCAATCTGGTGTCCAACTACTGCTTTGAGCACAACTGCGCCCTGCAGATACGCTACTTCCACAAGTGGTCCAAACGGGAGGACATCCGCCATGAAATGCCCTGGGGCAACACCACCGGCCATAAAAACCTGGAGTACAACAACCCCTGGCACGATGTGGTTCGCCACCCGGACGATGCAGAAAACATGAAGGGCGGCGCAATGTTCATCCACTCCACCACCACCCCGGTGATCGAGGTGGCCGATGACCTGCTCTCCGCCCGGGCGGTGTTCCTGTCCCCCGGCTTTGAAGGCGTTGCCGCCAAGAAGGGCGGCACCTGGGCCTACAGTAAATATGCCTACGAGTTTATCTATGAGGACGGCCAGTGGCGGGTCTGGAAATGCCGCATTTTCCCGGTGTTCCGCAATGACTACTTTGACGACTTCGGCAAGGTGGCCGAGGAGGACATGACCAAGGTGGCCCATGTGGGGATGGAGGACTTCCACGCCTTCTTCCGCTATGGCCCGGATGTGGTCATGCCCAGAAACGAGCCTGATCCCCCCCGGCCCTATGACACATGGACGCCGGGCTGGAACTTTGGAACGGACTAAGGAGGGATTCTGATGAACATGGATATTAACAAGGCCGCCGAGGCCGATGCCCAGAAGGCCGCTCCCGGCGAGCGTTTCAATAAGGTAGAAAACCCCAAGCGCACCCAGGAGGAAATGAGCCTGCAATTTGCACGGCTGAAGGCCGCCAAGGCCTGTGAAAATCTGGCCGGCACATTCTCCTATCTGTTCTCCGCCAACCGTATGGAGGAGCTGGCAGAGCTGTTTGCCCACACGCCCCAGGACAAAATCACCATGCCCTATGGGGTCTACCAGGGGGCCGATGCCGCCCAGCGGTGCTTTGTACAGGACATGGTTGACTTGGATGACCCCGATGAAGGCCGCCGGGAGGCCCTCAAGGGCCGTATGATGATTTCCGACCTTTGCTCCCCTCTGGTCGAGGTGGCCGGGGACGGCAAAACCGCCAAGGGCCTGTGGATTTCTCCCGGCCTGGAGGCCCATCCCACCGGCGACAGCAGCCAGGGCTGGTGGACCTGGTGCAAATTCGCCGTGGACTTCCTGCTGACGGAGGAGGGCTGGAAGATTTGGCACCTGGGCAAGTATCTGTACTTCTCCACGGAGTATACCAAGAGCTGGGCCAAGTCCCCCAAGTATATTTTTGCGCCGGAGCATATCTCCCCGGACGGCCCTGCCCCGGAAGCCTACTACTACACGCCGGATGCGGTCTATCCTGATGAGGAGCCCGCCATCCCCGTCCCCTACGACACCTGGGCCGACTAATCCCATAGAAAAGCACCCCCTGCGCCTCCACCGGGAAGCGCAGGGGGTACCTGCATTACAGTACCTTGGACAGGAAGGAGCGGGTTCTGGGATTTTGGGGATTTCCAAAGATCTCATCCGGCGTGCCGGACTCCTGCACCACGCCGTCGTCCATAAACAGCACCCGATTGGCCACCTCACGGGCAAAGCCCATCTCATGGGTCACCACCACCATGGTCATGCCCTCCTCCGCCAGCTGGCGCATGACCTCAAGCACCTCTCCCACCATTTCCGGGTCCAGGGCTGAGGTAGGCTCATCAAAGAGCATCACCTCAGGATGCATGGCCAGGGCCCGGACAATGGCGATTCGCTGCTTCTGTCCGCCGGAGAGCTGAGAGGGATAGGCCGTGGCCTTATCCTCCAGTCCCACCCGGCGCAGCAGGGCCATGGCCTCCTCCTTGGCCTCCGCCTTGGTTTTCAGCTTTAGGCGGACGGGGGCCAGAGTCATATTGTCCAGAATGTTCAGGTTGTTAAACAGGTTAAAATGTTGAAACACCATGCCCATTTTCTGGCGCATCCGATTGATGTCGGTTTTGGGGTCGGTCATGGAGACACCCCCAAAGAGAATTTCCCCGGAGGTGGGAATCTCCAGCATATTCAGGCAGCGCAGCAGGGTGGACTTGCCGGAGCCGGATGGCCCGATAATTACCACCTTTTCACCCTTGTCAATGTGCTCGTTGATTCCCTTGAGCACCTCCAGCTTGTCAAAGCTCTTATACAGCTCCTTTACGTCAATCACTGGCCCGCAGCCTCCTCTCCACAACGCCCATCAGGCCCGAAAGAATCATTACCATGGCCAGGTACATCACAGCAATGCCCACATAGGGCATAAAGGCCTGATAGGTCTTGCCCTGCACCAGCTGGGCCGCCTTGGTCAAATCCCGCAGACCGATCACCGTCACAATGGACGTGTCCTTCAGCAGGGTGATCAGCTCGTTGCCCAGGGCCGGAAGAATATTTTTGATGGCCTGGGGAATGATGATAAACCGCATGGTGGACACATAGGGCAGGCCCAGAGACCGTCCCGCCTCCATCTGTCCCCGGTCAATGGACATAATGCCGCCCCGGATGATCTCCGAAACATAGGCCCCGGAGTTGATGCCGAAGGTCAGCATGGCCACGCCGGTTTGATTCCGGGTGCTGGCAAAAATCACAAAGTACATAATCAGCAGCTGCACCATAATGGGAGTGCCGCGGATTACCGTGGTATACACCTGACACACTGCGTTCAGCACCCCCAGGATCGGGTTGCGGTGGCCGGGACGCTGCTGGTCGTGGGTGGTGCGCACCACTGCCACCAGAACACCCAGAATAATGCCCAGCACCAGGGCCAGGGCCGCCACCTGCAGGGTGATGCCGATGCCCTTTAGGTACAGCAGCCAGCGGTCGCCTTCCAGAAAGCTCTGGGCAAAATCGTCCCTCAGGCCGGAGAAAAATTCCGCCATTTTGTTGCTCCTCTCTTATGGTTGATGCCGGGAGATATGTTCCGTAAAATCAGACAATGGGGCGGTTGCCCGCCCCGTTGCTTGCTTTGAAGGTTTCCTTACTCCGCCTTGATGTACTTGTCCAGAATGGACTGCACCGTGCCATCGTCGATCAGCTCCTTCAGGGCGGTGTTCACCGCATCCCGCAGGGCGGTGTTGTCCTTGCTGACACCGATGGCATAATCCTCGGTGACATACTCAGTGCTCAGAATTTTCAGCTTACCCTCGTTCTGGGCAACAAACTCCTGGGCGGGCTGGCTGTCGATAACCACAGCGTCAACCTTGCCGCTGAGCAGGGCCTGCACGGCATTTGCCCCGTTGGGGAAGGCCGTGACCATGTCCTCGCCGTAATCATCGGAGCAGTAAATATAGCCGGTGGTGGACTCCTGGCAGCCGATCAGCTTGCCCTGGAGGTCGTCCGGGGAGGCAATGTCAGAATCCTCAGGAACAATAACCACCTGCACACCGGTGGCATAGGTGTCGGAGAAGTCAATATTCTGCTTCCGCTCCTCGGTAACGGTCATACCAGCCATGGCAATGTCGGACTTGCCGGTCTGAACGGAGGTAATAATGGAGCCGAAGTCCATATCGTCAACCACCAGCTCCAAACCCAGCTTCTCGGCGATCTTCCCGGCGATTTCCACATCAATGCCCTCGAAGGAGCCGTCATCGGCGACCATCTCATAGGGAGGGAAGGCCGCATTGGTGGCCATGTGGAGCTTGCCGTCCTCTACCACGGTGAACTCCCCGGCAGTCTCGGCGGAGGCGGCAGCCTCTGTGGCTGCGGCCTGCGTCTCCTGGGTGGAGGCCGTGTCCTTCGTGGAGGTGGTGGTGGAGGCAGCGGAATCTCCGCAGCCGACCAGCATGGAAAGGCACAGGGCGCAGCTCAGTGCCATAGCAAAAAACTTTTTCATGATGAAATCATCCCTTCAATTTATGGAGACGCTCCCCCAAAGGCGGGGGGATACGCCGAACTCCATGATGTACCATTATAGCAGTTTATTTAGGGAAATTCACAAATATTCACAACATTCATGAAAATATGCGAATTTTCCATGTTATTCACAAAAACAATACAAAAAACCCAGGCTCCTATGGCAATATTACCCCATGAGCAGGGTCAGCACCGCCTTTTGGGCGTGGAGCCGGTTTTCCGCCTCCTCAAAGATGTCCCCGGCGTGATCCTCAAAGACCTCCGCCGTAATCTCCTCACCCCGGCGGGCGGGGAGGCAATGCATCACCATGGCCCCGGGCTTGGCCTCGGCCAGCAGGGCCCGATCCACCTGGTAGACCCCGGAAAAGGCCCGCTCCCGCTGCTGCCGCTGGTCATCCATGCCCATGGAGGTCCATACATCCGTATATACCACATCCGCCTCCCGGACGGCCTCCTTGGGCTCCCGAAGCAGCCGGAACCGCTCTCCGTATTCCGCCCCAAAGTTCAGAATGGCTTGGGGCGGCTCATACCCCTCCGGGCAGGCCACGGACACATACATCCCCACCTTCAGGCCGCCCACAATCAGGCTGGAGCACATATTGTTGCCGTCCCCCACAAAGCTCAGCCGCAGGCCCTCCAGCAGGGGATTTCTTTCCCGAATGGTCATCAAATCTCCCAGCACCTGGCAGGGATGGGAGAAGTCCGTCATGCCGTTGATCACGGGAACGGTGGCATACCTTGCCAGCTCCTCCAGCTCCTCCTGCCGGAAGGTGCGGTACATAATGCCGTCACAGTACCGGCTCAGGGTTCTTGCGGTGTCCTCCACCGGCTCTCCCCGCCCGATCTGGGTGTCCGCCGCCGTCAGATACATGGCGTGGCCTCCCAGCTGGAACATACCGGACTCAAAGGAGGCCCGGGTTCGGGTGGAGTTCTTGGCGAACACCATGGCCAGCACCTTCCCGGCCAGCCTGGGATGGGGAATGCCGTGCTGCCGGTCATATTTCAGCTGATCCGCCAGATCCAGCACAGAGAAAATGTCCTCGGTGCTCAGATCCAGCAGCTTTAACAGATCCTTTTTCAATGGCATCTCACCCCTTCTGTCCCAGCACCCGGGCCATAATGGCAAGGCCCTGATCCAGCTCCTCCCGGGAAATCACCAAAGGCGGCAGCAGACGGATGGTGTTGTGGCCGGCGGTCAGGCACAGCAGGCCCTCCTCCAGCAGCTTCTGCACCAACTCACCGGCCTGATAGCCCTCCTGCAGGCATATTCCCAGCATCATGCCCATGCCCCGAACCTCCTTCACCCCGGGCATGGCCCCGAGCTTTTCCTTGAGGTATGCGCCTTTTTCCCGCACCTGGGCCAGCATTTCCACGTCCAGCTGCTCCAGCACGCTGAGGGCTCCGGCGCAGCAGACGGGGTTGCCCCCGAAGGTGGTGGCGTGGGTTCCGGGGGTCAAAACTCCCTGGGTTCTTTCCCCGGCCAGGATGCCCGCCAAGGGAAGTCCTCCGCCGATGCCCTTGGCAAAACTCATCACATCCGGGAGAATGTCATACTGCTGGAAGCAGAACAGGCTGCCGGTCCGGCCTACGCCGGTCTGCACCTCGTCCACCGCCAGAAGCCAATCCTTCTCCCGGCAAAGGGCCTCCACCTGCCGGACAAACTCCCGCTCCAGCGGCAGCACGCCGCCCTCTCCCTGAATCAGCTCCAGCATCACGGCGCACACATGACCGTCGTCCAGGGCCCGGATGGAGTCAATCTCATTGGCCTCTCCGTAGACGAAACCCTCGGTAAAGGGGAAAAAGTACTGATGGAACACGTCCTGTCCCGTGGCCGCCAGGGTGGTGACGGTGCGGCCGTGGAAGGAGTCCTTCAGGGTGATAATGGTGCTCCGGCCCTGGCCGTATTTGTCATAGGAGTATTTCCGGCAGAGCTTGATCATGCCCTCGTTGGCCTCCCCGCCGCCGTTGGCGAAAAAGGCCCGCTTCATGCCGGTTCTGGCGGTCAGCTGCTCCGCCAGGCGGATATAGGGCTCCGAATAAAACAGATTGGAGGCGTGCTGGAGCTTTCCCGCCTGCCGGGTAACGGCCTCCAGCCACTTTTCGTTGCCGTAGCCCAGGCAGTTGACCCCGATGCCGGAGGCAAAGTCGATATAGGCCTCCCCCTCGGGGGAATAAAGAGTTGCGCCCTGACCATGGTCAAGGGCCAGAGGGAACCGGCCATAGGTCTGCATTACGTTTTCCTTGTCCATGGCCAGGAGCTGTTTGCTTGTCATAGGAATCATCCTTTCCGGAATCACATCATATCAGTAAATCATCGTACCCACGCCGGCATCCGTCAGCAGCTCAATAAGCACCGAGTGCTCGATCCTGCCGTCCAGAATATGGGCTCGTCGGACACCCCGGCGGACAGCCTCCACACAGCACTGGATTTTCGGAATCATGCCGCCCTTGATGACCCCCTCCTTCACCAGCACCGGCACCTCGGACACCCGGCACTTGGAAATCAGGGTCTCCGGGTCATTTACGTCCCGGAGCAGCCCCAGCACATCCGTCAGAATAATGAGCTTTTCCGCCTTCAGGGCCGCCGCCACCTGGGCCGCCGCAGTGTCCGCATTGATGTTATAGCACTTTTCCCCATCGGCCCCTGCCGCCACAGTGGAGATCACGGGAATATACCCCGCCTCCAGCACATCGGTAATAGGGGCGGTGTTCACCCCGGTGATTTCCCCCACCAGGCCGTAATCAAACCCGTCTCCGGACTTTTTCACCGCCTCAATCATTCTGCCGTCCATGCCGCACAGGCCCATGGCCTTGCCGCCGTACTTGTCGATCAGGCTCACCAAATCCTTGTTGACCTTGCCGCAGAGCACCTGCTGGACGATCTCCATGGTTTCCGGATCCGTATACCGAAGCCCGTTGACGAACTCGCCCTTTTTACCCACCCGGCCAAGCATATCGGAGATCTCCGGCCCGCCTCCGTGAACCACCACTACCTGGATTCCCAGCTGATGGAGCAGCACAATGTCAGAAAGCACCGCCCGGCGGAGGGTTTCGCTGACCATGGCGTTACCGCCGTATTTCACCACAATGGTCTTGTGGGTAAACTCCTGGATATAGGGCAGGGCCTCGCTGAGTACCCGGGCACGATCCATAATACTAAGCTCCATGTTCCATTACTTCCTTTATCCCTTAGGTTCTGTAGTCCCCGTTGATCTTCACATAGTCATAGGTCAGATCACAGCCCCAGGCCGTGGCGGAGTGCTCTCCCTCGTTGACGTTGACACGAATCTCCACCTCGGGCCGGCTTAAAATCCTTTTTGCCAGGGCCTCGTCAAAGTCCAGGCCCTCGCCCTCCCGGCACACCTGAATCTCCCCCTCGACGGAGGCAAAGCTCACGTTTACATACTCCGGGCGGAAGGGTGCCTTGGAATAGCCCATGGCACAGAGTACCCGGCCCCAGTTGGCATCCGCCCCAAACATGGCCGCCTTCACCAGGGAGGAGCGAATCACCTCCATGGCCAGCTTTTCCGCCACCTCATCGCTGCGGGAGCCGGTCACGGTACAAGTCACCAACTTGGTTGCCCCTTCGCCGTCTCCGGCGATTTTCTTGGCAAGCTCCGTACACACATAGTTCAGAGCCCCCAGGAACACCTCATAATCCTCGCTTTTCCAGTCGATCTCCTCATTGCCCGCCGCCCCGGAGGCCAAAATGCAGCAGGTGTCGTTGGTGGAGGTGTCTCCGTCCACGCTGACCCGGTTAAATGTGACCTTGGTGGTTTCATACAGGGCGTTCTGGAGCACATCGGCGGAAATGGCACAGTCCGTGGTCAGGAAGCAGAGCATGGTGCCCATATTGGGGTGAATCATCCCGGAGCCCTTGGCAATGCCCCCCAGGCGCACCTCCTTGCCCCCAATCTCAAAGGACACGGCGATTTCCTTGACCTTGGTGTCCGTGGTCATAATGGCTTTTGCCGCCTCCAGAGAGCCGTCCCGACTCAGCAGAGCCGCCAGGGTGGGGCAGGCGTTTTCAATCACGGAAACATTCAGGGTCTGTCCGATCACCCCGGTGGAGGCCACAATAAAGTCCTCTGGCTTCAGCCCCGTGGCCGCCGCCGCCGCCTGGCACATTTTCACGGCATTTTCGTGGCCCATGGGGGCGCAGGCGTTGGCGTTGCCAGAGTTGACAATCACCCCCCGGGCCACCCCGTTTTCCAGATGCTCCATGGTCACATAGATGGGTGCGGCCTTCACCCGGTTCATGGTGTAGACCCCGACAGCGGTGGCCTCGCCGTCACAGAGAATCAGAGCCAGGTCGTTCTTCTGGGGATCGCTTCCGGCCTTGACCCCGGCGTGGAGACCGGAGGCCTTAAATCCCTTTGCGGCCGTTACGCCGCCGGAAATGAGTTTCATAAAAATTCCTCCCATTGATCGCTGCCAGGTCAGCCCGCCTGCCGCAGCGCAAGATATTTTTCTTTCAGATACCGTCCCAGGTAAATCAGTCCCATGGAGCCTGCCGCCGCAATCAGCAATCGGGGCACCGAGAACACAAACCACATGGGGGTGGACAGCTCCGGCTGAGGGCCGATGACACAGCTCCAAAGCCGGTTATAGTAGGTGATAATGGTTCGGTGCAGGGCGAGAATGGGAATGGTGTTTTGCCCCAGCGCCAAAAACACCCGGGAAATCCTCCAGTGCTCGATCAGACGGCACAGCCGCAGCAGCACGCAGGGCCCCAGTACGCCGCCCACAAAGTAAATCAGCACACCCCAGTCCCCATGGGGGCCATAGGCGCTCATCAGCATGGAGGTGGTCAATGCCTGATTCCAGATTCCGATGGCCAGCACGGCCCCGGCGGCGGCGAGGTACACCACAGACTCCAGCCACCGATGCTGCCACTGCCGTTCCAGCAAATCGGTCTGGCGAAGCCCCCAGCCGGCGGCCATCAGTGCCGCCGCCAGAAAGCAGTTGTTCAGGTTCCAGGGCAGCCGCAGGGGCAGGTGGTTCAGCAGCACCGTAACCACCAGACAGGGTACCACCAGCAACCGAAGCCTCCAGCCGCATTTCCGCCGGAGCCACAAAAGCACCAGAAAGGCCGCCGAGGCCGTGACCATTGCCGTCAGAAACCACAGGGGATAGTTGTAGGAGGTGAAGAAGTGCAGGGAGGGGGTATGGTCGCTCATTAAAATAACACCCTCCGAGTAGAACACCCCAAAGACCTTTTTCGCCGTCTGGCGCAGGGCCTCCTTGCCCTGATTCGGAAGATAGGGCACCCAGTCCAGAACATACAGCACCATCAGCGCCGCATTATAGCCAAAATAGGGCCGCAGCAGGGGCTTCATGCGCTTTTTCAGCTGTCCCCAAACCGGCTCGTCCTTGTCCTTCCAGAGAAAGCCTGCCGTCAGAAAAAACAAGGGAATCAGCAGCACATAGCCCACCGTACCTGTATAGGGCGCACCGTCTGCGTGAACCGAAATAATCCACACCATGGCGATTCCCTTTGCCACGTCCAGATAGTCCTTCCGTTTTCTTGCCTCCGCCATTCCACGTCTCTCCCTTCCAGGGAAATTGTATCACAGGCTCAGATTTTCGTCTACACCCATCATAATATTCAGGTTTTGGACGGCGGCGCCGGAGGCACCCTTTCCCAGATTGTCGAACTGGGCCGCCACAATGGCCTGGGCTTCATTGCCGCAGACGAAAATATTCAAATCGTTGGTTCCCACCACATGGTTGCTGCCCAGGAATCCGTCCCGAATGAGATCTCCGCCCATCACCGGGGCCACATGGATGTTTTTCTGTCCTGCGTAAAAGTCCCCATAGGCCTTTTGCAGCTGCTCCAGGCTGCCCCTGTGGGGCAGCATATCAAAATACAGGGGAATCGTCACCAGCATTCCCTGAGGAAAATCGCATACAATGGGGCAGAAAATGGGCTTTCGGCTCAGACCGCAGACCTGCATCATCTCCGGGATATGCTTGTGGGAAAGGTTTAAGCCGTAGTGCCGGGGGGAATCATACTCCGTACCCCGCTCTGGAGACTCATACTGCTCAATCATTTTTTTGCCACCGCCGGTGTAGCCGGTCAGACTGTGGGCGCACAGGGGATAATCTGGAGGGACGATCCCCAACTGTACCAGGGGATAGATCAGGGAGATAAAGCCCGTTGCGTGACAGCCGGGATTGGCCACAAGCCGGGCCCCTTCAATGGCCCTTCGGTGCTGCGCCGACAGCTCCGGGAAGCCATAGGCCCAGGCAGGGTCTATCCGATGGGCCGTGGAGGCATCAATGACCCGGGTGTGGCTGTTTTCCACCATGGCTGCCGCCTCTCTGGCTGCGGCATCCGGCAGACACAAAAACACAAAGTCCGCCCTGTTGATGGCATCCTTCCGGGCCCCGGCATCCTTTTTCAGCTCCTCCGGCAGGGTAATCAACTCAATATCCTCTCGTAGACCCATGCGGCCCTCAATCTGGAGGCCGGTGGTGCCGGCCCGTCCGTCAATAAATACCTTGGTCATGGCCGCTGCGCCTCTTTCCCGTCACAGGCCCCATCGGAGGCGGTACGCTCCGCCACAAAGCCCTTAATGTATGCGATCTGCCGCTTGACCTCCTCCTCTGCGGGGCCGCCCATGACCTTCCGGCCATTGACACAGGTGCGCAGGGCCAGGGCATCGTAAATATCCCCATCGAACAGGCCGGACACCGCCCGGAAATCCCGCAGGGTCAGGGTGTCCAGGGTGTCCCCGGACTTGAGGCAGTTGTTCACCAGCCGTCCCACAATCATATAGGCCTCCCGGAAGGGCATCCCCTTTCTGGTCAGATAATCTGCGCAGTCCGTGGCATTGATAAAGCCCCCGGAGGCGGCCTTCTGCATATTCTTAGGCAGCAGGGTCATGGTTTTGACCATGGCGGAGAACACGGGCACGCACATCTCCACCGTGTCAATGGCATCAAATACCGGCTCCTTGTCCTCCTGCATATCCTTATTGTAGGCCAGAGGCAGGCCCTTCATCACCGTAAGAAGGGTGATCAGGCTGCCGTAGACCCGGCCGGTCTTGCCCCGCACCAGCTCCGCCACATCGGGGTTCTTCTTCTGGGGCATAATGGAGGAGCCGGTGGAATAGGCATCGTCCATCTCCACAAACTTAAACTCCCAGGAGCACCACAGAATGATCTCCTCTGAAAACCGGCTCAGGTGCATCATCAGGATGGAACAGGCGGAAAGGAGTTCCAGGGCAAAGTCCCGGTCGGATACGGAATCCATGGAGTTCTCCGTGGGCTTCTTGAAGTCCAGAAGGGAGGCGGTGCGCTCCCGGTTAATGGGATAGGAGGAGGTGGCCAAGGCCCCGGCCCCCAGAGGACACTCGTCCATCCGCTCCAGGCAGTCCTCCAGTCGGGTGATGTCCCGGCGAATCATGTTGGCATAGGCCATCATATAGTGGGCAAAGGTGGTGGGCTGCGCCCGCTGGAGATGGGTATAGCCGGGCATAACGGTCTTTGTATTGTCCTCCGCCTTGGCAATGAGTACCTTTTCCAGCTCCAGGAGCATGGCAATGATCTTGGGGATTTCCTCTTTTACATAGAGCCGGAAGTCCACCGCCACCTGATCGTTCCGGCTGCGGCCCGTATGGAGGCGCTTGCCGTCGGGGCCGATTCGCTGGGTCAGCATGGCCTCGATGTTCATATGGATGTCCTCGTTTTCCAGGGAGAACTCCACCTTGCCGTCCTCTATATCCCGGAGAATCGCCTGGAGGCCCTGTACAATGTCCTCGGCCTCCTCCCGGGTGATGACACCCTGCTCCCCCAGCATGGTAGCGTGGGCGATGGAGCCCCGGATGTCCTGCCTGTACAGCCGCTGGTCAAAGGTAATGGAGGAGTTAAAGTCGTTTACCAGGGTATCGGTCTCCTTTTGAAACCGGCCTGCCCATAATTTCATAAATATTGTCTCCTTTCGGCCTGTTGATGGGAGGATAGGTCAGCAGCAGGGCAGAGGCCCTGCTGCCGCCAATTCCGAGTACTGCCAGTTTATAGCTTGCCCTGCTCCCGCAGTGCCTGCACCGTATCCGGCAGGCCCCAGAGATTGATGAAGCCCTTGGAATCCTTCTGGTCGTAGTCGCTTTCGTTAAAGGTCACCAGCTCCTCGGAGTACAGGGTGCAGGGGGAAGTGACACCGGCGGTGATGATATTGCCCTTGTAGAGCTTTAGCTTTACGGTGCCGGTCACATACTTCTGGGTGTCCACCGCAAAGGCCTGGAGGGCCTCCCGTAGAGGCGTAAACCACTTGCCGTTGTATACCAGGTCGGCAAAGTCCACCGCCAGCTTGGACTTCATGTGCTTGGTGTCCTTGTCCAGGGTAATCATCTCCAGCACCTCATGGGCCCGATAGAGAATGGTGCCGCCGGGCGTCTCATATACTCCCCGATCCTTCATGCCCACCAGCCGATTCTCCACAATGTCCAGAAGGCCGATGCCGTTGGCCCCGCCCAGCTCATTGAGCTTGCGGACAATGTCGCTGGCCTTCATCTTCTCTCCGTCCACGGCCACAGGCCAGCCCTTTTCAAAGTCCAGGGTCACATAGGTGGCCTGATCCGGGGCCATGGCAGGAGAGACGCCCATCTCCAGGAAACCCGGCTTGTCGTACTGGGGCTCGTTGGCCGGATCCTCCAGATCCAGGCCCTCATGGCTCAAATGCCACAGGTTTTTGTCCTTGGAATAGTTGGTTTCCCGGGAAATCTTCAGGGGCACATTGTGGGCCTCCGCATAGTCGATCTCCTCGTCACGGCCCTTAATGTCCCACTCCCGCCAGGGGGCGATAATGGTCATCTCCGGGGCAAACCGCTTAATGGCCAGCTCAAACCGCACCTGGTCGTTGCCCTTGCCGGTGCAGCCGTGGCAGATGGCGTCCGCCCCCTCGGCCTTTGCGATCTCCACCAGCTTTCTGGCAATAATGGGCCGGGCAAAGGCTGTGCCCAGCAGATAGTCCTCATACTTTGCCCCCATCATCATGGAGGGGACGATCACCTCGTCCACCATCTCGTCGGTAAGATCCGCAATATAGAGCTTGGATGCGCCGGTTTTGATGGCCTTCTCCTCCAGGCCGTCCAGCTCAGAGCCCTGGCCCACGTCCGCAGACACGGCGATAATCTCCGGGTTATTGTAGTTTTCCTTTAGCCAGGGGATAATGATGGAGGTATCCAGTCCGCCGGAATAGGCGAGAACGACTTTTTTGATTTCCTTGGTTGCCATAACAAACAGCCTCCTATGTGATATGTGGTATCCATGATTTTCTTTGTGGATGTATGTTACCACAGGATTTTCCCTTTTGCAAGCGCAAACCTGCATAATGATGCAATTATATACGGTTATATTTTGTGAAAATCCACATATATACACATTTATTCATATAATAATGCATATTTATTGAATATTTCCGTTCAAAAACGAATAAAGCAGTGCCAGGTTTTCATCGGAATGCTCCACCTCCCTGGAATACAGGCTCGCCGCCTCTCTGACCGCCTCGGCCTGTTCCCCGCCTGCCAGGGTAAGGATTGCCGCCACGGAGTATACGCTAAGCAGCACCTTCTCCCGAAGGAGCCCATCCCACACCGCCCGCAGCACATAGTGGTAGAGAAAATACCGCAGCAGGCGGCTGCCGGGCTCCGAGGGATGCGCCCAATTGTTCCACTCCGGTGCCGTCTTTTTCAGCCGCTCCGGCAGCCGGTCCGAGGTGAACTCCAGTCCCTCCATGGCCCGCCAAAAGCCCGGAAGATTCATCCGAAAGGGCCCCACCGTCTCCCCGATAGCGGTAAGCATTGTCTCCAGAGGTGCGCCGGAGGCCGCAAACTCCAGAAGCTCCTGGCGGTAGCTGTACAGCTCCTGAAAATACGCCGCCTCCGGCTCCTCCTCCGAGGCCTGCTCCCGGGTACAGACGGTAATCAGCTCCAAGGGCTCCTCCAGCAGCAGCCGTGCCGCCTCCGGGCAGGAGATGGACAGGCAGGTCTCCCGAAGGGCCCCGTATTCCTCCACAAACCGGGGATGCTCCCGGCAGGTGGTGGACAAACAGCTCTCCCCCAGCCGGAGAATCAGCCTGCACAGCCCCTTCTCATTCAGGAAAGGACATCGCCCGTCCTTTCGGGCAAAACAGGTATACCCATCCTCCCTCCGAATGCTCTCTCGCAGCTCCTGCCCCAGGGAGCCGGGTACCTGGGCATAGGCCGCCAGAGCCGCTTCGTCCAGGTCGATCTCCCATCCGGCGCAGCAGGTATCCGGGCACGCCCCGGCCAGGCACCGAAAATCCTGGAAGCAGGATAGACTGGTGTTTCTCATTTCATGCCCCCCTTCCTTTGGTATTTTCCTATAATATACGGTATTTTAGCAACTATTTCCGTTAGATTTCTAATATAGCACAAATCCAACAGGGAAGAATGACACATTTTGTAGAATAAAGCTCATATTGCTACCTTTCGACTGGTTTCTGTGCGGATATTGTATATTGACAAAAAAGTAGCAAATGCAGATAATTGTGTGGCGTTTGCTATTATAGTATACCTTACGTTGAACTGAAAGGAGAAGTATCATGTCAAGCGTAATCGGTTTATTGGGTATTCTGGTGGCGTTCTTTATCGTCATCTACTTTACCTATAAGGGCTTTCATCTGGCCTATGTGGTGATGGTAGCCTGTCTGGTGGTGATCGTCACCAACAATATGCCTCTGATCCAGACCTTCAATGAGACGGTCATGCCCCAGGTAGGCTCCCAGGCCGCAACCCTTTTACCCCTGTACCTGTTCGGCGCCATCTTCGGAAAGATGTTCATTGACTCCGGCGCAGCCCATTCTCTGTCCCGGTTTCTGCTGAACCTGCTGGGCAAAAACGCCACCGCACAGAAAAAGCGCATGATCGGCTTTATCTGCGTTGTGGTCATGAACATGGTCTTTAACTATGTGGGCGTGGATCCCTTTGCCTCTCTGTTCACCATGATCGGAATCGCCACCGGCGTTATGTATGAGGCGGACATTCCCCGTAAATATATGCCGGTGATGCTGGTGTTGGGTTCCTCCATGGGCAACGTGTTTCCCGGCTCTCTGGCCGCTCCCAACATTATGTGCCAGGGCATTTTAGGTGGCTACGCCGTAAACTCCTGGTCCGGCACCGTGGCCGGTCTGGTTTTTGTGCTGTTTGTGGTGGGGGCCTCTGCCTTCTATATCAATAAGCGTATGACCGTGGATGTTCAGGGGGGCATGAAGTTCGAGTATGGCCCCCTGGAGCCTGCCCAGGTAGACGAGAGCCATCTGCCTCCCGTAATTCTCACCATTATCCCCCTGGTGCTGATTCCCGTAAGCTACAGCCTTTGGCTGAAGGAGGCCGCCTGGATGTCCATGGCCGTGGGCTGCATCGCCGGAATCCTCTGCTACGGAGTGTACATCCCCAAGAAGGACGGCACCAGCCGTGTGATGACTGTGGTAAATTCCCTGAACGACGGCGTGACCGTGGCCGGCATCCCCGCCATTATCCTGCTGAACTTCACCCTGGGCTATGCCATTGAGGCCGCCCCCTCCTTTGAGGTCATTAAGAATTTCTTCCTGAATATGCCCGGTCCCTCGCTCCTGGCTCTGTCCATTATGGCCATTCTGCTGCTGGGAGCTGCAGCCTCCGCCTCCGGCATGATCATTGCCGCCATGACCGCCGCCAGCACCTTTATCCCGGTGCTGGGCGTAAACGCCGACTCCGCCTACCGTGTACTGCTGCTGTCCACCACTGTGCTGGACTCCCTGCCCTTTGCAGGGGCTATCGTGGCCATGATGAGCATCACCGGCATCCAGTACAAGGAGGGCTATCCTCCCATTGCCATGACCACGGTGCTGTTTACCTTCATCGGCAATATGCTGGCAGCGGTACTCATGACCTTGCTGCCCATGCTCCCCTGAGCTGATCATCTGCCATTCTCCCCTCTCCTGTGCCTTTCTGGAAGGTTTCGGTTGCAATACCCCTAAAAATTCGTTACAATGGGGCCAGTATCAATTCTTACGGAAAGGATGATGAAAATGATTTCCGCACAGGGGCTTTTGGATAAAATCGGCGGCGTGTTCTACTTTGCCACCGTGGAGGATGGTGCGCCCCGGGTTCGTCCCTTCGGCTTTGCCATGGTCTTTGAGGACAGGCTGTACTTAGGCTGCGGCACCCACAAGGCCGCCTACGGCCAGATGCTGAAAGATCCCCAGGTGGAGCTGTGCTCCTTTAACAAGGGCTCCTTCCTTCGGATTCGTGGCAAAGCCGTAATGGACGACCGGCCTGAGGTTCAGGCCGCCATGTACCAGGCCGCCCCCTTCCTGAAGGAAACCTACAACCCCCAAACCGGCCACTATCATATGTGCTTTTACCTGGAGGATATGTCCGCCATGGAGTTCAAGGGCACAGAGGCTATTCCGCTGACTTAATGCAATACAGTAAGCGTCCGGCTGGAGCCTTCCCGCCGGACGCTTGTTGTTTTTCTTAGATCTGGGATGCGGTGCCAAAGGCGGAGCGCATACATTTCTGCACGTTTCCGGGCTTGTCGCAGTCGCCGATCACCACGCTATAGGGCACGGCGGAGGCCAGCTCCATGGCCTCATCGCTCTTGGAGGTCATACCGATGGCCAGCAGCACGTTGTCTGCCAGCTGCTTCTGGGGCTTGCCCTCCGGGTCGTCATAGCAGACACCGTCTGCCTCAATGGCGGTGCACTTGACACCGGCACGATAGGCAAAGTTTGCGGTGTGTCTCCAGTAGTTGACCACCATGTTGCGGTAGTGGGCGTGGGGAGCGTCCAGAATCAGGTCATACTGCATCTCCAGCACCGTGACCAGATGGCCCAGCTCCGCCAGATACAGGCCGGTCTCTACGCCGATCTCGCCGCCGCCGATAATGGTGACGTTCTTGCCCAGGGTGTCCTCATGGCCGTAGATGTTGGCGGCATAGGAGACGTTCTTTCCGTCCTTGCCGGGCAGGGGCAGGGAGGAGGGCTCAGCGCCCAGAGCCAGAGCCAGAACCTGATAGTCCTCCTTCTCCAGCAGCTTCTTTGTGGCCTTGGTGTTCAGCTTGACCTGTACTCCCAGGCGATCCATCTCCTTGATCATGTACTCCATGAACTGGCGGAGCGGCCACTTAAAGGAGGGATACTTGGCGTGCTTCAGCATACCGCCCAGCTCCCCGGACTGCTCATACAGGGTCACGTCATGGCCCCGCTCTGCGCAGACCCGGGCGAACTCCATACCCGCAGGGCCGCCGCCCACCACGGCAACCTTCCGCTTTTCGGTGGCAGGCTTTACCATCCGCCCGATCCGATCCTCCAGGCCCAGAATGGGGTTTACGGAGCAGACCGTCCGGAACAGATCGGGGCCGTTGGGCACATGACACTTGTTGCAGCGAATGCAGGGGACAATGTCCTCCTTGCGGCCCTCATAGACCTTCCGGCCGTATTCCGGATTGTTGATCCAGCTGCGGGCCATGTAGATCAGATCCGCACCGCCCTCCGCCACCAGGTTATTGGCAATCTCAGGATCCTGGAAACCGGCAGAGGCCGCCACATACATCTGGATGCCCCGGTTCTTGATCTCCTTGCACACATAGCTCATGGCGTCAATGTAGGGGGCGGGCTTTTCCTCCGTGGAGGTGAAGCCCAGAGGATGCTGAGGATCCATATCCCCGGAGCGCAGGTGGAAGATGTCGCAGACGCCCTCCATCATCTTGGCCAGCTGGATGGTGTCCTCCTTGGTATAGCCGCCGAACTCCTCCTCGTCCACACTGAGCACGCACTCCAGCGGGAAACCCCGGCCTACGGCCTTCCGCAGGGCGGTGAACATCTCCACCAGGTACCGGCCACGGCTCTCCACGCTCTGGGGGCCGTACTCATCGGTGCGGTCATTGGTGATGGGGGAGAGCAGTTTGGCCATGGGGTTGTTGCGATAGCAGCAGTACACGGACACCATGTCAAAGCCCAGGGCCTTGAGATCCTTTGCCTGCTGGGCATAGTCCGCAATCATGGCCTGGAGATATTCCTTGGTATAGGAGGCGGGACTCTGCTGGGGACCACCGTCCATCTGGGCATGGAGATCTCCCTCTGCGCCCTCTACGCCGAAGTCCTTATGCTTGGGGGTGGTGTCCTCCATGGGCATAGGCGGCATATCCGCAGGAGGGCCGCCTGCCCCCTCAGGACCCTGGCCGGGGCCGCCGGGACCACCTGGGCCGCCAGGGCCGCCGGGGCCATCGGGAGCACCGGAGGGCATTCCCATGCCGCCCTCCATATTGGCAGGGCTCATAATGTATGCGCTGGTCTTGGCACCATAGAAGTGAATGGCGTCGATCAGCTTACAGAAATAGTCCTGGGCATTGGCATCGTTCAGGTCAAACAGATTAAAATGACAGGGGGTGTTGTCCAGGGCACGGCCCATTACCGGCATGGACTTCTCATAGAGATGGTTGATCGTCACCACAGAGGCACCGTTTCTGGCACGGCCTGCAAAATGGGAGATGACCTTCTCCGTGGGGTTCTTCTCGGTGCCCTGCAAAAAATGCGGGGTAGACGCCGAGGAGAGCATACGGTTCTTCAGCACCATGTTGCCGATTTTAATCGGACTGAGCAGGGACTTGTATTTGAGTTCCATGGAATCTTCCTTTCTGATATGGATAGACATATTATACCATGCTCTCCCTGGAACGCAAAACGACCTTTGGTCATAGTGCTATGAATTTTTTTCATTGACAAACGGCCATTTTCCCTCTATAATCAGAATGGTTATGAAATTATTTCCCGGAGGTGCCTCCATGGAACTGACACAGCTTCGCTATTTTGTGCTGGTGGCGGAACACGGCTCCACGGCCCGGGCTGCGGCGGCGGCCATGGTCTCCCAGTCCACCATCAGCAAATCCCTTCTGCGCCTGGAGCAGGAGCTGGGTCTTCCGCTGTTTGACCGGGAAAGCAGCCGTCTGGTGCTCAATCCCGCCGGGCAGGAGTTTCTTCAGCAGGTTCGCCCCATTCTCACGGCGGTGAACAAGCTGCCGGGCTTTGTCAAGCAGCGGCATCAGCCCCGGCAGCAATATCGAATCAATGTCTCCGCCGCCCAGCCCGCCATGGCGGGCTTTGTCCACAGCTTTCTCCGGCAGGAGCCTGCCGCCCAGCTGATTCTTACCGAGGAGAGCTGGATTGACGACTGCGACCTGTCCATTGCCTCCGGCCCCTCCGGCCGGCAGGAGGACAGCGTCCGGCTGCTGGAGGAGCGGCTGCTGCTGGCCGTGCCCCGGCGGCTGCTGTCCGGCCAGACCTCCATGGCCCCGGCCATGCTGGAGGGGCTTCCCTTGATTCTTCCCGGGGAAAACACCGCCCTGCGAGGGTTGCTGGATCGGCAGCTTTTGACCCTCCCCGCCGTTGTGGAGCTTCAGGCCGTAGTCTCCGACTGTTCCACCCTCCGCCAGATGGTGCAGACAGGGGACGGGGCCGCCTTCTGGCCGGAGCTTACCTGGCCCCGTCCCGATCCTGCCGTCACCGCCCTGCTGCCCCTGGCAGGCTTCTCCCTCAAGCGGGAGCTTTATGCCCTGCTACCGCCCCAGCGGGAGCGGAAAACCGGCCAGCGGCTTCTCTCCGCCCTGACGGCATATTTTAAGGAGCTGGCGAATCCGAAAATATCCGCTTGGCCCCCAGCCGCAGGCACCCCATAAGCTGCCGTGAAAACACCTCCGCCGGGGCGGGATTCCGCCCCTCCAGCCACCGAATCAGAGAGCAGAGAAAGGCATCGGCATAGAACGTGGCCGCAAACTCAATCAGCTGCTCTCCCGCATCCGCAGGCTGATCCAATATGCCCATCAGGGCCGCCTGGACAATGGGCCTGATGGCCTCCTGGAAGTATTCCGAAAAGGAGTTTTGCCCACGAATTTCCAGGGCCGCCCGGTAAAATCTCCGGTTGTCGTAGAAATACCGGCACAGCTGCTCCAGCATACGCCACTCGTCCTGCATGGGAGATTCCTGCATGGTCTCAATAAACTCCGTTTGGAAAATCCAGTTCACCAGGTCATATTTATCCCGGAAGTGGTAATAAAAGCTCTTACGGTTCAGGCCGCAGGCCTCGCAGATGTCGCCCACGTTGATTTTTCCAAAGGGCCGCTCCCCCATCAGCTCCTTCATGGCCGCCGCCAGTGCGTGCTTTGTCATGTTGGAATAGGACATTATGCACCTCCTCCGGCCTTGGGCACATACTGCCGAAGAATCTGGGTCAGGGGCATATCCAGAATATTGCCGCCCTGCCACAGGCCTTCCCGGCCAATCCCCCGGGCCTCTCCGTTTTCCAGAATGTTCAAAATGCATCCGTCCCCGGAGATCACCTGGTCAATATACAGGCTGTCCCCCAGGGTTTCCGCCAGCACAAAGGGATATTTCTGGGACATTCGGAGGGCCTTCACCTGCTGATGAATACTCCGGGAGAGCCGGTATGCCTCCTCGTCCTCCGGCAGCAGCAGCACCGCCACCGGCCGGTAGTCCATATAGCTTTCCAGCCGCTCCGGGGAAATGCAGTCTTCGTCTCCGTAGGTCTGGTGTACGCCGTAGAACAACTCCTCCCCGGCCAGGGCCTCGCAGGCCTCCATGGCCTCCTCCCCGGTCTCCACGGAAATGTAAAGGTTGTCACAGGCCCGCAGGGGCTCCAGCGGCTGGGACAGAAGGCTCCGCCCGGTGGTCATCAGGAAAAAGGCACATTGGGGAAAGCGCTCCGTCAGCTCCTGTACCGCCACCAGGGGCACCTGATCCCCCAGCAGCCCATAGACATAAATGCCCTGCTCCATGCCCTGGTAAATCAAATGGGAGATCGCCGCCTGATCCATCCCGCCGCCCCAGGCCAGGGAGATAATCCAGGGAATGTTGCAGCCCTCCAGCTTTTCCATTTTTCGGATGGTGGCGGCTCCCTTGGTCAGGCCCTCGTAGCCCAGGTTGATGCCAAAGGTCTTAATATGCTCCGGGTCCACCTGGCCCGCCAGCAGCTCCAGCAGGTCGTAATAGGCGCTCTCCTGGTTCTCCAGCATGGTCTGGGCCATTTCCAGAAAGGGCTTCTGAAATCTTCCTCTGGAAAAGGTCACCCCCAGATCCACCAAATTTCGCAGGCTTCTTCTGGGATCCTTTCGGAGTTGGCTCATGGTACGGCTGACCGCCCCCTCGATCAGGATGCGGTTAAAATCACGATTGGCCATAAAATCCCTCCTTGGAGCCTATTGTAGCCGGAATTTCCCCCTCCGTCCAGCCCTTCCGCCGTATTTTCCGGGGACAGATTTCAAATTGTGTCACAAATGTCCTCTGTCCCGCCGTCCTCCAGGCTATGGTCTATAGCAAAATCCGCATACTCAGGGAAAGAATTGCACCTTGCGTACCCAGGCGGAACGTGCTAACATATGCTTAGAATCGCAAATAAAAGGAGGATCCGCAATGCGCTATCAGACACTGCTGTCTCCCATTATGGTGGGCGGACAGATTATCAAAAACCGACTGACCTATCCCAATGCGTCCCCTCACTTCCTGCAGGGCCCCGAGACCTTCCCCGCCGACGGCTATCGGGCCTTTGCCGCCAATCTGGCGAAAAACGGCGCCGCCATTGTGAATTTCGCAGAGTGGGCGGAGTATCCCCAGCAGCGTCAAGGCCCCATGGACATGGACATGACCCATATGCAGGCCTTTGATATGACCGACCCGGCCGTTCACAACTATGTGTCTCAGATGTGCGAGGAGGTACATTTCTACGGCTCTAAGATCATTCTCACCACCTCTATGGTCTTTCCCGAGGGTTTCTCCCTCTATGGGGGCCGGGGTGGCATGGGCCCCCATGCTAAACCCACGGAGAAGCTCCCGGTGGAGCGGATGCAGGAGGTCATTGACCTGACCCTGGCCAAGCTCCGCCGGTATAAGAACCTGGGCTATGACGGTGTCAGCTTCCGGGCGGATATGCTGATGAATCCCGGCGGACAGCGGGACGACCAGTATGACGGCGGCACCGTGGAAAACCGCACCCGCCTGTTCCATGAGGTATGTACCGCCATCCGCAAGGCCTTCGGCAAAGGGTTTATCATTGAGGCGGTCCTGGCCTGGGAGCAGAACAACGGCTACGGCGGCAACGCCAAAATGGGCGGCGGCTACGATGAAAGCGATGCCATAGAGTTTATCCGCCTCTTTGACGATGTGGTGGACATTCTGGAGGCCCGGGAGCACGATGGCTGCGCCTCCCATCCCACCGGCTATAACTTTGTTCAGGGTGTTCACCCGGCGGTGGACTTCTGCGCCAAGGTTAAGGCAATGGGCTTCCGCATGCTCATGAAGCCCATCGGCGGCTTCCAGGAGCCTGACGAGATGGAGAGCTATCTGGTGGAGGGCAAATGCGATATGTTCGGCGTGGCCCGGGGCTTTATGGCCGACGGAGAGTACGGCAAAAAGCTCTATGAGGGCCGGGGAGAGGACATTACTCCCTGTCTCAAGTGCAACAAGTGCCACGGCGTAATGCTGCCGGAGCCCAATCCCTGGACCTCCGTCTGCTCGGTGAATCCCCTTCAGGGCCTGGGCCACAAGCTCCACCGGCTGGTGGAGGAGAGCTCCGCCCCCAAGAAGGTAGCCGTGATCGGCGGCGGCCCGGCGGGAATGCGTGCCGCCATCTATGCCGCCCAGCGGGGCCACGATGTGACCCTGTATGAGAAGTCCGGCAAGCTGGGCGGTCAGCTGTTCCACAGCGATTACTTCCCCTTTAAGTGGCCCATTAAGAATTTTAAGAACTGGCTGATCTATGAGCTGGGCAAATCCGGCGCAAAGGTGGTCATGAACACGGAGCCCACCCGGCAGATGATCGTGGCCCAGGGCTATGACGTGGTTCTGGCCGCCACCGGTGCGCAGGTCAACATCCCCGACATTCCCGGCCTCAAGGACGAAAACGGCAAGCTGAAGCCCCAGTATATGTCCTGCCTGGACACCTGTGGCAGAGAGCCGGAGCTGGGCAAGCGTGTGATTATTGTGGGCGGCAGTGAGGTAGGCACAGAGACGGCCATGTACCTCTGCGGTCTGGGCCACGACGTTACCGTGCTGACCCGGCAGAAGCGTCTGGCCCACAACGCCTCCGGCCTCCACTACATCACCATGGCCTTTGTGAAGGCCGGCCCCAATGGGGAGGCCAGAGAAGCCCCCGCCTGGGAGGCCTACGACAACCTCACCGGCATCACCGGCGCAGAGACGGTCAAGGTGGAGGGCAATACCGTCACCTACCGCACCGAAGATGGAGAGCACACCATTTCCGGGGACAGCGTTGTGATCTGCGGCGGCATGACCCCCCTCACCGCCGAGGCCTTCGGCTATTCCGGCCTTACCACAGAGTTCTACGCCATTGGAGACTGCAACGGCGCAGGCAACCTGGAGGTCTGCAACCGGGAGGCCTATTCCAGGGCCATGATTCTGTAAGGCGCACCTATACAGCCGCCCTCTCCCTTGGGGGCGGCTGTTTTTCTCGCCAAACATTACATATTTCTGGGACAAAACGCCTTCTTAGGGTGTATTATTTATAGTAATCAAATACGTCGCCCAGGCGGCATAAAAAGGAGCATGGACAATGCCTACCCTTGGAAATCTTTTAGATATTCTCAAAAAAATGATGTCTCCCACGGGATATAACCAGACCACAGCCATCCAGGAAAACGGCCAGGAGCGGGTAGAGACCCAGCACCTTGCCAACCTTTCCCCGGCGGAGGCCCTGGAAAAGCTGGATCAGATGGTGGCGGCCCAGTGGCCGGAGGTGAAGTCCCTTCCCCAAAAGCTGGCGGAGTTTCGCAAGATGTCCTCCCCTACCCTGGCCCAGCCCGAGGATATGGCATCCCGCTTCGACCAGCACCCGGAGGAGATGGCCTCCCGGCTTGCCTATTCCAAGCTGTGCTATCAGGCCATGCGGCCAATTCTCCTGCATAGAGCGGAGCAGTCCAAGGCATGGGAATCCCTGGAAAAATCCTTCTTTGGAGTCGATGAAAAGGGCGTAGCGAAGAAAAGTATCTCGACCCTTCGGTTTGGCCCCGGTCTGATGAAAACCGACGGCTCCCCGGAGAGCCAGCGCTACAACGAAAAGGTCTACGGTTTAATGGCCGTGGCCTCCGGCAAGCTGAACATGGACCAGTTTGAGGCCCGCCGCTATCAGACCTGGCTCGATGCGAATATGAGCCCGGAGCAGGCCCGGGATACCGCCAAGAATGAGCGGGACTACGGCCTGGACGCCATACTGGATATTTATAAGGAGCAGGTAAATTCCGCCCAGTCCAAAATGGATCAGGCCCTGGAGGCCGCCGGGATGATTCTGGGCGGAAAAGAGACGGATCCAAAAAAGCTCACTGATGCCTACACCCTGATCCACGACCCGGGCTTCGAGATGATGTTCATTGGAACCAGTGCTTTCCGGGGTTTTGTCAGCCATCTCAACAACTATGAGGCCCGCCAGGAGGAGCTGGAGGCCCTTAGCGCCCACTATGAGGATATTTCCACTGCGCTGAAGCCCTCCCACGCTCTGGCGGATGAGGTTGCCTCCCCCTACTACTCCTATCTGGATGTGAAGGAGCTGACAGACGGTCATCTTGTCACTGTGAGGGAGAATGCGAACCTGGCTGACTATGTCACGATTGCAACCGGCGCACTGGGCCAGGGGTTCCAGTGCAACGCAAGACCTTTTCTGAAAAAGTACGGCTTTGAGGAGATCTTAGACCAGGACTTCTCCACCTCGGATATGCTGGTTTACTACACGGACAGAGGCGACCATACGGAATATCTTCTCCTGGGGGTGGATGACCTGGGCCTGGAGAACAGCCTAAAAATGACCCTCAACGAAAATGTCCCCGGCCGACTTGTGGACAAGGGGCTCGATCAGGATGTACAGCAGCTGTTGGAGCAGTATCACGCCGCCGCAGGCGAGAACCCCTCCAACGCCTTTGCCCAGATTGGTAAGGCTCTGGAGGGCCTGAAGGGCCAGCATCTGGGAGAGTCAGCCGAGACGGCCAATCGTCATGATATGGGCAGAAGTCTCCATGATCTACAAAAGGCCGCCGACAGCTATCTTGCCGTGAAAAACGACTTTGTAATCCTGGGGGACGAGGCCTGCAGTGCTCTGGCCAAGGCCGTCAAGGCCTTTACGGAAAAGAAGTTGACGCAGCTGGACTTTGTGGATCGCCATGTATATACCATCCAGCAGCAGGTCAGCAAAATGGAGCGGCAGCGGGCGGATGCCCAGCAGGCCTTCCAAACCATTGCCGAGGGTGCGGCGGCCTACGAAAGGGCCAGCCAATATAGTGAGCCCTCTCAGGATCAGCTGCGCTCCTTCTCAGATACACAGCTCAAAATTTATATTGACAACAGGGACACGAATTATGAATCTCAGACGGATGCCGCCTGGGCCAACAAGAGCTTTGCCTCCGTGGAGCCTGAGAACGACAGGCGCAGCAAGGAGATCGTGGCGGCAAACGTGGTCAAGGAGCTGCTGAACAACGAGTCCCTGCTGTTCCCAAATCCCAAAGACAGATGTATGCTGCTCCAGCTTTCCAGTGACGGCAAGGTGGACTCCCTGGTGCAAATGGTACAGGAGTCCGAGAGCTTCTTTGAGCACGTTCGCTCCCAGGATCTGAGCACCAAGGAGGCCCGAGACACGCTGCTGGACAATGGGGTACACAAGCAGGTGGCCAAGGATATTATGAAAACCGTCCTGGCCAACCAGCGGGAGCGCAATAACCTTCCGCCCAAGGTTGACCTCAAGGCTGAGCCTAAACCGAACAAAACTCAGCAAAAGAGGAAAAATCCCTTCGTCGGCTGACCTTACAGGGATCTTTCATTGGCTGGGAAAAACCCATGGTGTGCGGGACATATCACCTACTGCGGCGCAGCCCTTGGGCTGCGCCCGGTTTCCTTCTTAGGGTATAACCCAAGGTTATCCTCCTTTCTGGATTGGTATTGGAATTTCCTTATAATTCCGATATGATAAAGGTACGAAATGAAAAGGATGTGATCTCATGCCAAATCTCCATGCGGCCTGGCGAACCCCTCCGGCCCCCATTGACCCGGCTCTGATCCGGGAAACCCTCTCCGCCGATGTGGTAGTGGTGGGCTTTGCCCATGCCGGAACCGCCGCAGCCCGGGCCGCCGCAGAGGCCGGAGCCTCCGTGATCGCCCTGGATCAGCAGAAGCAGCGGCTGTTTCACGCCGTGGGCAACGACTTGGGCCATATTAACTCCCGGTTCCTGGCCCAGCGGGGCATTCCCCATGTGGACGAGCTGGAGTTCTTAAACGACTGGCAGCTTCGCAGCAACAACCGCTCCAATCCCAAGCTGGTTCTGCAATTCGTCCGGGAATCCGGCAAGTGCTTCGACTGGCTCATTGAGCCCCTGACCCAGGAGCAGCGGGATGCCATCCTTGTGACCCACTGGCCCAGCCATCCCCAGTTTACCGGCGACATCTCCGGCTTTCGGTTTTGGCCCGGCTGCGCCCGCTTTCCCGGGATCGCCAGTCTCACCAAGGTCACACAGGCCAATCAGCAGGTGGCCAAGGCACACGGTGCCCGGTTCCTCTATGAAACCCGGGCGGAGCAGCTGGTGAAAACCGATGGCCGTGTCACCGGCGTGATTGCCAAGGCCGCCGATGGGAGCTATATACAGCTTAACGCCCGCAAGGGTGTGATTCTGGCTGCCGGTGATTTTTCCAAAAACGCCGAAATGGTGGAGGATCTCTGCGATGAGATTACCTCTCTGAAGGCTCCGGGCCAGGTCATTGTGGCCTCGGTGCAGGGCCAGGACGGAAGCGGCATTCAAATGGGGGTTTGGGCCGGAGGCCGTATGTCTCCTGCTCCTATTGCCACCATGGGTGCCAACTATTTCTTCCCCAATCAGGTCATTGGAACCACCGCCAGCCTGTGGCTGGATCGGGACGGAAACCGATACTGCAACGAGGGCTTTGGGGACGTGGTGCTCTCCGGCGTGGAGGGCGCAAGACTGCCGGACGGCTATGTGACCTCCGTGTTTGACAGCGATCTGGAAAGCTGGTTTTGCTATCAGGCCCCGGGACACAACGCCGTATGGACGGACAACGAAAACGAGGTGGGCCAGATCCGCTTTTTGATGCAGTCTGCCCGAGAGGCCGGCCCGGAGGGCTGCCCCTTGAATCTTCACGCCCCCCGAGGCAAGGACCCTAACCGGGCCGCACCCCCGGCCATGGGCGGTTCTGGCGGCCCTGGTGGCCCCGGCGGTTCTGGCGGCCCTCCGCCCGGCGGAAGGTTCGACCCCAAGGAGCGGATGTATTGCGCCGACACCCTAGAGGAGCTGGCAGACTATTTGGGCTTTACCGGCCAACGCAGGGAGAATTTCCTCCAAGCCGTCCAGCGGTATAACGGCTTCTGCGCCGCCGGACGGGACGAGGACTTCGGCAAGGATCCCCGAATCCTGCTGCCCATCTGCAAACCCCCCTACTACGCCTTCCAGCGCCACGCCCAGCTAGGCAATGAGTTTCTGGCCACAGTAGACGGCCTTTGGACGGATGCCCGGCAGAACGTGCTGGACGTGAATAAAGAGCCCATCCCCGGCCTGTACGCCACCGGCAACTGCTGTGGCCGCCGGTGGGGCATTCAATACTCCACCCCCATTCCCGGCGTCTCTATCGGCATGGCCTGGACCCTTGGCCGGCTCTGCGGTCAAAACGTGGCCCAGAGTTAAGGCCGACTGTTACACTATCGTAATAATCGCCTCCTCCGGAGAATACATATTGTATGCCATTACACAAACCAACGTTTGACAAATTGTCGGGATTGGTATATGCTACATAGAGAATCCTTTAGGCATCAAACCTGCGATACCGATATATTTGAATGGAGGCGTCAACAATGGCAAAGGCCGACATCCTGTTTGACAAAACAGAGTTCGTGCTCCGTATGGCCGACAAGCAGGCCATGACCATGAACATCCGAGCGGATCAGATCACCACGATTACCTTCCAGCCCACCATGCAGAAAAAGCTCTTCAAGAAGGTTCCCTCTGAGGTTATGCTGATTAAAATGAAGGGCGGCGCAGGCCCCGGCGGTGGCCCCGGCGGCCCCGGAGGCGGCAGCGAGGGGATGCCCATTACCAAGGAGGCCCTGGAAAACAAGGAAAAGGGCTCCTGGGACAAGGCAAAGGCCCAGATGAAGAAATTCGCCAAGGATAACAACATCACCACCCATGAGGAGTCCGAGCTTTGGGAACCTCCCAAAATGCAGGGCGGTATGTAATCGGCTCCGGACACAGGCATCAACGAAACAGCAGGAGGTCAAGGGCATTCCCTTGGCCTCCTGCTTGGCTTATTCTGTTGTCCGGGAGACTAGCTCCCGGCGTTGGCGGTATCCACCATCAGCTTCCGCTTTTTCCAGCGTCCCGTGAGATAGTAGAAGTCCCCGATGATCGTGCTGACAAAGCCCGCCAGGGCGTTGCCCCAGAAATAACCCCAGACCCCCAGGGGCCCGGCCAGAAGAAAGCAAAGGCCGATCCGCACGATTACGCCGTCCAGCAGTGCCGTGACCAGGCTGAGGCTGCCGTTTCCGATGCCGTTAATCAGTGCCACCCCCGGGGTCATGGTGGCAAATCCGAAGAACATCACCACCAAGGTGAGCATGGCATAGGAGGCCTCCGCCAGCACCTCCCCGTCCTGGGTAAACAGCTGGAAGATCTGCTGCGGAAAGGCCATGCAGCCCACCGCCGCCGCCACGAAAAATATCGTGCAGTAAAGGTTCCCGAACCAGAACACCTGCTTGACCCGGTCATACTTCCCCGCCCCCAGATTCTGGCCGAACATGGAGGCGCTGGCCGTAGAAATGGAGTTGGTAATGATAAACATAATGGAGTTGAGCCGGCTGCATATGCCGTACACCGAGGCATAGACCAAACCGTAGGTGTTGATTCCTGCGGTCACAAACAGCATGGAGATGTTGATGGCAGAGGTCTGCACCGTCAGGGGCAGGCCCAGCTTGGACAGGGCCTGAAAGGTTGGGCCGTCCACCGCAAAGCTCTTCCGCTTAAAATCAAAGCCGAAGCTCTCCTTCCGCCGGTAGAGGTAAATCACGGAGATAATAAAGCTCACCGCCTGGGAGATCATCGTGGCCAGGGCTGCCCCGGCAGTCTCCATGCCCAGGGGGCCCACAAAAAGCAAATCCAGAATCACATTGAGTATGGCGGCGATGGCGATAAACAGGAAGGGCCGGGTGGAATCCCCCATGCCCCGCAGAATTGCGGATACCGTGTTGTAGCCATAGACAAAAAACAGTCCCGCAGAGCAAATCACCACATAGTCCTTGGCCTGGCCCATGGCCTCCTCCGGGGTGTTCATCAGGGACAGTAAGGGCTCATGGAGCGCAATGCCCACAATGGTAAACAAAATAGAGAAGGCCGCAATCACGGTAAACAGGGTGCCGATGGTTCGCCGGATGCCCTCCCGATCTCCGGCCCCCACCAGCTGAGAAATAAATATCTGGCCGCCGGAGGAATAGCCGATGGCAATACAACTCAAAAGCCAAACGATTTGTCCGCCGATGGATACCCCGGACAGGCCGCTGGAGCCAACAAATTGCCCCACCACCACCATGTCCACCAGGTTGTACACCGTCTGCAGCGCATTGGAGAGCATAAAAGGAAACGCAAACCGCAAAAGCTCCTTCCCCACAGAGCCGGTGGTCAAGTCCTTAATCATTGATTGTTCCATAAAAGCCCCTTCCCTTTGAAAATAGTCGAAAGCAGGGGCATTATATCACACTTCGCCGTATCCTGCAACCCACGGTTTTTCTCTGCAACAGCGACAAACTGCCGTGCATGAAATCCATTCCGAAATCACACACGGCAGTCAATGCTGGATGGGATCGATCATTCCCCTTCCATCCTTTCTTATGAAGTTTTCATACCACTGTTTCATTAAAATCCTTGATTGTAATGAAACCCTTTGAAGCATCGTGCTAAGGCACGGTCAGGCTTCAAATGCCGTCTGTACACGAAAACTACGCCGTTGCGGCCATTAAAACACTCAATTACAATCAAAATGTTTTAATTGGTTTTCGTATCAAAGGCTTTATCTGTTCATGGGCCCATCCTCTGGATGCCCGATTGGACATCGCCATTCTTGCAAGATTTGTTACCTGTCAGTCTATAATACCGAAAGCCACTGTTCTCAAGCCGTATACACCGAATCTCATTTCATCGAAGCATTTCTTGCCTGATGCTGCGTTTTTGCCGCTTACACATTGACGGGAAGTCAGCTTATTTTAATAGCCTTCGGAAGGATACCGACCAGTACATGGGACCTGTCCTCCTGAATGAAAAGTATCTATTAGCACCGGCAATGCCGGATTGGAAAAGAAATGCGTTTATCAAATCCTTTCTGAATAAATACTGCAAGATGACACATCTCAAGCCTTCATTTCTTCCGACCGATTCTCTCGCTGAAT
>CAVJIP010000111.1:0-3196 GCA_963649625.1 Bacteroidaceae bacterium
GCCCTCCGGCAGGGTTTCCTCCGTCTCGTAGCCGGGCACGGTGGAGGTATTGCCCCGGTCGTCCATGGACACCACCTCCAGCCCCGGCCTGCTGCGGATCGAGGCCAGGAAGTCCTCCACGGAGATTTCCGTTTCCGTGGGAACCAGCAGGTCGTCATCGGAAATATCATTCAGAGAGACCTTCGGCACATCCTCCACCTCTTCGTCCAGAATAAAGCCCGGGTCGGGCAGCTCCTCCCCTTGGGCCGGGGCGGCCGCATCGCCCAGCTCCCCTTCGGCGGCCTGTCCGGCCTCCACGGTGGCTGCAATGGCCGCCACGTCCACCTGAGCATCGCTCTCCTCCGGGGCAGCCGGGGGAACCAGGGGCGTATTGGAGATGTTGCCCCGCTGCATATACAGCACCAGTGCCTGCTTCATCTCTCCCGGGGTCTGATAGCGGTCATCCGGGTCATAGGCACAGGCCCTGAGAATAATGTCGGAAAGGGCAATGTCCGCATAGGCCGGGGCGGGAAGCTCTCCCTCCGTCCGCAGGAGCTTTCCTTCCTCTCCCAGAGGCAAAAGCCCTCCGTTGTAGATTTCATAGAGAATCATACCCACGCTGTAAATGTCCATGGTGGGGGAGAGGGCCGCATCCGTGGGAATGACCTCCGGGGCGGAGTAGTCCGTCAGCAGGTTGTCCGGCATGGAGCCGTATTCCAGCTCCTCTACCTTGACTACCCCCAGATCACCCAGCAGAAAATGCCGACTGTCCCCCAGATAGATATTTCCGGGATGGATATCCTTATGCACCAGACCTGCGGCCCGAAGCTGCTCCAGCCCGGAGCAAAGGTCAATGGCCAAATTTACCGCCTGGAGCTTGGTCAGGGGATGGGCTGCCACATACTCTCTGAGGCTGCGGCAGTAGTCTGCCAGCAGGTAGACATCATATCCGGAGCCGATAAACTTTTGATCCACCTGGTAGCCCCGAAACTTGAGAATGTTGGATGCATTCTTCACGCCGTTGAGCAGCAGCAGCTCGGCCTTAATGTCCTTGACCAGCGAGGCATAATACCGCTGGGCATCCGCCTCACCGGAAACGGCTCCCGCATAGATCAAGGCTCTGGTCTCCGCATCGCTGGAGGGAATGGAAAGGTGTTTGAGCACCATTTTCTTTCCGTCCAAACGGCGAGTGACCAGATAAGTCACGCCATTGGGGCCTCGGCCCAGCTCCCGGTCAACGGTCATGTTGCTCAGCAGGGGTGTGATTTTTCTTGGATCGATCAAAGTAAAACCTCCCATTCAGAGGAAATAATAGGTATACGCAGCGGGATCGAAGGCTGCCACGGATACACAGGTCGTCTATTCTGCTCTATTCTACGTTAAAATTGAAAAAAAAGCAACAGGAATACGCATATAATCATTGGATTTTGTAGAAAGATGTGCTATTATAGGAGGCGGCCTTGAAAATTCCTATCATTTTACAGAATAGATTTTATGATTTGTGGAGGAAGCGTATGAGCAAGATCTGTGAAAAATGCGGAAATGTGATTCCGGATGGGTCTGACATCTGCCCCAACTGCGGCAGAGAGGACTATGACGATCAAGTCTTACAGGACGTTTTGGAGGAACTGGGCATCTCCCTGGATGATGATTTGGCGGAGGCACGGGAGGCTTCTGAGGATTCCCCAGAGGTTCCTGTTTTTGAGGATATGCCGGAGGATACCTCCGCTGAAGTACCCTCTCCCGAGTTGGAGGAGCCGGAGGATTCCGATGTAACCATGGTGTTTGAGACGGCAAAGGTTCGGAAGGCCGCCAAGGCCCAGCGGGAGGACAAAGCCACGGCCTCCGGCAAGTCTCCCAAGGCCCGAAAGGCCGATAAGGCCGGCAAGGAGAGCGGCAAAGGGGCCGAAAAGGGAGGGAAAAAGCCCGGAGGGTCTGACAATGCTCCCCAGAGCCAGAAGAAGCGGCCCTCCCAGCTCCAACAGAAGCCCCGCCAGCAGGAGCTGGAGGAGGACGAGCCTCAGCCCATGAAACGGCGCAGTGCCGCTGTGATCGGCGTGCTGATCGGGCTGCTGACCGCCCTGCTGCTGATTGCCGGAGGCATCGGCATTATGCTTTTCCGCATGGGCTTCTTCAATTCCATGTCTGATGAGGAGCTTCTGGGAACTGCCACTGCCACCCCTGCCGCCGCAGCTACGGCGATGGCCTCCCCGGAGGTGTCCGCTGTGGTAAGTGAAGCTGCTTCTCCCAGCCCGGAGGCGGTTACTACAGAGGACTCTGCGGTGGAGGAAACCCCTGAGCCCTCCAAGGAGCCCATTGAGCTGGACCAGTTCCAGGTCACAGGTGCTTCTACCATTTACCTGTATTCCCGTGGAGAGACCTCCAAGGTGTCCTATATCATTACCCCCTCCGTTGCCGCCTCTGAGATTGAATGGTCCAGTGACGACGAAACGGTGGCCACCGTGGACGGCACCGGCACCATCCGTGCCCGCCGGGGCGGCATCTGCACCGTCAAGGGAGAGTGCGGCGGAACCTTTATTGCCGTCACCGTGGTGTGCAGCTTTGAGGTGCCCGATACGGTTCTGGACATGAACATGGAGGACATCACCATGAACTACGAGGGCCAAACGGCTCAGCTGGCCATTGACTATGAACTGACCGCCGCCCAGGAGAAAGCCACCGTATGGGAAAGCTCTGACCCCAGCGTGGCCACTGTAGACGACAGCGGCCTGGTCACTGCTGTGGCCGACGGTACCGCCGTGATTTCCGCCTCCATTGCCGAGTATACCGCCAGCTGCATTGTCCGCTGCGTGGATGTAACCGGCAGCAAGGGCTACAACAGCGACGATTCCGAGTATGTAATCAACTATACAGATGTGACCCTGTCCCGGAAGGGGGAATACTTCCAGCTGACCCTATCCTCCGTTCTCGGCAAGGAGGTGCCCAGCTTTACCTGGAGCTCTGACGACACGGAGGTCGCCACCGTGGACAGCAAGGGCGTTGTTACCGCCGTGTCCAACGGCACCGCCTATATCACCGCAAAAATCGGCAGCGACCAGTTCCGCTGCATTGTCCGGGTCAATATTTCCTAATGTGAGAGGGGATGGGAGCGTGCTCTCATCCCCTTATCCCGGGGAAAATCACTTTTCTCCGGTAAATCGTAAAATTTCTCAAAAAAGCTCTTGACAAACTCCCCTTCATGGCCTATAATCCAAAC
>CAVJIP010000112.1:0-6240 GCA_963649625.1 Bacteroidaceae bacterium
GCTGGAGGGCATTAAAAACGCCGCCGGCGTTTATGTGACCCCGGCTTTCCCCAAGCTGGTGTATGTTCTGGACGAGAACAACTGCCTTCGGGGGGGAAAGTATGATGATATTACAAGGCTGGCGGTGAAATGCTCCGCCAAGCGTATGTATCCCGACTATATCTCCGCCAAGAAAATGCGGGAGAACTACGAGGGCAACGTGTTTTCCCCCATGGGCTGCCGTTCCTTCCTGGCTCCCTGGAAGGACGAACAGGGAGAATATAAGTTTGAGGGCCGGTTTAATCAGGGGGTTGTCTCTATCAATCTGCCGCAAATCGGTATCTTGGCCAAGGGAGACGAGGAGACCTTCTGGAAGCTGCTGGATCAACGGCTGGAGCTTTGCTTTGAGGCTCTGATGTGCCGGCACAACGCCCTCAAGGGGGTAAAAAGCGATGTCAGTCCGGTACACTGGCAGCACGGGGCCATTGCCCGACTGCAAAGCGGGGAAACCATTGACCGGTTCCTGTACGGCGGCTATTCCTCCATTTCCCTGGGCTATATCGGCCTGTATGAGCTGACCCTGCTGATGAAGGGGGTCAGCCAGACCGACCCGGTGGGGGAGGAGTTTGCGGTGCGGGTGATGAAATATCTCCGTAAGACCTGCGACCGCTGGAAGGCGGAGACGAATATCGGCTTTGCCCTTTACGGGACTCCGGCGGAGAGCCTGTGCTATCGCTTCGCCCGAATCGACAAGGAGCGGTTCGGCACCATTCCCAATGTTACGGATAAGGGCTATTATACCAACTCCTATCATGTGGACGTGCGGGAGGAAATTGATGCTTTCTCCAAGTTTGACTTTGAGAGCCAGTTCCAGGCCATTTCCTCCGGCGGTGCCATCAGCTATGTGGAGATTCCCAACATGAGTAATAACCTTACCGCCCTGGCGGAGGTGGTGCAGTATATCTACGACCATATCCAGTACGCCGAGTTTAACACCAAAAGCGACTACTGCCAGGTCTGCGGCTATGAGGGGGAGATCCTCATTAACGAGGATTATCAGTGGGAGTGCCCCAACTGCGGGAATAAGGATCAGTCCAAAATGAACGTCACCCGCCGTACCTGCGGGTATCTGGGAGAAAACTTCTGGAACGAGGGCAAAACCAAGGAAATTAAGGCGAGGGTGATGCATCTGTGAACTACGCCACCATCAAATGGCGGGACATTGCCAACGGCCCGGGGATTCGGGTGAGTCTATTTGTCTCCGGCTGCCGCCATCACTGCAAGGGCTGCTTCAACCCGGAAACATGGGACTTCGGCTACGGTCAGCGCTACACCCCGGAGGTGCGGGACAGCATTTTGTCCGGCATGGAGAAAATCTACAACCACGGACTGACCCTGCTGGGGGGCGAGCCCTTCGAGCCGGAAAATCAAGAGGCTATGCTGGAGCTGACCGGGCTGGTGCGGGAACGGTTCCCGGAAAAGACCATCTGGTGCTACACCGGCTACACCCTGGAGCGGGACATTTTAGGGGGACGGCTGGGAGACAAGGCCATGGCCCTCCTTCAAAATCTGGACGTGCTGGTGGACGGAGAGTTTCACCAGGCGGAAAAGGATCCCTCCCTTCGGTTCCGAGGGTCGAGAAATCAGCGGATCATCGACGTAAGGAAAAGCCAAAAGGCAGAAAGGGCCGTCCTGTGGGACGGCAGAGAGGAGCCGTAAAATGAAGTTCAAAAAGCTGCGCCCCGGGGCGATTGCCCCCACCTATGGCTCCCCGGAGGCGGCGGGGGCCGACCTGTATGCCTGCCTGGAGGAGGATTTGACCATTGCTCCCGGAGAAACCGCAAAGATTCCCACAGGCATTGCCATGGAGATTCCCCAGGGCCATGCGGGGCTGATTTTTGCCCGCAGCAGCCTGGGGGTGAAGCGGGGTCTGGCCCCGGCCAATAAGGTGGGGGTGGTGGATTCCGACTACCGGGGGGAGTTCCTGATTTTTCTCTACAACCAGTCCTCGGAGCCCCAGATTGTGCAGCCCGGGGAGCGGGTGGCCCAGCTGGTGATCGTGCCGGTGCGGCAGGAGACCTTTGAGGAGGTTTGGTCCCTGGAGGAGACTGACCGAGGGCAGGGGGGCTTTGGCTCCACCGGGAGGTTTTAACCGTGGGGAGACGGGGACTGCTGGGCCTGCTGTGGGGGCTGGCGGTGCTGCTGATTCTGGCCGGATGGCTCACCTTGTATGTGGGGGAGACGGTGGCACCGCTTCCCCTGGGCCTGTGCCCGGTGCTGGTGGTGGCCGGAGGGGCCAGCTCGGCGGCGGGCCTGGTCGGCGGTATCCTGGCGGCGGGGACGGTCTACGGCGGCCTTTTGTGGAGTATATGGGCCGTGTCCAGACGGAAACGGGCCGGAACCATAGGAGTGGTGGTGCTGCTGACCATTGACGTGGCGGCCAATGTGATTTTTACGGTGGCCTCCTGGTGGCAGCTCATCGCCGTGGCGCTGGATGGAGCATTGCTGTGGCTGTGCTGGCGGCTATACCGGGCCGGGGGTGTCCCGGTAAAGGCGAGAAAAAGCGAAAAGAAACCCTTGCGTTTTTAGAGATTTTGTGATAGAATATCCAAGCTGATTACGGGCGGTCCGCTGCTGCGCCACATAACGGGGTTATGTATGGCATTTCCTTGCGGTAAGAACGCCCTTGGATAAGGAGGATTCAGGATGAATCTGATTGAAAAGCTGGATCAGGAGAACATGAAGGAGACCCTGCCTGAGATGAACGTGGGCGACACGGTTCGGGTACACGTTAAGATCAAGGAAGGCAGCCGGGAGAGAATCCAGGTCTTTGAGGGCACCATCATCGCCAAGAAGCACGGCGGTGTGGAGCAGACCATCACCGTCCGCCGCCTGAGCTATGGCGTGGGCGTGGAGAAGGTGTTCCCTGTGCATTCTCCCAACATTGTCAATGTGGAGACTGTCCGCCGTGGTAAGGTTCGCAGAGCAAAGCTCTACTATCTCCGCAGCCGTGTGGGCAAGGCCGCAAAGGTCAAGGAGAAGATCTGAGATTGGTCGCAAGGCAGACAACATTCCGCTTCGGCTGGATGTTGTCTGTTTTTGTGCCCTTTGTCCTGCTCCATGGGGTATGTTTCTTGGAAAATTTGTGTATACTTTTTTCGGAGAGTGTGCTATACTATCTATAGACTTGGCTGCCAGGCAGCCTGAATTTGTTGTTTTATGTGCGGAAGCGCATTCTGAATAGAATCGTATTCTATATGGATCAGAAAGCCCTGAAGAAAAGCGGGGCCGATTTTTGGCGAGACGGGGCCAAAAACGGTGCGGTTTCCGGGGGTGCTTTTCTGTTCCGGTTCATAAGCAAAAATGGGTGCCTCAAAAGGGAGGACACCCAGTGGTGCTATGCCCGCAAACATAAATTTCTGGTGCGCCGGTAAGCCGTCGGCGTCCTTGATTGGAGTTGTGATTTAATTTGGCTGAAAAACTGAAAATCATTTCCCTGGGTGGTCTGAACGAGATTGGAAAGAATATCACCGTGCTGGAATACGGAAATGATATGATCGTGGTGGACTGCGGCCTGGGCTTCCCGGAGGACGATATGTACGGGGTGGATCTGGTGGTTCCGGATGTGACCTACTTGGTAAAGAACCACCAGAAGCTCCGGGGCTTTTTCCTGACCCATGGCCACGAGGATCATATTGGGGGACTGCCCTATGTGCTCGACCAGGTGAATGCCCCTGTCCACACCACACGGCTCACCGCCGGCTTGGTGCAGATCAAGCTGGAGGAGCATGGTCTGCTGGAGACCACCAACCTGATCACCCATGAGGCGGGAGAGACGGTGAAGGCCGGCTGCTTCAAGGTGGAGTTTATCCATGTGAACCATTCCATAGCCGATGCGGTGGCCTTTGCCATTCACACGCCGGTGGGCGTGGTGGTGATGACCGGGGACTTTAAGATTGATTCCACCCCCATCACCGGCAGCATTATTGACCTGCCCCGGCTGGGAACACTGGGGAACAAGGGCGTGCTGGCCCTGCTGTGCGACTCCACCAATGTGGAGCGGGAGGGCTTTTCGCCCTCTGAGCGGAAGGTTGCCCATACCTTTGACGAGATGTTCAAGGGCTGCGAGCAGAGAATCATTGTCACCACCTTTGCCTCCAATGTGGACCGTATCCAAACCGTCATCAATACGGCCGCAAGGTATGGCAAAAAGGTGGCCATTACAGGGCGCAGTATGGAGAATATGCTGCGGGTCTCTACAGAGTTGGGCTATATGTCCGTGCCGAAAAACACTCTGGTGGACATTAACGCCATCAAGTCCGTGCCGAAGAACAAGCAGGTGATTATTACCACCGGCTCTCAGGGGGAAAATATGTCCGCCCTGTACCGTATGGCTTTCTCCGGCCATCGTCAGGTGGAGATTGGTGCGGGAGATCGGGTGTTGATTTCCGCATCGGCCATTCCCGGCAACGAAAAGACCATTTCCGCAGTCATCAACGAGCTGTACCGCAAGGGTGCAGAGGTGGTGTATGATAAGCTGGCAGACCTCCATGTGTCCGGACACGCCTGCCAGGAGGAGCTGAAGATCATGCACGCCCTGCTGAAGCCCAAGTTCTTCATTCCTGTCCATGGAGAGCAGCGCCACCTCAAGCGCCATGCCAAGCTGGCCCGGGAGATGGGGATGGATCCCAATCATATTATTATCAGCGACATTGGCCGGGTCATTGAGCTGACCCGGAACTCCTGCAAGCTGGCGGGAACCGTGCCCGCAGGCAAAATGCTGGTGGACGGTCTGGGCGTGGGCGATGTGGGCAGCGTGGTGCTTCGGGATCGGAAACACCTGGCCCAGGATGGTATGATTGTGGTGGTGGTGAACCTTTCCGGCGAGGACGGTGCGATCCTCTCCGGGCCGGACATTATCACCCGGGGCTTTGTGTATGTAAAGGAATCCGGGGATTTGATGGAGGATTTGAAGGAAATCGCCACAGCGGCGGTGGAGGACTGCGTGGCCCAGAGAATTACCGATTGGGCCACCATTAAGGCCAGCATCAAGTCTACCCTGTCCAATTACCTCTATAAGCACACCAAGCGGAACCCCATGATTCTCCCGGTGATTATGGAAATTTAATGAGGAGCCCCCCGAAACGGCAGGCCGTTTCGGGGGGCTGTGTACTCGGGGATAACCTGAGGTTATGGAATATAGAAATTCTGTATTTTCTTTTTTCAGGCGCATCAGGTATGATAATAGAAGAATATCAGGTGGCCCCCAGGGCCAACCATAAGGAGGATGCGACATGACGGCAGAATTTCTGGTGGAACGCTGGGAGGATCAGCGAACCGTCAAAAACCTCATGGGCAAGTACGTCAACTGCCTGCTGCTAAACCGTCAGGGAGAGATTTTCGATTCCTTTTTCAGCGGGCGGGCGGATGTGAGTCTGACCTTCAATGACGGGAGCTATATTGGGCCGGAGGCGGTCCGGGGATATTTTTCCGCAGTGGTGGAACGAAATAAGCTGGTGGCCAGGCTCATTCAGCAGCGGTTCCCGGAAAAGCTGGGAGAAAAGACCCAGGAGGAGATTTACGGCATCGGGCCCTTCCATGTCAAGCCCTTGACGGCCCCTGTCATTGAGGTGGCGGAGGATGGTCAAACCGCAAAGGGCCTGTGGATTTGCATGGGCTGTGACGCTGAGGTCACGGAGCGGGGCCCGGAGGCGGACTGGACCTGGGGCTATTTTGCCGGGGACTTTGTCTATGAAAACGAGGACTGGAGGATTTGGCATCTCCAGTACCTCAACGATGTGGACTCCCTTTGCGGCCAGAGCTGGGGCAGGAAAGTAACGCCCTATCCTGAGCTTCCGGAGTTTGCACCCCTGAAGGACGTGGATTTGCCGCCCTACACGGTGGCGGAGACGGTGCGGGAGCTGTATACCCCGAGCCGCCCCCTGGCTTTGACGCCCCGAATCCCGGAGCCCTATAAAACCTTTGCGGAAACCTTTTCCTACGGAAAGGAGGCCAAGTGATGAAAGCGCCGAATTATTCTGATTTGGAGACCATTCAGCGGGTCTGGGATCTGGAGAATGTGAAAAAGCTCTGCGCCAAGCGCTGCTATTATATCGCCAATGACTGGCGGGAAAGAGAGCTGGAGGAGCTGTGGGTTACCGGGGAGGAGGCCAGAAAAACCGCCTCCTTTGGCCGAAATTGGGGCTATTATGTGGGCATGGATGCCATTTGGGAATATTATGTAAATCACCACACTGGTAT
>CAVJIP010000113.1:0-3770 GCA_963649625.1 Bacteroidaceae bacterium
GCTTTACGCCACCCGGCTGGACGGACAGACCAAAAATTCCAACGGCACCCAATACGGCAGCCGGGAGGAGCTGTTTGCCTGGCTCCAGGAAATGGACAAGGACTACGACACCTTTATTATCTCCCTGGATCAGCTTCTTTCCGGGGGCCTGATGAACTCCCGCTGTATGACGGAGATGACAGCCCTTACCTTTGCGGACGGCTCCTCCATGACGGAATATGAGGTCATTGATTTTCTCGCCCAGCTGGCCCAGGACAACACTCTGTATCTGATCGACTCCGTCACCCGGCTGGCCTGCTCCAGCGATTTCGGCGGATTTACTCTGAGTCACTATGGGGTCACTCGGGCCTACGGCATGGTGGGCCGCCCGGTGTTCTATGGGGAGGAGCTGACGATAGAAGATATTATCGCCGCCTATCCCTACACCGCAGACGGCGTAAGCAAGGCCTATAAAAATCTCTCCGCCCAGGAACTGGCCGTTCTGCTTTCTCCCAGAGACGCCACCCAAAACCTTGCGGCCTCCTCTCTTGTGACCTCCGCCTTTCTCCAGCATGAGGAGTTTCCCTTGGAGGGCTCCCAGGAAAGTGCCCTGGTAGAGGCTCCCTCGGAGACGGATGCCTCCCTGCTGTCTGAATACCTGGCCATCCGGGCCAGAAAGCTCCGGCTCACGGATTATGCCATGCGCACCCTGTGTGGAAGGAAAAACGTACACTACCTGCTGGGGGTAGACGACTCCTCCGACGGAAATAATATTCAGCGCAACGAAATTGCCCTGTTTGAGCAGTATATTACGGAAAACGACCAGCTCTTTAGCGCCCTGGACGGCTTGGGACAGACTGCGCTGAGCAGGGTCTTTCTGGATGCCTGTCCCATGGACAGCCTAAAGGTCTCCGTGTCCTATTTCGGCGATGAGGCCCATAAGGTTCTCAGCTATAACTGCTTCACCGTCTCCGAGATTCTGGACAATACCCTCGCCTATTACGGGGCCCAGCATGTAGAACAGGATGCCGACCTTTCCCTGGTGGTGGTGACCACCGCTTATGAAAATTCTGATTGGATGCTCAATCAGCTGGTCAGCACCCTCAATGAAAATGAATATCACCAAATTCCCACCATTCTCATTGACCTGACCAATTTCTCTGAGCCGGAGCTGAACACCATGCTGGTGGAAAATACCCACCTGGGTATGCTGCTGAGCTTTTCCGGCGGCGGGGAACTTCCCAACGGCATTGTGATGGGGATCAGTCAGGGTATTGCCCGCTATCACGCCCTGGAACTGTCGGGCTTTCAGACCCAGGCCACCCAGCAGGCTCACCTTGAAAATCTCGCCGCCTCCCTGGTCAAGGAGATTGGATACTGGGACGGGGCCTCCGCCTCCATGCGGGAATACCTGACGGGCAGAAATATCTCTCCCAGCAACTTCCAGAGCATTGACGAGAGAACCCAGATCGCCCTCAATCATGCCCTTACCGACAGTGTACAAAAACATTCTGCGGCACTTCTTGCCAATCTCTCCCAAAGCAGCTTTATTACCTCTCTTTCTCCCTATACCACCGGCGGCATTCAGTCCGTCTCCATCGGGGCCTGCGAATACCCCTGGCTCCGGCAGATGGAGATTGAATGCGCCCCTACCGTGGTATGGAGCGACAAGGCCCATACCGGCCAGGTGTTCCACAGCCGGTATATTGACGGCACCTCTCAAACCACCTTTGAGCCGGACGCTGCCGTCACCCGAGAACAGACGGCAAAGTTGTTGATTACCGCTCTTGGCCTTTCTCAAGCCCAAGAGCCGGGCCAGCAGCCGGGAGATGTATCCGATTGGGCCTGGCCCTATGTTTCCGCCGCAGTACAGAAGGGCTACATGAAGGGCTATCCTGACGGAACCCTGGGAGGTGAAAACTCCATTATCCGAGCGGAGTTTGCCGCCCTTCTCATGCAGTACGTTCAGGCGGAGCATATTCTCCTGCCCAGCACCAAGAGCGTTACTTTCAGCGATGTGCCTGACGATGATTCGGACTGGTATAATCAGTATGTGTACGCCCTGGCCCGGGCCGG
The DNA here is from genome assembly GCA_963649625.1 of Bacteroidaceae bacterium. Classification (GTDB taxonomy): domain Bacteria; phylum Bacillota; class Clostridia; order Oscillospirales; family Oscillospiraceae; genus HGM13006. The sequence continues at coordinate 2,056 of CAVJIP010000113.1, forward strand.
AATTATTCAGGGTGACACCGAGGGAACCTTCCGTCCCAACGACTCCATTTCCCGAGCGGAGGCGGTGACCCTGCTCAACCGTCTGACTGGCCGGACAGAGGAGCTTTCTTCCTCCCTGCTGCGCCACGTCCGCTTCTCTGATGTGACCGTAGACTGGCACATTCCCATGATTCAGGAGGGCAGCGTTTCCCATTTTTCTTAAAATTGCTCTTTAGGAGGCCGCAAAGCGGCCTCCTTTTTTGGTTTTTTCTGTTTTTTTCAAAAAGGGCTTGCAAAGCATATCGCTCCCATGTATAATGGAAAAGATTGTAGAAAAAGGAGGAGTTTGATTCATGAATCAAGATGCGATCTATGACGCCAGACAGCTTGGCGTCCCCAAGATGCTGCTGTTAGGGCTTCAGCATATGTTTGCCATGTTCGGTGCCACCATTCTGGTGCCGGCAATTACTGGCCTTTCCATCTCCGCAACCCTGCTGTTTGCCGGTCTTGGAACCCTTCTGTTCCACCTGATTACCGGCAGAAAGGTGCCCGCATTTTTGGGCAGCTCTTTTGCATTCCTTGGTGCTTATGGTTTGTTGACCGCCTCCGGTACAGAGATTCCGTTGACCTATTCCAGCTTCGGTGTCGCCTGTGCCGGTTTGTTGTATCTGGTGCTGGCCCTGCTGTTTAAGGTGTTCGGTGCCCAGAAGGTCATGCGGTTCTTCCCGCCTATTGTCACCGGCCCGGTGATTATTGCCATCGGCCTGACCCTGTCCCAGAGTGCCGTGGACAACTGCGCCAACAACTGGATTGTGGCCATGGCTGCCATTCTTGTGGTGATTTACTTTAACATCTGGGGCAAGGGTATGCTGAAAATTATCCCCATTCTGATTGGTGTGGTGGCCAGCTATGTGGCTTCTATGATCATTGATGCGCCCACCCGTCAGAATCTGGTTGACCTGGTTTCCCAGGCGGCTTGGGTAGGCCTCCCGGTGGAGTGGGGCAACACCGCCTTCTCCATCTTTGGAGAAGGCTTTGACAGCGGTATGCTGATTACCGCCGTGATTACCATTATGCCCATTGCCCTGGCCACCATGGTGGAACATATTGGAGACATCTGCGCCATTTCCTCCACCGTTGGCATCAACTATGTGGCTGACCCGGGCCTGCACCGCACCCTCACCGGCGACGGTCTTGCCACCACTATTGCCGCCCTGTTTGGTGCCCCTGCCAACACCACCTATGGAGAGAACACCGGCGTGCTGGCCCTGTCCAAGGTTTACGATCCCCGGGTCATCCGGCTGGCTGCGGTTTTTGCTGCGGTTCTGTCCTTCTGCCCCAAGTTTGCTGCGGTGATTGCCGCCATGCCTGCCGCCACCATCGGTGGTGTCAGCCTGGTGCTCTACGGCATGATCTCCGCTGTGGGCGTTCGGAACGTGGTGGAAAATCAGGTTGACTTCACCAAGAGCCGCAATGTGATCATTGCTGCGCTGATTCTTGTGCTGTCCATCGGCATCAATTATTCCGCCTCCGGCTCCATCTCCATTCCTGTAGGCTCCATCACCATCAGCCTTTCCGGCCTGGCCGTTGCGGCCATTGTGGGCATTGTCCTCAACGCCGTTCTTCCCGGCAAGGACTATGTGTTCCAGAAGGACGACGAAGGCTCCACCTCTGTGAATTTTAAGGTGTAACAGTCTTTCCGGTAAGGCCGCTCCAAAGGGGGAGCGGCCTTACGT
>CAVJIP010000114.1:0-2196 GCA_963649625.1 Bacteroidaceae bacterium
GCTGGGTCAGCCGGTTTCGGGCCAGGCGAATCTGCGCCGCCTGCTCCTTGAGGGTTCGGCTGACCTTGACTCCTCCGTCGTCCCGGAGAAACCGCCGAATCTCTCCGGCGATTTTCGGCACCGCATAGGTGGAAAACTGGGTACCGAAGCTCAGGTCGAAGCCGTCCATAGCCTTGAGAAAGCCCAGACAGCCCAGCTGATACAGATCCTCCATTTCCACCCCTCTGCCGGTAAACCGGCGAACCACGCTCCAAATGAGCCTGGCGTTTTCCTGGAGCAGCTGTTCCCTGGCACCCCGATCTCCGCCGCAGGCCCGTTCCAGGAGCCCTGTACTCACGAAGTCCTGCCCCGGGACCCCAGGGTGCGGGTCATGAAAACCCGGGTTCCCTGGCCCACCTGGGACTCCACCTGGAGCTGGGACATAAACCGTTCCATAATGGTAAAGCCCATGCCGCTGCGCTCGCTGCCCCCGGTGGTATACATAGGTGTCCGGGCCGCCTTTATGTCGGGAATCCCCACTCCCTGATCCGTCACCGTGATCTCCACGGTATTCCCGTCATAAATTCTGCACTGGAGCAATACGCTCCCGGCCTCCTGGGGATAGCCATGGACGATGGAATTTGTCACCGCCTCGCTTACCGCCGTTTTTATGTCTGCCAGCTCCTCCATGGTGGGATCCATGGGGATCAGGAAGGCTCCCACCGCCGCTCTGGCAAAGGCCTCGTTGCAGCTGTGACTGGGAAATTCCAACCGCAACTCGTTGTCCAGTCTTTTGGTTTGGCTCATCGTTTTCCGCCTCCTCTTACCTCTGCGATCTGCTCTACCCCCGCCGCCTTGAGCACCTTCATGGGCTGGGCCTGGACATTGGACAGCACCAGCTTCCCTCCGAGCTCCCGCATCCGGCGGATGGCGGAGATCACAATGGCAATGCCGGAGGAATCCATAAAGGTCACATCCCGGAAGTCCAGGATGCAGACCTTGGGCAGATATGCCTCCATTTTCTCGGAGATCGTTTTCATGGCATGGCGTGCCTCATGATGGTCGATCTCCCCGGACAGGGTGATGGTCATCTGCTTGTCCTGGAGAAAGCTCCTGATGTACATTCATATCGCTCCCGTTCTGTCAGGTTAATCCCATTATAAGAAAAACACAGGGCACATACCGTCGAAGTATGCGCCCTGTGAAAGTTTTTGTATTATAACCACGCCAGGGCCGCTCCCGCCCCGTAGACCGACCCGCAGACCACAATCAGCTCCTCCGGCCCGGCCAGCTCCCTTGCCAGCTTCAGGCCGGAGGCCATATCTGCCGCCGTCCTGACTGCACAGTAGAGGGCGGCCTGTTGGGCCAGCTCCTCCGGGGGCAAAGATCGGGGCTGAGACACGGTAGCCGCCACCAGAAGCCTACACTCCTTTGCCACCATGGGAATACATTTTTCGTAGTCCTTGTCCCCCATCATGGCCATCACCGCAATTTTCTCCCACTCCGGGAACAGCTCCTTCAGTGCCTGACACAGCTCCCCGATTCCCGCCGGATTGTGCCCCGCATCAATGAGAAGTCCCGGACTTCCCGGTATATACTGGAGCCGTCCCGGCCAGGACACCTGGGCGAAGCCCCGGCAAATCGTCTCTCTGTCCAGCCCCAGGCTCCGGCACACAGACCAGGCCGCCGCCGCATTCTCCCCCTGGAACCGTCCCAGCAGGGGAAGGGTCACGGGAACGCCCTCCAAAAGCAGCCGCTGTCCCTGGCAGTCGTAGTCCGTCCGAATCCAGGAGACCGCCGGAATGAGCGGACAGCCCAGGGCCTTGGCCTCTGCCCGAATAACCGCCTCCGCTCCCGGCGCCTGGGCCGCCATAACAACCGGACAACCGGCCTTGAGGATTCCCGCCTTTTCCCGGGCAATTTCCTCTACCGTGCTGCCCAGCACCCGGGTGTGATCCAGAGAAACCGGGGTAATGCAACAGACCTCCGGGGCCGCTATCACATTGGTGGCATCCCAGCGGCCCCCCAATCCCACCTCAATCACCCCATAGTCTACCCCGGCCTCGGCAAAGGCCACAAAGCCCAGGGCCGTGACCAGCTCAAATTCATTCACTGGCTCAAAGCCCGCCTGCTCCAGGGCCTGTTCCGCCTCCATCACCTGCCGGTAGCAGGCCACCAGCCGCTCCCGGGAAATCATCTCCCGATTGATCTGGATCC
>CAVJIP010000115.1:0-4232 GCA_963649625.1 Bacteroidaceae bacterium
GTGCTGTCCCCCTCCTGACTGTCGATCTGCTTTTTCACCAGATTCATCAGGAAATGGGAGGCCACATAGTCCGCCAGCATGACCACCACTACGCCTTGTCCCAAAAGCTCCACCAGCAGCGGCGGCCAAGCTTCAAACCAATGAAACAGCAGCGGCACAATGAGCTTTACAATCACCACGCAGGCCCCGCCAAACAGCAGAAGGTTTCCGATCCAGATTCGTCCGTGCAAGTTCATGGGCTTCTGGCTGTAGTCCCACCACCGGGCATGGAACACCTTTTCCATATACCAGCTGGTAAAATACTCCAACGCTCCGCAAATCACCGTGCCTGCCAGAAACGTCTCTCCATAGGTGCCCTCCCGGGCCAAAAGTCCGCCCACCAGAACCGTCACCGTCACTGCGCCCCAGCCGTATATGGGACAATAGGGGCCGATGAGAAAGCCTCGGTTGATAAAGCGGTGATACTGAATGAATTTCAGCGTCACCTCCATGCACCAGCCCGCCAGGGAAAACAGGAAGAACACCAGAATAAACATATTGATTTGCAGCATGACCGGGTAGTCGCCCACAGGATCACCTCGATTTCATCAATCCGCCATGAGCTTCCGGCGGGCCAGGTTGATGGTTCCCTCCTGCATCTGGTCAATCCACCGAAGGCTTTTCCCGCAGCCCAGCGCCACGCAGAGGATGGCATCGTCCGCCACATGGCAGCTAATTCCGGTGGAGCGATAGATGAGCTGATCGAAGCCGTAGAGTAGACTGCCCCCGCCGGTCAGGGTAATGCCGCTACGGGAAATGTCCGCCACCAGCTCCGGCTCAGTTTTCTCCAGAATGGAGCGCACTGCGTAGAGAATATCCCGGCAGGGGGTGGTCAGGGCGTGCATCACGTCCACGGAGGTAATGTCCACCTCCTGGGGCAGCCCTGTGGACAGGTTCCTGCCCTTAACGGTCATCACCAGAGGCTCCGGCCGGGGGTTCACACAGCCTATGGCCATTTTGACCTCTTCCGCCGTCTGGCTCCCGATCAGCACCTGATACCGCTCCCGAATATACTGGATAATGGCATCGTCAAAGGCATCCCCAGCCGTGTCAATGGAGGTGGAGACTACCACATTATTCAGGCTCAGCACCGCAATGTCCGTGGTGCCGCCGCCAATGTCAATGACCATGCTGCCCCCTGCCCCACGAATGCTCATACCTGCGCCCATGGCAGCCGCCAAGGGTTCCTCAATCAGATACACTCGCCGGGCGCCGGCCTCCATGGTGGCCTGAATGACGGCGCGCTCCTCCACCTCGGTGATGCCGCTGGGCACGGACACCACCACCCGGGGCTTCACCAGGGACATTTTGGTGATGCGCCGCAAATACACCGACAGCATGGCGGCGGTCATGTCGTAGTCGGAAATGGCCCCATGCTTAAGAGGCCGGGCCGCCACAATATTCCCCGGAGTACGGCCCAGCATTTTCTTTGCCGCCGCCCCCACCTCCAGCACCTTTCCCGACACCTTGTCCAGGGCCACTGCGCTGGGCTCGTTGATGACAATGCCCCTTCCGTCCAAATAGACCAGAACCGAGGTGGTTCCCAGGTCGATTCCTATATCTCTGGATAACTTGATCATAATACTTCCTCTTTAGTGATGTTCTTCTACCGGCTGGGCCAGGGCTGCGGCAAAGACCTCCTCCGCCCCGGCCTTCAGCAGGGTTCTTCCCGCCTCGTCCAGGGTTGCGCCGGTGGTGACAATGTCGTCAATCAGCAAAATACGCTTGCCCTCCACCAGCTCCGGCTCCGGGACCTCATAGGCCCCCTGCACATTGGTAAACCGCTGGGCGGCCTCTGTCAGGCTGGACTGAGCCGGGTTGTTGGCCCGCTTTTTCAGAGTCTCCACCGCCACGTCCTCCAGCTCCAGCGCCGCCGCCATGGCCAGAAGCATGGCCTGATCGTAGCCTCGCTTTTTCAGCCGCTCCCGGCTCACGGGAATCCAGGTGATCAGGTCATACTCTCCTGCCAGATTGTCCCGGATACATCGGGCTAGAATTCTTCCAAACTCCGTGGCATAGCCGGGCTGATCCTGGAATTTGAAACGGATAATGGCATCCCGTACCCGGCCCTCATAGCTCATGGGCACAACGCACCGGGTAAAGTATGTACCGGGACGCACCATATCATTCCGGGTCAGCAGAGCCAGACAGTCCGGGCAGGCTCCCGTACTTTTATGGCCCAGGAGCTTTCTGCAAAACATACATCTTCTCGGAAACAGCAGGTCAGTGATGGCTTCCAGGATCCCCATTTTCACACATCCTTTGTCAGACGGAGCTTCAGGCCGCTATAGCGCCGGGACTGACGATTGTTCCCCACCATCTCCACGATCACCTGTGGATCCCCCACCACGATCAAAAGCTCCTTGGCACGGGTCACTGCCGTATAGAGAATGCTTCTGGTGAGCAAATAGGGGTTGGCGTGGGATGCCGCCAAAATCACCGCCCGGTACTCGCTGCCCTGGCTTTTGTGTACGGTCATAGCGTAGGCCAGCTCCAGCTGGCTCAGCAGGTCAAAGGTGTATTCTGCCACTTTATCATCAAAGGCCACGGTGAGGGTCTCCTGGGCGTTGTCGATCTCCAGGATTTTCCCAACGTCTCCGTTGAACACCCCGGCACCCATGCCGATTCCCTCCACTTTCCTCCACATTATATCATAATTATTCCGAATTTGCATCACCCGATCTCCCTCTCGGAAGATGATTTTTCCGAATTTTCGCTCCTGCTTCGCCGGAGACGGGGGATTTAGCGCCGCCTGGAGCCGCTGGTTCAGGGCCTCCGTCCCTGCGTCCGTTCGCCGGGTGGGGGAAAGCACCTGAATCTGCTCCGAGGGAATGTGCATATTCACCGGGAGTCGCCGGGCGCATAGGTCTGTAATGGTTTCCACAATGGAGGGGTTGTCCCGGCGAACCAGCAAAAAGAAGTCCTTGTCCTTCCGGCCCAGCTCCGGGAGTCTGCCCTGGTTGACACTGTGGGCGTTCATGACAATCAGGCTCTCCTGGGCCTGCCGGAAAATCTCCGTCAAACGTACCGTGGGGATTCGCTTGCTGCGAATCAAATCCGAAAACAGGTTTCCCGCCCCCACCGAGGGCAGCTGATCCGGGTCTCCCACCAAAATCAACCGGCACTCCGGCTTTAGGGCCCGCAGCAGGGCCTCCATCAAAAGAATATCCACCATGGAGGTTTCATCCACAATCACCGCATCCGCCTTTAGGGGCTCGGATTCATCGTGCAGGAAGGTGAGTTTCCCGTCCTCCGGGTCAAAATGCGTCTCCAGAAGCCGGTGGATGGTGGCGGCCTCCCGCCCACATAGCTCCCCCAGCCGCTGTGCCGCCCGGCCGGTTGGGGCCGCCAGCTCTGTTTTCATGTCCATCCGGTCAAACAGGGCCAGGATTCCGTTTACCGTAGTGGTCTTTCCGGTACCGGGGCCGCCGGTCAGCAGCATGACCCCATGCTCCGCCGCAGTGGAAATGGCCCTTCTCTGATCCGGGGCATAGGTCAGGCCGCTGTCCGTCTCAATGGCCCGCAATATACCATCCAGATGGGTCGGCGGCTCCACCTCCCCCCGGGCATGGGTGCTCATCCACTGGGCCACATAGGTTTCCGCCTGATGGTATTCCGGCAGATACACCACGGGGCCTCCCTGGAGGCTGTCCAGCACGACCCGACCTGTCTCATGGAGGGACTCCAGAGCCTCCCCCACCGCCTCCCGGCGCACGGAAATCATGGCCGCCGTGGCGTCCCGGAGCTTGTCCCCGGGCAGGAAGGTATGCCCGTTGCCCAGATTGTGCCGGAGGGTATATAGGGTGGCCGCCTCTACCCGGCGGATGTCCTCCGCATCTACCCCCAAGGAAACGGCAAAGGCATCTACCTGGGTAAAATCTGCGCCGAAAAAGCTGTCTGTCAGCAGATAGGGGTCGTCCTGGAGGGCCTCCTGGGCCAAATCTCCATAGGCCCTGTACAGGGGCATCGCCAGATCGCTGGAAAGGCCATGGCCCATCAGATATTCCAGGAGCTTTCGCATTCCAAACTGCTTTTGAAAGCTCTCCCCGATCTCCACCGCCTTTTTCATACTGATGCCCGGAACCTCCGCCAGACGTTCCGGGCATTCCTCCATCACCGTAAAGGTCTGGGCGCCAAACCGCTCCACAATCCGCTTGGCATTTTTCGGCCCGATTCCCCGAATGGCACGGGAG
>CAVJIP010000115.1:4242-6234 GCA_963649625.1 Bacteroidaceae bacterium
GGCATCAGCCGCTCCAGGAACTCCGCCCGGAACTGGGTTCCGTGGGAGCTGTGGCTCTCCCAATGCCCCGTGATGACCAGCCGCTCCCCCTGGGTACACATAGGAATGACCCCCACCACGGTAATCGTCTCCCCATCTTCCTGGGCAAACCGAATCACGGAATATCCGTTGGCCTCATTTTGATAGACCACTGCGGCAATCGTGCCCCGAATCATCTGGTTGTTTCCTTCCATCCTCTGTTCCTTCCATCCATTTCTTCCATTCCTCCGGCCCCAGCAGCTCCACCTGGTGATAGCGTGCGCTAAGGGTCTGGGCCAGCTCCCGGCCCTCCGGGTCAAGGCCCTGATCCAGCAACAGCACCCTCCACCGAAGCAGGCCCAAATCTCTCAGCCAAATCAGCCCCCGGACATACCGCTCCAGCCATAGGCCCTTCCCATGGCAGCGAATCACCACCGCCATGGACAGCCTATTCCCCAGGGGCAGCAGCATCACACCTGCCAGCATCCAGGCCAGCATAATAATGCCCCAGGCCACCAATACGCCGAATAGGATCTCCACAAAAACTCCCCCTCTGCATTCTATGGGACAGAGGTGCCGGGAGTGCTAAATTATTGCGATGATTTATAGAAAAATAGCAACGCCGTAGGTCACAATGGAGACAATCACGCCGGCAATCAGCACCCCCAGGGCAATGGCCGGGAAGGCGTACCTGGGGCGCAGGTCAAAGACCGCCGCCACCAGTGCCCCGGTCCAGGCCCCAGTGCCGGGAAGGGGAATCGCCACCAGAATGCACAACCCCAGCAGCTCATACTTTTGCAGCAGCTCCCGATTGGACTCTGCCTTTTTCTCCATACGGGACACCAGACGCTCCAGAAATTCACTTTTTGTCCGCAGCCAGGCAAAGACCCGGCGGGTGAACAAAATCAGAATCGGGATTGGGGCAATGTTCCCCAGAAACGCCGCCAGAAATACGGCATAAAAAGGAAGCCCCAGCCCAACACCCACGGGTATTGCGCCTCGAAGCTCAATCACAGGCACCATAGAAATCAAAAAAACATAGAGAACGTGTTGCAGCAACGTCAAACAATCCTTTCCGATCAGTGTCCCCGATATTATAGCACAGACCGCCGAAAAAGGGAAATCCTTTTCGGGATTATCCCTGCTTCTTCCGTAAAATTTGCGTAAAATTAAAAAGAGACTGCCCCGGTTGAGGCAGTCTCTGCAGGTATTAATTACTCGAAGATCTCGGTAACAACGCCGGAGCCAACAGTACGGCCACCCTCACGGATAGCGAAACGCAGGCCGTTCTCAATGGCGATGGGGGTGATGAGCTCCACGTTCATCACGGTGTTATCGCCAGGCATACACATCTCAGTGCCCTCGGGCAGGGTGATGATGCCGGTCACGTCAGTGGTACGGAAGTAGAACTGAGGACGATAGTTGTTGAAGAAGGGAGTATGACGGCCGCCCTCGTCCTTGGACAGGACGTAAACCTGGCCGGCAAACTTGGTATGAGGATGGATGGAGCCGGGCTTGCAGATAACCTGGCCTCTCTCGACCTCTTTCTTGGTCACGCCACGGAGCAGAGCACCCACGTTGTCACCGGCCTCAGCGTAATCCAGCAGCTTGTGGAACATCTCCAGGTCAGTGACCACAGTGGCCTTCTTCTCATCGGACAGGCCGACGATCTCAACAGGCTCGTTCTTCTTGATGACGCCACGCTCCACACGACCGGTAGCAACAGTACCACGGCCGGAGATGGTGAACACGTCCTCAACAGGCATCAGGAAGGGCAGGTTGTCGTTGCGCTCGGGGGTCTTGATATACTCGTCAACCGCATCCATCAGCTCCTTGATGCAGGCATACTCGGGAGCCTCGGGATCGTTGGACTCGGAAACCAGGGCGTTCAGTGCGGAGCCCTTGATGATGGGGGCCTCCTCATCGAAGCCATACTCGGCCAGAGTCTCGCGAACCTCCATCTCCACCAGCTCC
>CAVJIP010000116.1:0-30865 GCA_963649625.1 Bacteroidaceae bacterium
ACTCCTTTCTCTTTGTGTCTATAATATACAGCTTTTCTTCGATTTTGTCAAGAGTTTTTGTGATAAAAGTGCAATCTTTTTTCTTGTACATTTTGACCAAATTCCTGCAATGACGGCTTAGTGTGACGGGACTTCACCGCAAGCCTTGGCGTGCCCCTTTCTTTTCGCCGGATGCAGCAATTTGTCCGATTGCATTTTCCGGCTCTTTGTGGTAAACTAAGCCTGAATTGATTGGAGGCCGGAGGCCCCGCCGGGGCGGCCAGGCATCCATGGGATAACGGAGGAAGCCACCATGAAGAAAATGCTGTTATTTGTGAATCCTGCCGCCGGACGAGAGGAAATGCATCTACAGCTGATGGATGTGATTTCCCGGTTCACCGGGGCGGGCTATGACGTCACCTGTCACCCCACCCAGAAGCCCGGGGACATTCCCCAGGTGATCGGAGATCGGGGTGAGGAGTTTGATATGATCGTCACCTGCGGCGGCGACGGCACCCTGAACGAAACCGTCACCGGCCTGATGCAGCTAGACCATCGGCCTCTGCTGGGCTATATCCCCGCCGGCACCGTCAATGACTTCGCCACCAGCCTGCATATTCCCAAAACCATCCCCGAGGCGGTGAGCAACATCATTGAGGGCAAGCCCTTCCCGGTAGACCTGGGCAGCTTCAACGAAAAATACTTCACCTATGTGGCGGCTTTCGGTGCCTTTACCAAAGTCAGCTATGCCACCCCCCACGCCAGCAAGCAGGCCCTGGGCCGGGCCGCCTATATTTTAGAGGGCATCCGCTCTCTGACCGACATTCGGCCCATCCACGTCACCGCCCATGTAGGCGACCAGACCATTGAGGATGACGTGATTCTGGGCATGGTCACCAACGCCACCTCCGTAGGCGGCTTCAAGGCCCTGGACGATTCCATTGTAAAAATGGACGACGGTCTGAACGAGTTGATTCTGGTACGGGCCCCCAAGGGACTGCCCGACTACAACACCCTGGTGGGTGCGGTGATTGCCCGGGACTTTAAGCCCGACCATTTCACCATTCTCCAGTCCGAGTCCGTGACCCTGGACTTTGACGAGCCGGTGGCCTGGACTCTGGACGGGGAGTACGGCGGCGACACGAAGCACGCCCAGGTAGTAAACATCCCCAAGCCCATTAAAATCATGGTTCCCCAGGAATCTTAGGGCTTTTCTTGACACCGGGCGGTCTATTATGGACGCAAACGAAATAGGGAGGACTACAAATGGAATTAAAGGAAATGCAGCTAAAAAACGGGGCCCTGCTGGTATCCCTCACCGGCTACAGCGGAGAGAGCGACTTTTACGCCATGTATGACGTGATTCAGGAAGTGCTGCACCCTGAGGAGGCCACCTATGGGGTGGACAGTATGTGCGTGGACGGCTCCTTCCGAAAGGACGGCCTTTTGGTTCGTATGAGCAGCGAATGCGTCACCGACTGCTGCTGCTTCCACTATAACCCCAAGGACATGACCGTCCAGGAGGCGGAAAAGGTCAAGGGCTGGATTCAAACCATCGGGGAGGAGCTGCACCGCCGCCTTCCAAGATAAGCTCAGCGGCACCTCAGAAAGGTCTGAGGTGCCGCTGTGTGGGATTTATGCCCCCTGGCGGTAACAGGTGAAGGTTCCCTCCGCCAGCTGCTTGTCTCCGCAGTCCAGCCGAACCCGGAACACCAGGATCCTGCGGCCCAGCTTCACCGGCTCCGCCGTGGCCACGACGGTTCCCTCTGCCACATTCCGCAAATAGTGGAGCTCTCCGTCCAGGGTGACACACTTCCCGCCCAAGGCTCGGCTGTAGGCCGAGACGACACAGTCCGCCATGGTATAAAGCAGGCCTCCGTGAACAGCCTCCCCGGTGTTTTTACAGTGCTCCGTCACCTGAAGCTCCGCCTGACAGCGGCCCTCCTCCAGGGCGGTGAGCCGAATGCCGCAGTATCCCATAAATTGATTTTCCCGGTTGGTAAACTCCAGCTGCTCTGAAAATGTCATATAGACCTCTCCCTTCTTATGTATAATTATTATATAATGTATGTCAATCCTTTCGGGTTCCCTTGACACCTGGCCCCGGCAAGGGTAAAATGAGGTTGTACATTTATTTCCACTCTGCGGAATGATATAGCAGGGGCTTGCGCCCCGGAAAGGCCCGTTATGCGTATAACCGATACGAAGCTGACCCAGGAAAAGCTCTATCTTTTCAATCAGGGAACCTACTATCACAGCTATCGGCTCTTTGGGGCCCATCCTGTGGCCGGAGGTGTCCGCTTTACGGTCTGGTGTCCCCAGGTGTCCTCCGTCTTAGTCATTGGCGAGTTTAACCGCTGGCAGGGCACGCCGCTTTTTCCCCAGGGTACCACCGGGGTCTACTCCGGGGTGATTCCGGAGGCGACGGAGGGCCAGCTCTATAAATACCGAATCACCACCCTGGACGGCCAGACGCTGGACAAGGCCGACCCCTTCGGGTTTTCCAGCGAGGTGCGGCCCGGTACGGCCTCCCGAATTGTGTCCCTGGAGGGCTACCGCTGGGGTGACGGTCATTGGCGCACCGCCCGGAAAAACCGAAAGGCTCCCGCTCCCATGAATATCTATGAGGTGCATCTGGGCTCCTGGCGGCAGCAGGAGGCCCCCGCCGACCCGGACTATCCCTTCCTGACCTACCGGCAGCTGGCCCAGGAGTTGGTTCCCTATGTCCGGGACATGGGCTATACCCATCTGGAACTGCTCCCGGTGATGGAGCATCCCCTGGACGGCTCCTGGGGCTATCAGGTCACAGGCTTTTTCGCCCCCACCAGCCGATACGGCAGCCCCCAAGACTTTATGTATTTCATCGACCAGGCCCACCAAAACGGCCTGGGGGTGATTCTGGACTGGGTTCCTGGTCACTTCTGCCGGGATGCCCACGGTCTTGGCCGGTTCAACGGGCAAATGCTCTATGAGGCGGCAGATCACCCGGAATGGGGCACCTATAAATTCGACTTTGGCCGCAGTGAGGTCTCCGGCTTTCTCCTGTCCTCGGCCCTGTACTGGCTTTTGGTGTACCACGCCGACGGTCTGCGGGTGGACGGCGTCACCAGTATGCTCTATCTGAACTTCGGTCAGCCGGATTGGGTGGAAAAGCAGTATAACCGGCAGGGGGGAGAGGAAAATCTCCCGGCCCTTCACTTCCTGCGGCGGCTCAATGATGTGGTGCATCAGTACGCCCCGGGGGCCATCACCGTGGCCGAGGAAAGCTCCGCCTGGCCCCAGGTCACAGGCTCCACCGCCGGGGGCGGTCTGGGCTTTGACTATAAGTGGGACATGGGCTGGATGAACGACACCCTGGAATACTGCAAAACGGATTTCCCCAATCGTTCCAACCGGCACAACAAGCTGACCTTTTCCATGGCCTATCACTTCTCCGAACGCTTTATCCTGCCCCTGAGCCACGATGAGGTGGTTCACGGGAAGAAAAGCCTGATGGGCCGTATGCCGGGGGACTATTGGCGGCAGTTTGCCGGGCTTCGGCTCCTGGCCCTCTACCAAATCACCCACCCCGGTGGAAAGCTCAGCTTTATGTCCACCGAGTACGGCCCCTTTATCGAGTGGCGGGAATATGAGTCTCTGGAGTGGTTCCTGCTGGATTATCCCTCGCATAAGCTGCATCAGGGCTATACCGCCGCCCTGAATCACCTCTATCAGAGCACCCCTGCCCTGTGGCAGGAGGATCACAGCTGGGAGGGCTTTCACTGGCTGGATGCCAACGATGCCGCCCAGTGCATTCTCCTGTTCCGGCGCACAGGCCGCAGAAAAACCCAGGCCGTAACGGTGGCCCTGAACTTTCAGCCCACGGTGTATGACCATTTCCGCATTGGGGTTCCCGCCCCGGGGCTATATGGGGAAATCTTCAACTCCGATGCCGAGGCCTTCGGCGGCAGCGGAAAGTGCAATCCCGCCCCCATCCAGGCAGAACCCATCCCCTGTCACGGGGAGCCCTACTCGCTGGCCGTAACCGTCCCGCCTCTGGGCGGTGTCCTCCTCCAGCGAATCCCTAGAAAACAAGTATAAGGAGCGATCTCATTGTTCGCAGGAAAAGAAGATTTTAAGGTGGCCTATGAGGCCAAGGCACTGGAGGTTTTTGCCAAGCCCATTTCCCAGTGCTCCACCTTTGAGAAATACGAGCTGCTGGTGTATCTGGTTTCCAGCATCACCGGCAAGGTTCGCACCCAGACCTCTCAGCGGCATCTCCGCCTACAGCAGAAAAAGGTTCACTACTTCTCCATGGAGTTTCTCATTGGCCGTCTCCTGAAAAACTATCTGATCAACCTGGAAATCGAGGAGCTGGTTCAGGAGGGCCTCCAGGATCTGGGCATTGACCTGGACGCCCTCTGCCAGTGTGAAAGGGATCCCGGCTTGGGCAACGGAGGCCTGGGGCGGCTGGCAGCCTGCTTCCTGGACTCCATGGCCTATCTGGGAGTTCCCGGGGTAGGCATGGGCATCCGCTATCGGTTCGGCCTGTTCCGTCAGCATATTGTAAACGGCTATCAAACCGAGGAGCCGGACAGCTGGCTGGAAAACGGCTATCCCTGGGAAACCAAAAAGCCGGACGAGGCCATTGCCGTGGAGTTTGGAGGCCATGTGGAGCATACCCCTGGCCCGGACGGCCAGTCCCGCTATACCCTGAAGGATGCTCAGACCATTCTGGCGGTTCCCTACGATGTTCCCATTGTGGGCTATGGCGGGAAAACCGTCAACGTGCTCCGGCTCTGGAGTGCGGAGCCGGTGGTGGAGAAGCTGGATCTGGCCGCCTTTAACCGGGGAGATTACTCCGGGGCCATGCGGGAGCGCAATGAAATCGAGGCCATCACCTGCATTCTCTACCCTGACGACAGCACGGAGGCAGGCCGGGCGCTACGGCTCAAGCAGGAATACTTCTTTGTGGCCGCCGGTGTCAAGGACATTGTTAAGAACTTTAAGCGCACCTACGACCCGGATTGGTCCATCTTCCCGGAGAAAATCAGCATCCACACCAACGACACCCACCCGGCCCTGTGCGTACCGGAGCTGATGCGGCTGCTACTGGACGAGGAGGGGCTCAGCTGGGAGGAGGCCTGGGACATCACCTGCAAAACCATCTCCTACACCAACCACACCATTATGCCCGAGGCCCTGGAGAAGTGGTCCATTGACCTGATGCGGGCCCTGCTCCCCCGGGTCTATCAGATCATCGAGGAGATTGACCGCCGGTACTGCGCCGCCTTTGACCGGTCCCAGCCCGATTGGCAGGAGCGGCTGCGGAACACCGCCATTCTTTGGGACGGCCAGGTTCATATGGCCAATCTCTCCATTATCGGTGCCTACAGCGTCAACGGCGTGGCCTCTCTCCACACGGAGATTCTGAAAACCTCCGTGCTTCAGGACTTTTACGCCCTGACCCCGGAAAAGTTCAACAATAAAACCAACGGTGTCTCCCACCGGCGGTTCCTGGCGGAGGCCAATCCCGGACTACGTCGGCTGATCACCCAGGCCATCGGCCCGGACTGGCTGGGCAACGCCCCGGAGCTTCAAAAACTCCTGCCCTACCGGGAGGATTCGGCCTTCCTGACGGAGCTGAGAAGCATCAAGCGGCAGAATAAGATTCGACTGGGGAATTATATTGGAAGCACCATGGGCATCGCCATAGACCCGGACTCTATCTTCGACATTCAGGTCAAGCGCATCCACGCCTACAAGCGGCAGCTGCTGGCGGCCTTCAAGGTGATGCACCTGTACAATGTGCTGAAGGAAAACCCCAACGCCGACATAAAGCCCCACACCTTTATCTTCGCCGGAAAGGCGGCGGCAGGCTATGCCTTTGCCAAGGAGGTCATTAAGTATATCTGCTCCATCGCCGATCTGGTCAACGCCGACCCGGTGGTAAGCAAGACCCTGCGGGTGATCTTCCTGGAAAACTTCAACGTCTCCTCCGCCCAGCTGATCTACCCCGCCGCAGACATTTCCGAGCAGATTTCCACCGCAGGAAAGGAGGCCAGCGGCACCGGCAACATGAAGTTTATGTTCAACGGAGCCGTCACCCTGGGCACCCTGGACGGGGCCAATGTGGAAATTCGCAATCAGGTAGGGGAGGAGAACATCGCCATCTTCGGGCTGATCGCCCAGGAGGTCATGGACTACTACCTGCAGGGAGGCTACCTGGCCTATGACACCTGTCACAGCGACCCCCGGCTGGAACGGCTCTGCGATCAGCTGATTGACGGCACCTTCCTGCCCATGGGCCGGAGCTTCTACGGCATCCACGATGCCCTGATGAAGGCCAACGACGAATACTTCGTGCTCAAGGACTTTGATGCCTATTTGTCGGCCTTTACCCGGCTTTCGGACATCTATCAGGATCCCATCCGCTGGGGGAAAATGTCCCTGACCAATATCGCCATGGCCGGAGATTTTACCTCTGACCGCACCATCTCCCAATATTGCGACCATATCTGGCACGCCCCCTGTGATAAGCTAAAGTAAGGAGCTTCTGCGGCCCCGCCGCTCTATGTATCTACCAGATAAGGAGGGTTCCCATGCATAAAAAAGAGTGTATCGCCATGCTGCTGGCCGGAGGTCAGGGCAGCCGTCTCCTGGCGCTGACCAAAAAAAACGCCAAGCCGGCTGTCTCCTTTGGCGGCAAATATCGAATCATTGACTTCAGCCTCAGCAACTGTGTCTCCTCCGGCATTGACACCGTCGGTGTCCTTACCCAGTATAAGCCCATGATTCTCAACGCCTATCTGGGCAACGGGGAGGCTTGGGATCTGGATTGCAGCAGCGGCGGTGTCCATGTGCTGCCGCCCTATGAGACGGAGACCGGCGGCTCCTGGTATCTGGGCACGGCGGATGCCATCTATCACAACATCGACTTTATCGACACCTACAACCCGGACTATGTGCTGATTCTCTCCGGCGACCACCTCTATATGATGGACTACAGCAAAATGCTGGATTCCCACAAGGAGCATGAGGCCGACCTTACCGTTTCCGTTATGACCGTCCCCTGGGAGGAGGCCAGCCGCTTCGGTATTATGGAGGCGGACGGGTCGGATCGCATCACCAAATTTGTGGAGAAGCCAAAAAAGCCCGAAAGCAACCTGGCCTCCATGGGCATTTACATCTTCTCCTGGCCCGTCCTGCGGCAGGCCCTTATGGAGGATCACGAGGACAAGGCCTCGGCCCACGACTTTGGGAAAAACATCATTCCCAAAATGCTCGCCGGGGGAAATCGGCTGTTTGTCTATCGGTTCTCCGGCTACTGGAAGGATGTGGGCACCATTGACAGCTACTATTGCGCCAATATGGAGCTTTTGGAGGCCTCTCCCGCCCTGGATTTATACGGTAAGCCCCGCATCTTCTCCAACTCCAACATCTATCCGCCCCACTTTGTCGGCCCTGACGGCAGCGTTGAGCGGAGCATCATCAGCAACGGCTGCCAGATTCTCGGGACGGTGGAGCACAGTGTGGTTGGCTCCAACGTGACGGTAGGGGAGGGGGCCCTGGTAAAGGACTCCATTCTTCTGCCCGGCGCAGTGGTGGAGCCTGGGGCCCAGGTCTTTCGGGCCATTGTGGCGGAGCGGGCCACCATCCTTACAAACACCGTCTTTGGCGCCGATGACAGTGCCGCACCTGTCTCCCTGCTGGGGGACGACATGACCAACGGTTAAAGGAGGTATCATTATGGGCAGCATTATTGGACTGCTTTCCACCAACTACACCGGCGAAAAATACGGCAAGCTCATTGCGGATCGGCCGGTGGCATCCATTCCCTTCGGTGGCCGGTATCGGCTCATCGACTTTCCCCTGTCCTCTATGGTAAACTCCGGCATTGACACCGTGGGGGTCATCACCCCCAGCAACTATCGCTCTCTGGCCGACCACCTGAATATGGGCCGGGAGTGGGGTCTCAACAAAAAGCAGGGCGGTATGTTTATGCTGCCCGGCGCCGTCCACGGCCTAAAGGATCTGCACGCCCGGTTCAGCCTCCGGGACGTGATTCTAAACCGGCAGTTTTTCCTCCGGGCCGATGAGGACACGGTGCTGATTTGCGCCGCCAACCGAATCTACAACATGGACTTCCGCCCGGCCATCGCCCAGCATCAGCAGTCCGGGGCGGCGGCTACCCTGATTTATAAAACCATCCAGTATGGGGAGCGGGCCACCGGCTTGTTCCTGAGCATCAGTCCCGCCGGCCAGGTCACGGGAATTTCCGAGACTGCGGAGGGAGCGGCCAACTGCTTCCTGGATTGTCTGCTGATTCAGCGGAAGTTGGTGCTGGACTTTATTGAGTGCTACCAAAACCTAGGGTATATTGACATTATGGACATTCTTGCCTCCAATCTAAGCCAGATTCAGGTGGACACCTGGCGATACACCGGCTATGAGCACGCAGTAGATCACTCCTGGGACTATATGCATGTGAGCCAAGACCTGCTCCGCCCGGAGGTTCAGGCGGAGCTGTTCCAGCAGGATCGTCCCATTCTCACCAAGACCCAGGACTCTCCTCCGGCCAAGTATCTTCCCGGTGCCAGGGTGAAGAACTCTCTGGTGGCCGCCGGCTGCATTTTGGAGGGCACCGTGGAAAACAGTATTCTCTTTCGGGGCGTGGAGATCGGCAAGGGTGCCGTGGTTCGGAACTGCGTCCTGATGCAGCACTGCGTCATCAGCCCCGGTGCGGTAGTGGAAAACCTGATTTGCGACAAATATGTCATCATCAGCCCAGACGTAAAGCTGTCCGGCAGCGAAAATAATCCCTTCGTAATCGGCAAGGAGCAGACCCTTTGATCTGCCCGCCGCTCTGCACTACAAAGGAGTTTTGAATCATGGCTATCAAAAAGCGCAATGTTCTCTTTGCCGCCTTTGAAGCGGCCCCCTTCACGAAAACCGGCGGTCTGGGAGATGTGGCCGGCAGTCTGCCCGCAGCCCTAAAGGGCCGAAGCTGTGAGGTTCGGGTGATTCTGCCGAAGCTCCGGCAGATTCCCCAGGAATATCGGGACAAGATGGAGCTTGTCACCACCTTTACCGTCCCCCTGGGCTGGCGGAACCAGTACTGCGGAATCCTCACCCTAAAGCTGGGGAAAATTCAGTATTATTTTGTGGACAACGAATTTTACTTTTACCGGGACAAGGTCTATGGCTACGGAGACGACTGTGAGCGGGTGGCCTACTTCTCCAAGGCGGTTTTGGAGTGCCTCCAGCATCTGCCGGATTTCTTCCCTGATGTGATCCACGCCAACGACTGGCACACCGCCCTGATTCCCGTATTTCTCCGGGAACAGTATCAGCAGCTGGAGCAATATCGGAGCATCCGCACCGTATTCACCATCCACAACCTGAAATTCCAGGGCATCTGCTGGAAGTTCTTTTTGGGAGATCTGCTGGGACTGCATGAGTGCAAAAACGCCGCCGATCAGCTTCAATGGGGCCACGACGCCATTAACTTTATGCAGGGTGCGCTCTATTATTCGGACTACATCACCACCGTCAGCCCCTCCTATGCCCGGGAAATCTGCACCCGTGACTATGGTGAAGGCCTGGAGGGGGTACTCGCCCAGCGGCAGGATCGGCTCCGGGGCATTCTCAACGGTATTGATACCACAAAATATACCCCGAAAAAGGCCCTCTGCCCCTTCTCCGCCGAGGATCTTTCCGGGAAAGCCCAGTGCAAGGCCGCCTTGCAGCAGGAGCTGGGTCTGCCGGTCAGGCCGGAGGTGCCGCTGCTGGCCCTGATTTCCCGGCTGACCGACCAGAAGGGGCTGGATCTTCTGGCCGGATGCCTGGGCCGGCTTCTGGGCGGTGACATCCAGCTGTGCGTCCTGGGCACAGGGGAGGAACACTATGCCCATATGCTGGAGGGGGCTGCGGCAATGGCCCAGGACAAGCTGGCCCTTCGCCTGACCTTTGACGAGGCCCTGTCCCAGCGCATTTACGCCGGGGCGGATATGTTGCTGATGCCCTCCTTGTTTGAGCCCTGCGGCCTGAATCAGATGATCGCCATGGCCTATGGCACCCTGCCGGTGGTGCGGGAAACCGGGGGCCTCAAAGACAGCGTGATTCCCTACAACAAATTTACCGGTGAGGGGAATGGCTTCGGCTTTCGGAATCCCAACTCCCAGGAACTGGAGCAATGCGTCTCCACGGCGGTGGCTCTGTACCGGGAGAATCCCGACACCTGGACGGCCCTACAGCGTCAAGCCATGGCCCGGGACTTTGGCTGGAAGGCCAGTGCCAAGGAATATATGGCCATTTATCGACTGCTCACCAAGTGACCTAAGCCCCTCGGTGTCTGGCCGGGGGGCTTTGCCCCAAAAATGTGGACTTTCCCGGAGGTTTTTATGCTTCTTTATCACAATTCCCGACAAGCCGCCTACCGCAGCCCCTTTGGGGCCGCCCCGGTGGGCAGCCGCCTTACTCTGTCCCTGGATGCCACCGTCCCGAAGGGGACGGCCGTGCTTCTGCGGCTCTGGCAGGAGGGGGAGACTCGGCTCCCCATGGTTCCCTCCGGGGAAAATCGGTGGAGCTGCACCCTGACCCTGCCGGAGGAGCCCGGCCTCCTTTGGTATTATTTTGTGATAGAAGCCCCGGAAACAACCCTCTACTACGGAAAAACCGCCCAATGCGCAGGCGGCTCCGGGGCCCTCACGGAAACGCCCCCGGAGTCCTGGCAGATCACCGTCTATGTGCCCCAGGCCCTCCCGGCCTGGTACGGAAACTCCGTGGCCTATCAAATTTTCCCGGATCGCTTTCACCGGGGCCGGGACTGGCAGGCCTGTCAGCAGGCCGCCGCCCACCCGGAGGGCTGGAAGGGGAGCTATCGTCTGGTGGTGCAGGACTGGAACGACAGGCCCTTTTACTGTAAGGACAGCCAGGGTCGGGTCACTCGCTGGCCCTTTTTCGGAGGAACTCTGGAGGGGATTCGGGAAAAGCTCCCATACCTCCAATCCCTTGGGGTAGGCGTGATCTATCTAAACCCGATTTTCACCGCCTCCAGCAACCACAAATACGACACCGGGGACTATCTCACCATTGACCCGGGCTTTGGGGATACCGCCGGCTTTCAGCGGCTGTGCCGGGATGCCGCCGACCATGGGATTCGCCTGCTCCTGGACGGGGTATTCAGTCACACCGGGGACGACAGCATCTATTTTAACCGCTGGGGGAACTATCCCGCCCCCGGGGCCTTCTCCCGCTCCGGCAGCCCCTACGACAGCTGGTATCGGTTTGATGAGAAGTATCCCTGCGGCTATGAAAGCTGGTGGGGGGTGGATTCCCTTCCCGATGTGGAGGAGACGAACCCCCACTATCAGGAGTTTATCTGCGGGCCGGAGGGGGTCATCCGAACCTGGCTGCGGCTGGGTGCCTCCGGCTGGCGGCTGGACGTAGCCGATGAGCTGCCGGACAGCTTTATCCGCCGTATCCGTCAGGCCGGTCTTGCGGAGCGGCCCGATGCCCTGCTGCTGGGGGAGGTCTGGGAGGATGCCAGCAACAAGGTCAGCTATGACACTCTCCGGCCCTACCTGCTGGGCCATGAGCTGGACTGCACCATGCACTACCCCTTCCGGGCCGGTACCGTGGCCTTCCTGCTGGGCCGGCTGGATGCCCCGGCCCTGGCGGAGCATTTGGACACCCTCCGGGAAAACTATCCTCCCTCCGCCCTGTATGGGGCCCTGAACCTGATCGGCTCCCATGATACCCCACGAATTTTAACGGTGCTGGGAGAGGCCCCCGATGATCTCACCCCTCAGCAGCAGGAGGAGTATACCCTGCCGCCCCATCAGCGGGAGCTGGCCCTGAAACGGCTGCGGCTGCTCCAGGTGCTCCAATTCACCTCTCCGGGGGTGCCCTGTATCTACTACGGAGACGAGGCAGGGATGGAGGGCTTTGCCGACCCGCTCAACCGGGGGCCCTTTCCCTGGGGTCACGGGGAGGAGAGCCTCACCACCCAGGTACGAATTTTGTCCCAGCTTCGCCAGGAATACCCGGTTTTGATTCACGGAACAGTGTCCTATGACGGGCCCTACCCGGAGGTGCTTTCCATGGAGCGCACCCTGGAGGACGTGTCGATTCGAGTTTATGTAAACCGTTCTTCAAGCCGTACCCTTTCCCTGAAGGTGCCCGCCTGCGCCCTGGATCTGCTGTCCGGCCGGGTCTGGAGGGCAGGGGAGTGCCTGACCCTGACCCCTCTGTCCGCCGTCCTGCTGTACCGGGAGGGGACAGACCCGGCCTGCTTCTCCTCCTTACCTGCCGCCGCCCGGATGCCCAAGGGCCCGGGACTGCTGTGCTCTGTTTTTTCTCTGCCGGGAAGGGCTCCCACCGGCACCATGGCCGATGGCCTAAGGTTCCTGGAGGTTCTGCACCGGGCCGGATGGAAAAGCTGGATGCTGCTGCCCCTTTGTCCCCCGGGGCCGGGAAATTCTCCCTATTCCAGTCCCTGTGTCTTTGCCGGAGATCCCCGGCTTGTCTCCCCGGAGCTGGCTGTGGCGCCGGAGGACTTTGATGCTTTCTGCCGGGAAAATGCCTATTGGCTGGAGGATTACGCCCTGTTTACCCTCCTCCACCGGGTCTATCAGCTGCCCTGGCAGCAGTGGCCCCAGGCGGCCCGGGACCGGGAAAACTTGGCCGGACTGCGGCGGCAATACGTCTCCGAGCTTCAGGAAATCCGGGAAACCCAATACCGCTTCTTTGCCCAGTGGGTGCAGCTTCACCGGAAGGCCCGCAGCCTGGGAATCTCCCTGATCGGAGATTTGCCCATTTACGCCGCCCTGGACAGCGCAGAGACCTGGGCCCATCGGGAGCAGTTCCAGCTGGATTCCCAGGGCTATCCCATTCTGCGGGCCGGCTGTCCCCCAGACTATTTCAGCCCCGAGGGCCAGGATTGGGGGAATCCCCTCTATCGCTGGCCTGCTATGACTGCCGACGGCTTTACCTGGTGGAAGCAGCGGCTTCGTCAGGCCCTCCGCTGCTATGACTTTCTGCGGCTGGATCACTTCCGTTCCTTTGCCGCCTATTATGCCATTCCGGCGGAAAGCACCCCCAAGGAGGGCTACTGGATGAAGGGGATAGGGGTAGCATTTTTCCGGGAAATGGCCCGGGAATTTGGCACCCTGCCCATTGTGGCAGAGGATCTGGGTGCTTTGGACAACCAGGTGTCTGTATTGCTTCGGCACACGGGCCTTGCGGGCATGAACGTCTGGCAGTTTTCCCAGGAGGAAATGCTCCGCCTTCCCCCGGAGGAGGCGGCCCAGCGGGTCTTTTTCTCCGGCACCCATGACAACCAGACCCTGGCGGGCTTTTTAACGTCTACCGGGGACGCCCGGGCTCCCGCCGAAATTCTTCATCAGCTCCTTCGCTCCCCGGCAGGGGCGGTGATTCTGCCGGTGCAGGACGTGCTGGGCCTGGGAGATGAGGCCCGGATCAACATCCCCGGGGTGGCCCGGGGGAACTGGGTCTGGCGCATGACCCAGAAGCAGCTCCAGGGGCTGCTTTCCGGTGGAATTCTGTCATAGTCCCAGCCATTTCTCCATGATTTCTTCACAAAGTGGACATATTTCGCAACTATCTCTTGCGCCCCGGCAATTTTTCCTCTATAATAGATAGAAAAATGCAGCTGAACTTGTATAGGATGCAGTTCCCCCTGCAAAGCTGAGGAGCGTTAGAAGATGACAAAGGAAGAGCTTTACCAATCCAAATTTATCTCCATTGACCAGGCCCTGGGCCTGATTCAGTCCGGCGACACCATTACCCTGGGCTTTTACGGAAATGAGCCCCGCAATCTGCTGCGGCAGCTTCACACCATCGGCGACCGGGTTCACGATGTCACCGTCTGGTGTACTAACCCTGCCGAGGAGTATCCCTTCCTGATGGACGATTCCCTGGCCGGTAAAATCGACATTCTCACAGTATTTTACGGCCCTATTCTCCGGAAGATTCACCCTGGCCGCCGGGTACACTATGCCCCCCACAACATTCACATGGCGGCGGACTGCCTGAAGGATGCCAAAAAGCCCAACGTGTTTCTGGCCTCCGTTACTCCGCCGGATCGGTACGGCTATGTGTATATGTCCATGAGCCAGCAAACCGAATACGAAATGTTCGACTGCTGTGACCTGCACATTTTCGAGATCAACGAAAACCTGCCCCACACCTACGGCTCCACTCGAATCCCGCTGGAAAAGGTGGAATACTTTATTAAGGCGGACAGCCCGGTGGCCGCCCCGCCCATTCCCCCTATCTCCCAGGAGCTTCGCACCATCGCCGGAAACATTGCCGACCTGATTCAGGATGGGGACACCATTCAGCTGGGCTTTGGCGGTCTGCCCCATGCGGTGGCGGAAAACCTGATGGACAAAAAGGATTTGGGCGTACATACCGAGATGTTCTCCACCTCCCTCTATCACCTAATGGAGGCCGGCGTGGTCACCAACGACAGAAAGACCATCAATCGGGGCAAATCCATCTGCGCCTTCTGCTGGGGCGACGATGATTTTAACCGCTATATCGACTTTCATCCCGGCATTCAGGTGCTGCCGCTGTCCTATGTCAACGACCCCAACACCATTATCGCCAACGACAACATGGTTTCCATCAACTCCGCTCTGGAAATCGACCTGACCGGGCAAATCTGCTCGGAATCCTTGGGCTGCACCCAGTTCTCCGGCACCGGCGGGGCCACGGACTATGCCTACGGGGCCTTCCATTCCAAGGGCGGCAAGGGCATTGTGGCCCTGACCTCCACGGCCAAGCACGGCACCGTATCCCGAATCGTGCCCACCCTGACCCCCGGTGCGGTGGTTTCCATTCAGCGAAACCTGGCCGACTACATTGTGACAGAGTACGGCGTTGCCCGGCTGCGACATCTGCCCCTGAACCGCCGGGTGGAGGAGCTGATCCGCATTGCCCACCCGGACTTCCGGGATCAACTGCGGTTTGAGGCCAACCGGCTGATGATTTGGTAACATATCAAAAACGGCTCCCTGATTGGAAAACACCAATCAGGGAGCCTATATTTATTTGGGTTA
This sequence comes from Bacteroidaceae bacterium, assembly GCA_963649625.1. GTDB lineage: Bacteria > Bacillota > Clostridia > Oscillospirales > Oscillospiraceae > HGM13006. The sequence continues at coordinate 15,045 of CAVJIP010000116.1, forward strand.
TCCGTTGGGCAGGGCCATTCCGCCGGGGCCGCCGCCCGGCCCGCCGCCGCCAGGGCCGCCACCACCAGGGCCGCCGCCGAAGCCGCCGTTACCCAGGGTGGTAATGATGTCGGTCAGGGTCAGCTCCGCAGTCTCCGTGCCGCAGGTCAGGGTGTAGGTTTCTCCCACTGTCAGCTCCGGCAGACTGATCACCACGTTGTTAAAGCTCTTGGCCATGGTGGTGCTGACCAGCTCCTTTCCGCCGGAGTCCGTCAGGGTCACTTGACTGCCCGCCGCTATGGTGGTCTCAAAGGTATACATCACGCTGGCCTGGCTGGAGGAGCTGTCAAAATTCTGGGCCATGCCAGAGGCTCCGGCCACTACCACCGTGCCGCCGTTGACCTGGCCGGTGGTGGTATAATCCAGGCCCCCATTCATGGAATCCGAGGGGCCGGACACATAGACCTCTCCACCGTCAATATACAGCGCACCGTTGGAGTCCAGGCCATCGCCTCCTGCGTCCACCTGGAGGGTACCCCCGGTGATATGGACATAATAGGTGGCCTCCTCCAAGGTCTCCGCCATCCCCTCTCCGCCGGGGCCCATAAAGTCAAAGTCCGTATCGGCGGTGCTGCCTCCAGCGGCGTTCAAGCCGTCATCCGAGGCCACCAGGGAGATGTCGCCCCCAGAGATGTTGATAAACACCGCCTCCAGGCCCTCATAGCTCTGGGAGATGGAGATGGTTCCCCCGGTGATGCTCAGGGTGTCATCCGAGTGGAGGCCGTCGTCGCCGGTGGCCGCCTGGATAACTGCGTCTCCCTCAACGGTCATGGTTCCGGCGCAGTGGAGGGCGTCATCCATACAGTCCAGGGTGATCGTCCCACCGGAAACCCGCAGATCTCCGTCGGATTTCAGCCCCTTGGCACTGGCCTCATCCTCGTCCTCCTGGTTTGTATCAAACCAGCCGGGGAAGCCAAAGTCCTCTGTGTGCGCCGGTGCATTGGCTGCGCCGCCCCCGGTGGTAATGTTCAGAGTGCCCCCGGATACGGTCAGCTCCGTTCCCGCCTGCACCCCGTCCTCCTGGGCATCCACCGTCAGCGTGACGGTTTCCGACACCTCCACCGTCCCCTGGGCGTGGAGGCCGTCCTCCTGGGCCGTGACCGTGATCTGGCTGTCTCCCAAAAGCTCCAGCTTGGTCTCTGCCTTGATTCCGTCACCTCCCGCCGTAACATTGACGGTTCCGCCCTCTATGCGGACATTGCCCAGGCCCTGATCCTTGTCATTATTGGACTGAATCCCGTCATCCCCGGCCTGGATATTCAGAGTACCGCCGGAAATCAGGACAGAGTCCTTGCCCTTGAGGCCGTCCTCCAGGGAGTTGATGGTATAGACCCCGCCGGACACCGTCACATTGTCCTTTCCGTGAATGGCCATGTCGTAGTTTCCGTTTACGGTCAGGGTGCCTGTCCCGGAAAGGGTCAGGTCGTCCTTGGAGAAAATGGCCGCATCCGGCTCGTCCTCATCGGCCTCAAAAACATAATCGGACCCATCGGTGACGGTATTCTCCGACCCCTCCGCCAGCTCCAGGGTGACAAGGCCCTTTTCCACATAAATCGGGGCCGTGGAGGTACAGGTAATGTCCACTCCGTCCAGAATCAGGCGAATTTCCTGATCCTTCTCTGCGTCCACCAAAACCGTGCCATCCGTCAGGGTGCCGGTCAGACGATAGGCCCCCGCCTGGGAGATGGTCACGCCGGAGCCCTCTGCCTTGGCCCCTGCGCCCTCCACCTGGACGGTATCTCCCTTTAAGGTGATGACAGTCTCCTCCTGGGCGGCGGTTTCGGCGGCTTTCGCAGTTTCCTGGGTGGTCTGCTTTTCCTCCTGGGTGCTGTAGACCTCGGATGCCGAGGTATTTGCGGTATTTGTCTCTGTGGTACAGCCGGACAGCCCCATACAGAGCAGCCCCGCCAGAGCCACGGCCAGTACTTTTTGATTCATAGGTCGCACACTTCCCTTCTTGTAGGATTTGCCTTGTCCCAAGCCGGGACTGCGGCAAAAATCTGTGTCCCCATTATAGCAGGAATCCGGGCAAAGGAAAGGGGATTCGCAGGATTTCCACGCAAAATTAACGATTCCGATACAAATTGAACAGGGTTTGCCCACAAACTACAGGCGCACCGCAGAGCCTTGCGGTGCGCCTGTGGGTAGTCGTTTACTTCACAATAAGGGTTCCGCCGGAGGCCAGAGTATAGGTTCCCTGGCCGGAGGCCGCCTCCATGGTGACGGTTACGCCTGCGGGGGCATCCACCTGCGCCGTCTCCAGGGCACTGGCCAAAACCACATGGGAGTCCCCGGTGGCATACCAGCGGCTGCCCTGATCCATAATAAGAAATGCGTTTTCAATGGCCCCGTTCAGGCAGGCGGAGGTCATATACACCCGGCAGTCCCGCTCGGGATCCTCATGGAGGATGTCTCCGTCCACGGTCATGTCCTTAAGGCGCAGCTCATCTCCCGGGGTGGGCCGGCCGTTGACCCGGGCCGCATTGGGGTCGGCGTTTTTGCAGGTGCGCATCAGTGCGCCGCCGGTGACAATATTGCAGTTCTCCAGAGAAACCACCACGTTCTGACCGTGAACCTCAATGGCCGTTTTGCCAGTCTTTACATCGCAGTCCGTCAGGCTCAGCTCACCCACCTCGGTATGCCGGCCCATAACGCAGTGCATCAGAGCCAGATAGGTACCGCATTTCAGCTCAGACCCGGTGAACTTCACGCTGGCCTCTCCCGCCACAATGGCCCCCTGGCAGGCCACGTCAAATTTGCAGTCGCAGAACACGTCATGGCAGCCCCAGTCTGCATAGGCCCCATAGCCGGACTTGGTGGCCACCACCTTGCAATCATTGGCCTCCAAATAGACAAAGCCCTCGGAGGCATCGGTAGACAGGGCCGCCCAGCCGTCGCAGGTGATCAGAGAATTATAGAAATAGCTGTAGGAGTTTTGGACGGTGCAGTGGGTGCGGTTATTCCCCTGAATCTCCAAAGGCGCCGGAGGATTCGTCTTAGGCGGCTCCCCGGGGGCATCTGCGCCGTAGGGAGCGCCGTGGGAGGTGAGGATGGAGTCATAGACCTTCAGTACACTGCCGCCGCTGGCGGAGGTGGAGGTACGGCTCAGGCCCCAGGTGTCAATGAGGCAGTCCTTCAGGGTCAGCCTTGCGTGGTCGGATACCCCGGCACCGGCGGACTTTTCTCCCAGGCCCTGGCCGTCCCCGGACAGGCTGATGACCGCCCCCTCTACGGTGAAATCCGTATCCTTGCCCTCGGCATATACGCCGCCCACGGAGCCGTCATAGGAGACGATTCGCAGGTCCGTGGCGCTGTCGTCGGTGATCTCGCCGCCGTATAGGGTGGCCTCATTGCCGGGAACCAGCTTGCCGTCCTTCACATAGACGGAGGGAGTCATCTTCGGGCCCTCGCCCATGGGAGGAGGCCCGCCGTTTTTATCCTCCAAGCCGTTTTCCTTGAACCAATCCCAGGGGTCAATGGGGACATAGGGAATCCGCTCAACAATGTTGAGGGCCTTGCCTGTCAGCTGTGCCATATTAAAAACCTTCTTTCGGAATATGTACGGATGCTCCGTCCGTTCTATTATATGGGATGATACTACGAATTGCAAGTATCATTCTGTGTGGAAAACCGCCGGATGCTCCCAGCTGTCTCCCTTTTTTACTCTACCAGGGTGAAGCACTCCGGCCCTGTCTCCAAAATGCCACCGGAAAAGGCCGCCTCCATGGCCCGAATCAAATATTCCGTATCCGCCGTCCCTGCGGTTTCACAGGCGGAGTGCATGGCCAGCTGGGCCAGGCCAATGTCTACGGTGTGCATACTGACCTGGGTTCCGGAAAGGTTCCCCAGGGTGCCTCCGCCGGGAACATTGGAGTGGTTGAAATAGGCCTGCTCCGGCACCCCGGCCCTGCGGAGAAGCTGCCGCATCAGGGCCGCCGAGGGGCCGTCGGTGGCGTACCGGGTGCCATATTTTATGACCACACCCTCCCCCAGCCGGGGCCGATTGGTCAGTGCGGCCTTCTCCGGGTGGTTGGGGTGAACCCCATGGGCATTGTCCGCCGAAATCATCAGGCTCTGGGCCACACAGCGGAGATATTCCTCCCGGGAAAGCCCCCGGGCCTGGCAGACCCGCTGGAGCACATCGGACAGGAATGTGGACATGGCCCCCTGGCGAGTTTCACTGCCCACTTCCTCATTGTCAAACAGAGCCAGCACCGGCATGGCCTTTGGCCCTTTCACCCGGAGAAAGCCCTGAAGCAGACCGTAAACGCACTGCAAATCATCCAGGCGAGGGCAGAGGATTAGCTCCTCCTCCGGCCCCAGCACCGTGCCCTTGTCCCGATTGTAGACAAACAGGTCAAAGGACAAAATCTCCTCCGGAGGGATTTCCAGTTCCCGGGCCAGCATGGGCAGCACATCCCGCTCCCCCTTTCCAAGAAGGGGCAGCAGATCCACCTGGGCGTCCCATTTTTTTGCGTCATTGGCACTCCGATCCATGTGAATGGCCAGACTGGGAATCACCAGCAGATCCCGATCCAGATTGACCAGCCGGGCCTCCACCCCATCTCCTCGGCCAACCATCAGACGGCCTGCAATGCTCAGTGGCCGATCCAGCCAGGGGTACACCAGCATACCCCCGTACTTCTCTGCGTCCAGCTTGGTATAGCCCTCCGGGTGAAGCTCCATATTCTCCTTGAGCTTTAGGCAGGGGGAGTCCGTATGGGCCGCCCCCACCATAAAGCCGGTGATATGCTCCGGTGCCCGGAAGGCAATGAGACTGGACTGGTTCCGGGTGACATAATATCCCTTTCCCGGCTCCGGCCTCCATTCCCGCCCCTCCAGCATCCGGGTAAAGCCCGCCGCTGCCAAGGCCTTTTCCGCATTTTCCACTGCGTGAAAGCAGGTGGGGCTTTTTTCAATAAAGGAAAACAGCCCCCTTGTTACCTGGTTCATTCCGATCTCCCTTTCCCGGTATTATAGCTCCTCCAGCAGCGCAGTCAGCTCCGTAAGCGTCTCGTCAAAGACCCTCAGAGCCCGATCCACCACATCCGGCTTTGTCAGGTCAACCCCGGCAATTTTCAGCTCTTCCAGGGGATAATCGCTGCCCCCGGTGGTCAGGAATTCTAGGTAGCTGGAGGGATCCCCGGTGTCATAGATGCTGTCCGCAATGGCCACCGCAGAGCAGAAGCCTGTGGCATACTGATACACATAAAATGCGCTGTAGAAGTGGGGGATTCTGGCCCATTCCACATCCTGGAGCGGGTCGATCTCCACCCCCTGATAGTATTGCTCATTGAGCTCCCGGTAAACCCGGCTAAGGGTTTGGGCCGTCAACGGCTCTCCCGCCTGATACATCTGGTGGGCCTTCCGCTCAAACTCCGCAAATAGGGTTTGCCGGAATACGGTGGTACGGAAGCTCTCCAGAAGATGATTCAGAAGATAGGCCCGCTTTTTCCGGTCCGTCTCTGTTTTCAGCAGGTATTTGGTCAGCAGTACCTCGTTGACCGTGGAGGCCACCTCCGCCACCAGCAGCCGGTAGTCGTGATTGGCAAAGGAGTTGTGAGCGGAGGACAAATAGGAGTGCATGGCGTGTCCCAGCTCATGGGCCATGGTAAACACATCCTCCAGGGAATTGGTGAAATTCAGCAGCACATAGGGATGCACCCCGTATACCCCGCAGGAAAAGGCCCCGGTGGTCTTTCCCTTGTTTTCATAGACATCCATCCAGCTCTCCCGATAGGCCTTGTCCAGGAGCTTCTGATAATCCGCACCCAGGGGCTCCAGCGCCTTTTTCACCATGTCCTTAGAGGCCTCATAGTCCATGTGATAGGTCACGTCCTCCACCATGGGGCAGTACAGATCGTACATATGCAGGGTATCCAATCCCAGCACCCGTTTCCGCAGGGCCAGGTATTTCTTCATGGTGCCCAGGCCCCCATGCACCGCCTCCACCAGGCTGTCATAGACGGCAAGGGGCACATTGTTGGCATAAAGGCTTTTTTCCACCGCAGAGCCATAGCCCCGCACCTCCGCAAAATAGGTGTCCAGCTTCACCTGTCCGGCGTACATGGCCGCAAAGGTGTTGATATACCGCTGAAACTCCCCATGATAGACCTGGAAGGCCTCTCTGCGGACGGACTGCACCTGGCTTTCCCGATACAGGCCGTAGTTTCCGTGGGTCAGGGGTGCGGGCCTTCCATCCTCGCCGGTAATGTCCGGGAAGGTCATATCCACGCTTTCCAGCATGGTAAACACGTTGTCCGGGGTTCCGGCGGCATCCGCCAGGCGGGAGAGCATTTTCTCCTGGTCGGCGGACAGGATATACCGGCGCACCCGATCCGTGTCCTCCAGAATATGCCGGTACTCCTCCAGCAGGGGATCCCGCATCCACTGGGTCAGGGTCTCCTCCGGGATGGACAAAATCTCAGGGTCTACAAAGCTCAACGTCGTGGACAGAGCCACATAGAGATTGGTCGCCCGGCCCTCCAGCCGCTGGGCCTCCGGATCCCCGTTGTCGCCGCTCTTTTTTAGGGAGGCATACAGACTCAGCAGCTCCACCGGCTGCAAAACGGCGTAAATCTGATCCAGCCCCTCCTTTAGCTGCTCCTTAGAGGCCCGCAGGGTGCCGGGCAGCGCCTTTAATCGCTCCAGCGAGGCCTGGGCCTGTTCATAGGCCTGCTCCCAGGCCTCCTGGTTGGGGTAAATATCCTCCAGCCTCCACTGGAATTTGGGGTCCATATCCTTCCGAGACAAAAGTGCCATAAAAACATCTTCCTTTCCAAGGTATCGTCCCCTGTATTGTACCAGATTCTTCAGGGTTTCACAACCGATTTTCCCCCTTGTGCCCCACTGCGGTAAATTTCACATAAAAATTACATCCCTCCCATTGACAGGGGAAATTCCCCATGGTATAATCATATTGTAACAAACGTATGTAACAAGTTAAGCCCGGTGCATATTTCTGCCAACGCTGCCCATACTGTCATCGCAGTATGCTTTTTTTGCCGGGTCAGCTTGTCTGTAACATACCGTACAATATTGGCATATAACAGGATATGGAGGTAATATTATGGCGATCAAGGTTGGTATCAATGGGTTTGGCCGGATCGGGCGTATGACCTTTCGGGCCAGTGTGAGCTTCCCCGATATTGAAATTGTAGGCATTAACGATTTGTGCGAGCCCGCTTATCTGGAATATATGCTGAAATATGACACCGTCCATGGCCGGTTCCCCGGAGAGGTCAGCCACACGGAGCATTCCCTGATTGTAAACGGCCGGGAGATTCCCGTATTTGCGGAGCGTGACCCTGCCAAGCTCCCCTGGGGCCAGGTGGGGGCGGACTATGTGGTGGAAGCCACGGGCCTGTTCCTCACCAAGGAAAAGGCTCTGGGCCACATTGCCGCAGGGGCAAAGCACGTTATCATGAGTGCCCCCTCCAAGGACGACACCCCCATGTTTGTGGTTGGCGTCAACGAAAGCACCTACACCAGCGATATGCAGTACGTTTCCAACGCCTCCTGCACCACCAACTGCCTGGCTCCGCTGGTAAAGGTAGTCCATGACCGCTTCGGCGTGGTGGAGGGGCTTATGACCACCATTCACTCTGTCACCGCCACCCAGAAACTGGTAGACGGCCCTTCCATGAAGGACTGGCGGGGCGGCCGGGCGGCCACCGGCAATATTATCCCCTCCTCCACCGGAGCCGCCAAGGCCGTGGGCAAGGTCATTCCCGAGCTCAGCGGCAAGCTCACCGGCATGAGTATGCGGGTTCCCACCCTGGACGTTTCCGCCGTGGATTTGACGGTACGCCTGGAAAAACCCGCCACTTATGAGGCCATCTGCCAGGCCATGAAGGAGGCCTCAGAGGGAGAGCTGAAGGGGATTTTGGCCTACACCGAGGATGCAGTGGTGTCCTCTGATTTCCTGGGAGATCCCCACACCTCCATTTTCGATGCCAAGGCCGGCATTGCGCTCAATGACCATTTCGTCAAGCTGATGGCCTGGTATGACAACGAGGTGGGCTACTCCCACAAAATTCTGGAGCTGGTTCGCCACATGGCCCAGGTGGATGCCCAATAACACCCGGAAAAGGGGGCGCAGTGCGCTCCCTTTTTTCTCTTGCCGCCACGAAAAAAACCTGCTATGATAAAGTATCGGATACGGAGGCGAACGCTTATGCGAAAGACAAAGATCATCTGCACCCTGGGCCCGGCCACGGACGATAAGGACACCCTGAAAAGGCTGTGTCAGGGCGGCATGAATGTGGCCCGAATGAACTTTTCCCACGGAGATCACGACAGCCACCTGGCCCGGCTGAATCTGCTCCAGGAGCTTCGGGAGGAGCTTGGGTTGCCCATTGCCGCCATGTGCGACACCAAGGGCCCGGAGATACGCACGGGGCTGTTTCAGGGCGGCAGTGCGGAGCTGCAGGTTGGAGATACCTTCACCCTGTACAGTCAGGAGCGGCTGGGGGACAGCACCGGCTGCAGTACCACATACGCCAATCTGGCCAAGGTGGTACACCCCGGCAGCAGAATCTGCATTGACGACGGCCTGATCGAGCTGCAGGTTCAGAGCATTCAGGGAGAGGACGTGGTGTGTACCGTCTCCAATGGGGGAACCGTCCAGGACCGAAAGGGCGTCAATCTTCCCGGCACCCCGGTGGATCTTCCCTTCCTGTCCCGGAAGGATCGCAGCGACATTCTCTTTGCCGCCGAAAACGGCTTTGACTTTATTGCCGCCTCCTTTACCCGCTCCGCCCAGGACATTCAGGACATTCGGGATCTGCTCCGGCAGATCGGTGCCGGGAACATGGAGATTATTGCCAAAATCGAGAACCAACAGGGCATTGACAATATCGACGAAATCATTGCCGCCGCAGACGGGGTCATGGTCGCCCGGGGAGATTTGGGGGTGGAGGTTCCCTCCTATCAGGTTCCCATGCTCCAAAAGGAGATTGTAAGAAAGTGTCGCCGGGCCGGGAAAAACGTGATTGTGGCCACCCAGATGCTGGACTCTATGATTCGCAATCCCCGGCCCACCCGGGCGGAGGTCAACGATGTGGCCCAGGCCGTCTTTGACGGGGCCAGTGCCATTATGCTCTCCGGGGAAACCGCCTCCGGCAAATATCCCCTGGCCGCCCTGGAAACCATGGCCGCCATTGCCGCCCATGTGGAGGACAGCATGGACTACTGGAACACCTTCCGAAAACTGGACATTCCCACCGGCCACAATGTGGGTTCCGCCATCTCCCGGGCCTGCTGCACCACCGCCATGGAGCTGGAGGCCAAGGCCATTGTCACCGTGACCCAGCGGGGGATTACCGCCAAGGCCGTGGCCCGGTTCCAGCCGGGGTGTCCCGTGCTGGCCCTGACCGTAGACGAAAAGACCCGGCGGCTGCTTTCTCTTGTCTGGGGGGTGGAGACGGCACTGGTTCCCGTGGTGGACTCCACCGACAAGCTGCTGAATCTGGCCCGCAGCCGGGCCTGGGAGCTGGGCTATGTAAAGGAAAACGAGCTTGCCGTGGTCACTGCGGGCATTCCCGTGGGCATCAGCGGCTCCACAAATCTGATTAAGGTACTGCGCTTTTAAGGTGCCGCCGATTTTTCCCGGGTGTTTTTGTGCAATTTCCACAATTATTTTGAACTGTCATTTTTTAACTTGTCATTTCCCACAAAGTGCGCTATACTGAAAATGAAGATGGGGGAGTAGCCTCCAAATTTGAAATAAGGCGGTGTTCCTATGATTATAACCATTGGAAGGCAATTTGGTTCCGGCGGACGGGAAATTGGTGAGAAGGTCGCACAGCGTTTGGGATACGCCTTTTACGACAAAGAGATTCTGACCATGGCCGCAGAAAACAGCGGCTTTTCCCCCACCGCCATGCAGCACTATGATGAAAAGCCCAGCGGGAGCCTCATCTATAGTCTGTACATGACCGGGGCCGTGACCAGCGACAATCTTCCCTTGAATCAAAAGCTGGCCTTTGCCCAGTTTAACGTGATTCGGAAGGTGGCCCAGTCCGACAACTGCGTAATTGTAGGCCGGTGCGCCGACTATGTGCTTCGGGAACAGGACAATCTGCTTACCGTGTTCCTCCACGCCCCCATGGCTTTTCGGGTGCAGCGGGTGATGGCGGATCAGTCCATCGACAACGCCGCTCTGGCGGAAAAGACCATCAAAAAGCAGGATAAGGCCCGGGCAGATTATTATAATTTCTTCACCCACAAAAAGTGGGGCGATGCCGGCAGCGCAATGCTCTCCATTGACACCTCCGTTCTTTCCCCGGATCAGGTGGCAGAGGCCATTGCCCACTATGTACAGCTGCTGGAGCATAAGGCATAACCACTTGGCCTGACGGCAAACGCCGTCAGGCCCTTTTCTACCGTAGAATCAGCAGGTGACGTGATTGTCACGACACCTGCTGCTCCTTATGATGGATAGGATCACTTCTTCTTTTTCTTGACCACCACAGCCGCCACAACGGCAATCAGGGCAATCACTGCAATCACGATTCCTGCCACCACGCCGGTGCCGACCCCGGAGGCGGAGGCGGGAGCCTCCGAAGTGGCGGGAACCTCCGTGGGAACAGGGGAGGGCTCCGCCGAGGCGGGAGCGGGAACGATCAGCTCCTCCTGGGAGGCCTCTTCCTCCTCCAGCATCTCCTGGGTGTAGGTCAGGCGAATCTCGCCCTCGTAACTGCCAGGGGCCAGCTCCGTCTCCTGGCCATCCACGGTCATGGTGACGGTACCCTGGTCGCCCCGAACCACTGCGTCCTCCCCAATGCTCAGAGAGGACAGCAGGCAATCCCCGGTGACGTTCCACACGGCGTTGTCCGTCAGGTTCACCGCCAGGGTGTTGTCCCCATTGCTGTAAAAGCGGTTTGCCACATGACCAATGTTGTAGTACTCCGCAATGGTAAAGGAGGTAAGCTGACCGGCCGCCTCCGCAGAGGTGCCCTCCGGCAAAACCTTGGAGGTGTAGTTGATGGCATCGGTATGGATGGTCTCCGTCTGGGCCACGGCACCGTGATATACGGCATCCTGCCCCAGGTTGACCTCCACTCCAACCGCCGTCTGACCGTAATAGCCGGAGCCGTTGTAAATGTCACCGTAGAGCTCGCTGGACTCCACGTTCAGGTGGTTCACCACCGGGCCGGAGGAGGCCGCATCCCCGCCGGGGCCGCCGGGGCCACCCGGGCCGCCCTCTGGAGGCGCACCCATGTCCCCATCGGGAGGTGCCATATCGCCGCCGCCCATGGCACCGTCTGCGCCGATCATACCCTCCATGTCCCCGGCCTCTGTGCCGGAGGTGTCCTCGGTCATTTCTGCGGACACGCTGCCGTTTTCCGAGGGCCAGCCCGCCGGCTCCTCATGGGTGGTGTTAAAGCTGAAGGTGGCGGTGTCCATGCCGGTGGTGGAGTCGTCATTGTCCATAACCTGCATCAGCACACCGTTGGCGTTGTTCAGGGAAACCCCGTTGGACACATTGATCACCGTGTCTCCCTGGGTGTTTTTAATCAGGAAGGAGGCATAGTTGGAGTTGACCTCGGTGCCGTTTTCCAGGTTGATGGTATCCGTGCCCTGATGGGACATAAAGCCGAAGGTATCGGAGTTGATAACGGTATTCTTGTCCTCCTTGGCCTCATAGATCTCGGAGACCTCTCCGTTGGCATCCATCAGCTCATAGGTTTTCCCGGCCTCCAGGTTGGTATAGGTGCCGCTGCCGCCGGTGAAGATGGAGGCATAGGTACCCACATTCATGGTTACGCCCAGGAACTGCTCATCTGCGGAGCCGATCACATAGGTGCCATAGCCGGAGCGGGTGGTAAAGGGATTGGGATCCCCGTTTTCATCCTGATAGGTTCCGTCCGCCTGAAGCTCCTTGTCATTTCCCACCAGATCCATGGTGGTGTTGACCACATTGAGCTTCATATTGGAGCCGGAGTCTGTGGACAGCACCGCCCACTTGGCCGCCGAGGTCTGGGAGTCAATTACATTCATGGTGGTGTTATTGCCCTCCAGGTTGGTGCAGCGGGAATTTCCCATAATGCCCAGAATCCAGGGCGGGGCCACCATGGTGTTCTGAGAGGGGGAGTTCTTATAGCCCGCATGGAGGGTTCCGCCATCGGAGTGGAGCTTGGAGTCCCGAATGGTCATGGTGGAGCCGGAATCCGCAAACAGGGTCATATTGGCCACGCCGGAAACCTGGATGTCGGAATCCTCAATGGTGAGCTTGGTACCCTCCCCAAAGGAGGTGATGGCCGTGCCCTTGCCGGAGAAGTCGCAGGCCTGGAGTCCGTCGCCGTCCGTCTCAAACTTGATGGTGGCCTTGGCAATGGTATAGTCAATGCCGCCGGCCACGATGATTCCGTTAAAGCTGGGGTCGGTATTGTCAATGGACACATTCTCTGCGTGGTTTCCGTCGTAGACCGCCTCCGCTCCCAGGGCGTCCGTCACGGACTTTTCCTCCACCACGCCGCTGGCGTCCACAAACAGTGCCGTATGATAGGCGTAGTCATCATCTGTTTCATCGGCCCCGCCGCCGGTAAAGGAGGACAGGCGGCTGCCGGCATCGTCCAGCCGGTCTGTGTAGACCACCTGGGCCTTGTCTTCGTCGGAATAGGTGGCATCGCTGCCGTCAAACCGGGTGACGGTTCCGTTTACGATCAGAGTGGCCACCTGGCCCTCCGGCGGGGTGATCTGGGAGGCCGCACCGGTAAAGGGTGTGCCTGCCGCAGCCAGGGTCACGGTGCTCAGCAGGGATGCACACAGTCCCAGCCCCAAAACCCGGGCCATCAGTTTTTCATGCTTCATACAATTCTCCTTCCTCACAGAAGCCGTCTCCGCCTGACAGGCTATGCCTCTGTGTTCTGGAGTATTATAGCATATGTCACAAGGGCTGAATAGTTTTCCCTGTGGTTTTTAGGCAAAAAACCGAAGGTCACTTTTTGAACAAACCTCCCACTTGTGCCCTATGGGGGTTTTGCCACTCCTCCGGCCCAGAGCACAAACCGGGGCGTTAAACCCAATTGGTCTCCGCCTCCTCCAGCAGGGGCAGCGCCCGGAAAATATGCGCCACCACGGACTCATATTCCATCAGGGAGGTGGTTTTTCTCAGCTGCTTCTGATACCGCTCACGCTCCCCAAAAAGGCAGATCCAATAGCTCCACAACTCCTTCATCCGGAACATGGTGCTTCTGGCACTACCCAGCCGGGTGGCCGTCTCCTGAAACAGCTCCCCGTGGAACCGGCGCAGAGTCTCCCGGTCTGCGCCGGGCTGTCCCCGGAGCTTATTGACCAGGGACGGATCCGCCGCCAGCCCCCGGCCCAGCATCAGCACCTCCGGCAGAGGCTGGCCGTGGAATTTCCGGGAAAGGTCGGAGGCCACCCCAATGCCCCCGCTCAGGGCCAGGGGATTTTTGCTTTCCTGCCGGGCCCAGAAAAACCACGCCAGCCGTGCCGGATTTCGATACAGATCCCGCTGAACCCGGGGATGCACCGTCAGGCGGCAGATGGGATAGCGGTTATACAGCCGGAGCAGCTCCCGGAACTCCTCCGGGTTCTCCTGACCCAGCCGGGTTTTCACGGAGATTTTGATGGGGCAGGCCTCAAATATCTCGTCCAGAAATTTCTCCAGGGCCGCCCGCCGTTGGGGAAACAAAAAGCCCGCCCCCTTTCCCTTGGCCGTGACCGTGCCGGAGGGGCAGCCCAGATTCAGATTGACCTCCTGATAGCCCAGCTCCCGAAGGATTTTGGCCCCCTCCACAAACTGCGCCGCCTGATTGGTCAGAAGCTGGGGCACCAGACAGATGTCCCGGTTGTTCTCCGGGAGCACCTCCCGAAGCTCCTTTTTGGAAAAAACATGGCCGGTGGCCGGAGATAAAAAGGGGGTGTAATAGCGATCTACCCCCGGAAAATACTTGTGATGCAGCCTGCGAAACAGGTCGTCGGTAAGGCCCTCCATGGGGGCAAATTCATACTCCATTGGGTTTCATCCTGTCCTTTTTCTTGGTGCTACCGATTATATCTATTTTTTCCGCCTTCGTCAACCCACCTGCCGCTTGACAATAGTTAGCATTCTGATATACTGGTAGAGCCGGAAGGCATACTTTGTAATAAAGGAGATTTCTATGCTCGTTCAACGCAGCCATTATCTGTTTCGACAGCAGTTTGCGCAGATCGTTTATAGCACCCTGTTCCCCTAAGGCTCCCTTCCCCGGATGCTTTTTCATATATCGGAAAGGAGTTCTTTATGGATAACAATTTGGTAAGGGACATGACCGAGGGTTCTGTCCTGAAGCAGCTGACGGTCTTTGCCATTCCCGTGGCCCTGGCCAATGCCCTCCAGGCGGTCTACAGTATGGTGGACATGGTGGTGGTGGGGCAGTTTGTAGGCTCTGCCGGGCTGTCCGCTGTGGGCATTGGCGGCCAGCTTTTGAATATGTTCCTCTGTATCGGCATGGGCTTTTCCTTTGGTGCCCAGGTTTTGATTTCCCAGCAGGTCGGTGCCCAGGATCGGAATCTACAGCCCACCATTGGCACCCTGTTTACCACAGAGCTGGTTGCCGCCGTAATTTTCGGGATTTTGGGCATTGTATTCTGTCCCCAACTGCTGGAACTGCTCAACACCCCGGAGGCCGCCTACGCCGATGCCCACGCCTATGGGGTGATCTGCTGCTGCGGCATGGTCTTTATTTACGGCTATAACGCAGTCTGCGGCATTCTTCGGGGCATGGGGGAGAGTAAGCTCCCGATGATTTTTATTGCCATTGCCGCAGTGGTCAATCTGGTGCTGGATCTGGTGTTTGTGGCGGTGTTTCATATGTCCGCCGCAGGGGCGGCTCTGGCCACCGTAATCGCCCAGGGAGTCAGCTTTGTGCTGTCTTTAATCTATCTGATTCGGAACCGGGAACGCTTTGGCTTCGACTTTAAGCTCCGCAGCTTCCGGCCTGACCGGCAGCGGCTGATTCCCATTTTCAAGCTGGGGATTCCCTACATCGCCCAGAGCCTGCTGATCACCTGCTCCATGATGTACGTCAACGCCCGGGTCAACACCTTCGGGGTCACGGCCTCGGCGGTGGACTCCATTGGCAACAAGCTTAACTCCATTGTGAACATTGTGGTAGGGGCCCTGTCCGTGTCCAGCGCCACCATGGTGGGCCAGTGCTTTGGGGCAAGGAAGCTGGATCGGATTCGGCATTGCTACAACGCCTGTATGATCATCTGCATGGCCTCCTTTGTGGTCATCGGCGGCAGCTATGTCCTGTTCTCCAAGCAGATTTTCGGCCTGTTCAGCTCAGATGCCGACGTGATTGCCATGGCCCCGGAATATATGAAGGTGGCCGTTGTGTGGGTGCTTTCCATCTGCTCCATGACCGCCCCCTATTCCGTTGTGGACGGGGTGGGCCACGCCATGCTGGGCCTGTTGATCTCCATTATGGACGGAGTGGTGGCCCGAATCGGCCTGTGCATCCTTCTGGGCGGGTGGATGGGCCTTCCCGGCTACTGGCTGGGCAACGCCCTGGCAGGCTTTGTCACCACCCTGATGGCCGGCATCTACTACCGCTCCGGACGCTGGCGGCTCCGGCAGCCCCTGCTCCATCAGAGCTCTTAATCAAAAACACACGGCAGAGAACCCGAAGGTTCTCTGCCGTGCTTTGTGAAATAGCTGCGAAGCCTTGGCCTATTCCGGAAAGTCCGGCTCCGGCACATCCTGCCGCAGCTTTCCGGCGGCCACACTAGGGCGAATCAGCTGGGTATAGGAATACGCCCAAAGGGCC
>CAVJIP010000117.1:0-17271 GCA_963649625.1 Bacteroidaceae bacterium
TCCTTCATCATAATCAGCCGATTGCCGTGGGCAATGGCATCCTTCATATTGTGGGTAATCATCAGTGTGGTCAGATGATCCCGGTTGACGATCTTTTCCGTAGCATCCAGAACCTTTGCGGCGGTTTTGGGATCCAGAGCGGCGGTATGCTCGTCCAGCAGCAGCAGCTTGGGCCTTACCAGACTGGCCATCAGCAGGGTCAGGGCCTGCCGCTGTCCACCGGAAAGCAGCCCCACACGGCTGGTGAGCCGATCCTCCAGGCCCAGATCCAGGATTTTCAGCAATTCCTTATACTGCGCCCGTTCCGCCTTGGTAATGCCGATACGCAGAGTGCGGCGCTTACCACGGCGCATGGCCAGGGCCAGGTTTTCCTCAATCTGCATGGTGGCGGCGGTGCCTGTCATAGGATCCTGGAATACCCGGCCAATATACTTGGCCCGCTTATGCTCAGAGAGCTTGGTCACGTCGATGCCGTCAATGGTGATGGTGCCGGAATCCACTGGAAACACACCGGCCACCGCATTGAGCATGGTTGACTTACCGGCGCCGTTTCCGCCGATTACCGTACAGAAATCCCCGTCCTTCAGATGCAGGCTCAGGCCGTTCAGGGCAACCTTTTCATTGACGGTACCGGGATTAAATACCTTGACGATATTGTTGATATTAAGCATGGACACCATTCCCCTTTCCGTTTTTGGCCTTGCCCCGGAAATAGTGGCTCTGCCAGTAGGGAACCGCCAGGAACAGGGCCACCACAAAGGCGGTCAGCAGCTTTAGGTCGTCGGTGGAGAGGCCCAGCCGCAGCACAAACTGAATGACCACATAGTAGATAATGGCACCGATGATGGAGGCCAGCAGCTTGAGGGCGAAGTTGTGGAAGATACGGTCAAAAATTACCTCGCCGATAATCACGGCGGCCAGACCAATGACGATGGCACCACGGCCCATATTGATGTCGGCGAAGCCCTGATACTGGCTCAGTAGTGCCCCGGACAGGGCCACCAGGCCGTTGGAAATCATCAGACCGAGCACCTTAGCCACATTGGTGTTGATGCCCTGGGCACGGGCCATGTTCTGGTTGGAGCCGGTGGCCCGGAGGGAGCAGCCGATCTCTGTGCCGAAAAACCAGTAAAGCAGGACGATAATGACCAGGCAGAAAATCAGCAGCACAAAAATAGGATTGGAAACGTCCACCTCCCGCACAAACCGGGCGGAAACGGCCAGATTATATTTATCTACGCTGACAGGCAGATTGGCCTTGCCGCCGCCGGTGCCCCAGCCCATGATCCGCAGATTGATGGAGTACAGGGCAAGCTGGGTGAGAATACCGGCCAGAATCGCCGGAATGCCGCAGAAGGTGTGGAATATTCCGGTCAAAAATCCGGCCATCATTCCCACCAGAACCGCCACCAGCAGGGCAATCCACACGTTGACCCCATTGATGGTCAGAAGCACGCAGACCGCACCGCCGGTGGCCAGAGAGCCGTCCACCGTCAGGTCAGCCACGTCCAAAATTCGATAGGTGATGTAAACACCGATGGCCATAATGCCCCAAACCATGCCCTGGGCTACTGCGCCGGGCATGGATTTCATCAGTGCCGCAAGAAAATCCATAGGAACTCCTCCATGATTAAAGTATTTTTCCCTGAATCACATAGCAAAAGCCAGCGGAAAAAGGAACCCCTCTTTCCGCTGCTTTCGCAATCATTTACTCGGCGATTGCCTCATAGCCATCAGGAATGGTGATGCCCAGGGTCTCGCAGTTGGCCGCATTATATTTTTTAGTGACGGTCTTTGCAAACTCCACAGGCATGGTGGACACATCCTCTCCCTCCACCAGAATCCTGTAGGCCATCTCGCCGGTGGCGTAGCCCAGGTCATAGTAGCTGATGGACAGGGTAGCCACGCCGCAGCCCTTGCAGATGCCCTCCTCACCGGCCACAACGGGAACACCGGCGGGCAGCACCACGTTGGCAATGGCCTCGGTATTGGAGGCGGCGGTGTTGTCGGTGGGAATGTAAATCACATCAGAGCTATCGCAGGCGGACTGGGTAACAGAGGTAACATCGTTGGAATCGGTGAAGGCGTAGCGGGAAACCTCATAGCCTGCCTCCTTCAGGTAGCCCTCGATGGTGTCGCACTGATAAACGGAGTTGGCCTCGGCGGAGCAGTACAGCAGGCCCACGGTCTTGGCCTCCGGGAACAGCTCCTGAATCATGGCGGCCTGCTGATCCAGCGGTGCCAGGTCAGAGGTGCCGGAGACGTTGGTGCCTACGGTGCCGGTCCAATCGCTGATGTCCAGAGCCGTGGCATAGTCGGTGACGGAGGTTCCCAAAATGGGAATCTCAGAGGTGGCGGAAACTGCCGACTGGAGCGGAGAGGTGGCGTTGGCCAGAATCAAATCCACACCATTGGAAACAAAGCCGTTGATAATGGTGGCGCAGTTGGCGGTATCGCCGGAGGCGTTCTGGGAATCAAACTTTACCTTGTCTCCCAGCTTGTCGGTCAGAGCCTGCTGAAAGCCATCCGTGGCGGCATCCAGTGCCTCATGCTGAACCAGCTGGCAGATGCCAATAAGATAGGTTCCGTCAGCGGCGGTGTCTGCGGCCTGGGCAGTTTCCGCAGTCTGTTCGGCCTCGGTGGAGGCGGCGGCGGTTCCTGCATCGCTGGCAGCAGAGCTTTCAGAGGAACCACAGGCGGTGGTTGCCGCCAGCATGGCGATTGCGGTGAGCAATGCCAGAAGTTTTTTCGCTTTTTTCATGATGTACCCTCCAATGGCTTGGGTCATAAATACGGCTCAAGCACTTTAATGCGTTACACCATTGGATTATACAACGAATATTTAATTTGTCAACCACTTTGCCTCATAAAAGCGACAAATTGTTGAAGTAATTTTTCGGATTTTTTTGAGAAAATTTGTGCAGCTTTTACAATGGCTCCTGAAGCACCAGGGTGACAGGGCAATGATCGGAGCCAAAAACATCAGCTTCGATGCCAGCCCCTTGAATGTTTCCTTGCAGTCTCCGGGAAACCAGCCAGTAGTCAATGCGCCATCCTGCGTTGTTCTTTCGGGCATTGAACCGATAGCTCCACCAGCTGTAGCGTCCGGCGGCCTCCGGGTAGAGATAGCGGAAGGCGTCCGTAAAGCCCGCCTCCAAAAGCTCCGTAAATTTCCCCCGCTCCTGGTCAGAGAAGCCGGCGTTTCCTCGATTGGGGCCGGGATTTTTCAGGTCAATTTCCTTGTGGGCTACATTCAGGTCACCGCAGACCAGCACCGGCTTCACCCGATCCAGCTCCGTAAGATAGTCCCGAAAGGCATCCTCCCACTGCATCCGATGGTCAATGCGCTTTAGGCCCTCCTGGGCGTTGGGGGTATAGCAGGTTACAACAAAATAATTCTGGTATTCCAGGGTGATAAGACGGCCCTCTGTGTCCAGCTCCGGAATGCCCAGACCGTAGGTGACCTCCAGCGGAGCCTCTCGGGCGAATATGGCCGTTCCGGAATAGCCCTTCTTTTCTGCGTAGTTCCAGAACTGATGATAACCCGGCAGTTCCAGCTCCACCTGCCCCGCCTGGAGCTTTGTCTCCTGGAGGCAGAAGAAGTCCGCATCCGCCTGGGTAAAAAAGTCCAGAAAGCCTTTATTCAGGCAGGCCCGCAGACCGTTGACGTTCCATGAAATCAGCTTCATTCTACTCTCCCTTTCCCTCTTGGGCGGCCTTCCATTTTGCCAGCGCCGCCGCCATGGCAGTGTTCCCTCCGCCGGTGTTCTGGTTTTCCAGATATTTTCGCACATCCCGCTTGTTGGCTCCTGCGGAGGAGCGCCGCTTTTTGAAGTCGGACAGCTTTTCCCGATAGCCGCAGACGCAGGCGAACATCTGCTTCTCCCCTTCTCCCCGAAGCTCCATTTTCTTGTGGCAGTTGGGGCAGCGGGCATTGGTGGTCTGAGTCAGGCTTCGGCGATAACCGCACTCCCGATCCGGGCAGACCAGCATCTCCCCTCGCTTACCCTTGACCCGCAGCAGATGCTTTCCGCAGTCCGGGCAGGGCGTTCTGGTCTGGTTGTCGTGGCGATAGCTTAGGTCACTGGCCTTTACCGCCGTGACCAGGGACGTGGCATACTGGCGCATTTGGGCCACAAAGTCCCGGGCATTTTCCTCCCCCTTGGCAATGGCGGAAAGCTGACCCTCCCAGCGGGCGGTCAGGGCGGCGGAGCGCAGCTCCTCCGGCACCAGCTCAATAAGCTGCATTCCCTTGGAGGTGGGCACCAGCTCCTTCCCTCTCCGCTCCACATAGAAGGTAGAGAACAGCTTTTCGATAATTTCGGCTCGGGTGGCCGGGGTGCCCAGGCCGGAGATCTCCTCCAGAATCCTTGAGAGCTGCTTGTCCTGGACGGTGGCGGCGGGATGCTCCATGGCGGAGAGCAGGGTAGCCTCGGTATACCGGGCCGGAGGACTGGTTTTTCCCGGACGCAGGGCGATGGATTCTACGGTAATGGCATCCCCCTCCCGAAGCTTTGGGAGCTTCTGCTCCGTCTCCTCCTCGTCCTCCTCCAGGGTAAAGCTCCGGTCATAGGCGGTTCTCCAGCCCGGATTCAGGACGCTGCGGCCCTTGGCGGTGAAGGTCTGGCCTGCAATGGTCACGGTGAGCTTGACCTCCTCGTATTCCGCCGGAGGCAGCAGCACCGCCAGGAAGCGGCGAACCACCAGGTCGTAGATATTCTTCTCCGGCCCGGAAAGGGCGTACAGCTCCGCCTGCTCCTCGGTGGGAATAATAGCGTGATGATCTGTGACCTTGGCGTTGTTTACCAGATATTTTGTCTGTAGAGGGCGGCTCCGATAGATCTGCTGAGCCAGGGCCTTATATTCGCCGGTCATACAGCTGCGCAGACGCTCCGGCAGGGTCGGCACCACGTCCTCGGAGATATACCGGGAGTCCGTCCGGGGATAGGTCAGCAGCTTGTGCCGCTCATAGAGAGACTGCATCAGGGACAGGGTCTCCTTGGCGGAATAGGCGTATTTCTTGTTGGCGTCCCGCTGGAGCTCCGTAAGGTCATAGGCCGCAGGGGGCGGCGTTTGCTTTTTCACCCGCTCCAGCTTTGTCAGCACGGCGGGCTTTCCCTGGAGCTGCTGGAGCAAGCTCTGGGCCCTGCCCTGGTCAAACATACTGGCGTTTCCCTTTTCGTCCCGCCAGAAGGCCTGAAAGCCGGAGAGCTTGGCGGTGATTCCCCAATACTCCTTGGGAACAAAGGAGCGTATCTCCTGCTCTCGCCGGACAATCATCGCCAGGGTAGGGGTCTGCACCCGGCCCGCCGACAGCTGGGCGTTGTATTTACAGGTCAGGGCCCGGGTAACATTCAGGCCCACCAGCCAGTCGGCCTCGCTGCGGGCCTGGGCGGACTGGAACAGATTGTCATAGTTCTCGCTGGGCTGGAGCCTGGCAAAGCCGTCCCGGATGGCCTTGTCCGTCTGGGAGGAGATCCAGAGCCGGGAGGTTTTCCCCTTCCAGCCTGCCTTCTGCATAATCCAACGGGCCACCAGCTCTCCCTCTCTCCCGGCATCCGTGGCGATAATCAGTTGGGAAACATCGCTTCGCTTCATCAGAGCGGCAACCGCCTGATACTGCTTTCGGGATTCCGGGATAACCACCAGCTTCATCTGCTGGGGCAGCATAGGCAGATCCTGCATATCCCATTTTTCATAACGCTTATCATAGGCATCCGGGTCTGCCAGGGTCACAAGATGCCCCAGGGCCCAGGTGACAATATACCCTTCTCCCTCTAAACAGCCGTTGCCGCTTTTCGAGCAGCCAAGAACCCGGGCCAGCTCCCGGCCCACCGAGGGCTTTTCCGCCAGTACCAATGTCTTTCCCATATGTGTATCCCTCATTTCGTGACAATACTATTAGTGTACCACACCTGAGGGAAAAAGGGAAGAAAACTTTGCGTGTTTCAAGCGGCGAACCATCTTTCGACAGTCCGCCGCCATATTCTTCTACAGATTGCGAACCCGCAGGGCCCGAATGGCGTTGAGCACGGCCAGCACCATCACTCCCACGTCCGCAAAAATTGCCGCCCACATATTGGCAATACCCAAAGCACCCAGAACCAGGCAAATCAGCTTAATGCCCAGGGCAAAGACTATGTTCTCATAGACGATTCTAATGCACTTTCGGGAAATCTTAATGGCCTTGGCAATCTTCATGGGGTCATCGTCCATGAGCACCACGTCCGCCGCCTCAATCGCCGCATCCGAGCCCATGGCCCCCATAGCAATGCCTATGTCGGCCCGGGACAGCACCGGCGCATCATTGATTCCGTCCCCTACAAAGGCCAGCTTATCCTTGGGCTTTTTCTCCCCCAGAAGCCGCTCTACCTGGGCAACCTTATCTCCGGGCAAAAGCTCGCTGTGATACTCGTCAATCCCCAGCTCCTCCGCCACCCGTTTGGCCACCTTCTCCAGGTCGCCGGTGAGCATGACGGTTTTGTCCACACCGGCCCTTCGGATGTCCCCAATGGCCTGCCTGGCGGTGGGCTTGACCACATCGGAGATCACCACATGGCCCCCATAGGCCCCGTCAATGGCCAGGTGCAGGATGGTACCCACGCTGTGACAGGGCACATAGGGGATATGCAGGCTGTCCATGAGCTTATTGTTGCCCACGGCCACCGAAACTCCGTCCACCCGGGCTAAAATCCCGCTGCCGCTGATTTCCTGAATCTCCGTGACCCGGCTTCGGTCAATTTCTCCGGCATAGGCCAGCCGTAGGCTTTTGCTGATGGGATGCGAGGAGGCGCACTCCGCCAGTGCCGCATATTCCAGGAGCTTTTTCTCCTCCATGCGGCTATAGTGAACGCCGCTGACCTGAAAGACCCCCTGGGTCAGGGTGCCGGTCTTGTCAAATACCACAATTTTCGCCTGGGACAGGGCCTCCAAATAATTGGAGCCCTTTATCAGTACCCCTTCCCTGCTGGCACCGCCTAAGCCCGCAAAGAAGCTCAGAGGGATGCTGATGACCAGGGCGCAGGGGCAGCTGATGACCAGGAAGGTCAGGGCACGATAAATCCAGGTGCTCCACCCTCCATCCAGGCCCAGGAACAGTATCCGGGTCAGCGGCGGCAAAAGGGCCAAGGCCAGGGCACTGTAGCACACCGCAGGTGTATAGACCTTGGCAAACCGGGAGATAAAGTTTTCCGAGCGGGACTTCCTGGAGCTGGAGCTTTCCACCAGCTCCAGGATTTTCGACACGGTGGATTCTCCAAATTCCTTTGTGGTCCGAACCCGCAGCACACCGGTCAGATTGATGCAGCCGCTGATGATTTCATCCCCCTCCCCTGCCTCCCGGGGCAGGCTTTCCCCGGTCAGGGCGCTGGTATTCAGGGTGGAATTTCCCTCTATAATCACTCCGTCCAGAGGAACCTTCTCGCCCGGCTGCACCACAATGACGGTGCCCACAGGCACCTCCTCCGGGTCTACCTGGCGCAGCTGGCCGTTTTCCAGAATGTTGGCGTAGTCCGGGCGAATGTCCATCAGGGCCGTAATGCTCCGGCGGCTTTTGCCCACGGCGTAGCTCTGGAACAGCTCCCCAATCTGGTAAAACAGCATGACGGCCACGGCCTCGTTGTAATCGCCGCTTTTTTCGTACAGGGCAAGGCCAATGGCCCCCAGGGTGGCCACCGTCATTAGAAAGCTCTCATCAAAGACCCGGCGGTTTAGAATCCCCTTAAAGGCCTTTCGGAGAATGTCATAGCCAATGACCAGATAGCACACCAGATACAGGACCATTCTGGGGATTCCCGCAATGGGCAGAAGATTCAGGGCAATCAGAAGCACCCCGGCAATAAGGATGCGAATCAGCATCTTTTTCTGTTTTTTGTTCATATCCACACTCCTTCCAGGGCGTTCCGACCGGTCAAGGTCTGCCGAAATGCATTAGAAATAAATTTCGCAGTCGTCCTCCACCTTTTTGCAGCTTTTGAGCACAGCCTTCATAACCGCTTTGGCATCCTGGCCCTCCTCAAATTCCACAATCATCTTCTGGGTCATAAAATTCACTGTGGCGTTGGCAACTCCAGGGGTCTTTTTGGTGGCATCCTCCATCAGGTTGGCGCAGTTGGCGCAGTCCACTTCAATATCATAGGTTTTCTTCATGAGAAAGAGCTCCCTTCAAAAATTGTTGAATTAAACATTTAAGTACTTGTTTAATTGTTATGGGTATACTATAATGGAGCCATCCCAAAAAGTCAATGTGTCAGTCTGCGACTCTCCCAAAAGGGGGAAAAGTATTTCCAATCGGCACATTGACAATACCTATAGAAAGGCGGTATCTTATGCTCCCCCATCTTCATGAGGACGATGACAAGGCCCTTCAGCTCCAGCCGCTGCTGGAAAAGAAGGACAGCTTTCAGACCATTGCCGCAGTATTCAAACAGCTTTCAGACGGCAGCCGGGTGCGGATATTCTGGCTGCTGTGTCACTGTGAGGAGTGTGTGGCAAATCTCTCGGCCCTGGTGGATATGTCCAGCCCCGCAGTATCCCACCACCTTCGGCAGCTCAAGGACAGCGGGTTGCTGGTCAGCCGCCGCCAGGGCAAGGAGGTCTATTACCGGGCCTCCGATACGGAGCAAAGCCGACTGCTTCATATTATGATCGAGCAGGCCCTGGAAATCTCCTGCCCGGACTGGTCGGAGGTGCGCCATGGAATATCCTGAGCCGGAGCAGACCGCCCAGGCCCTTTCCTTCGTCCCGGAGGGGTGTCTCATGCACATCACCCACGGCGAAGGTGGAGATACCCTCACCCGGGAGGACTTTTCCGGCCGGGGCCTGCTGGAGAGCTATCCCCTGTTTCCGGGCATTACCCTCACCTATGTGAAATATTTAGCAGAGCAGGCCCTGTGCCGCCACCACCCGGACGGGGGGATTCTGGAGCTGAGCTATTGCCGCAGAGGCCGCAGCGGCTGGAATATGCGGGACGGCAGCACCATCTACCTGGGCAGCGGCGACTGCTCCATCCACCGGCGCAGCCTGTGCGCCGACTCCGTGATGACCTTTCCCAACGGCTTCTATGAGGGGCTTTCCATCTGCATTGACCTGGCCCTGTTTTCCGCCCAGATGCCACCCCTTCTTCAGGAGGCCGGTGTCACCGGGGAAATGCTCTGCCAGCGGTTTTGCCGGGAAGGGGGCTTTACCGTGCTCCCCGGCAGCGAAAAAACCGGGCCTATCTTCGGGGGCTTTTATGACGTGCCCCCTCCCCTGCTGGCTGCCTATCAAAGGCTCAAGCTCCAGGAGCTTTTGTTGTACCTGTCTCTGGTGCAGCCGGAGGGAGCACCGGGACGGTATCAGCCGGAGCAGATTCAAATTGTCAAGGAGGTTCACGGCCTGCTTGTTCGGGACTTGTCCCAGCGAATCACCATTGAGGCCCTGTCCCGGCAATTTCTCATGAATCCCTCCACCCTAAAGACCACCTTTAAGGCGGTCTACGGCAACTCCATTGCCGCCCATATCCGGGAGCACCGCATGGAGGCCGCCGCCCGGCTGCTGCGGGAAAGCGATGAAAGTGTGTCCGCCATTTCCCGGGCCGTGGGCTACGAGAGCCAGAGCAAGTTTTCCACGGAATTTCGCAAGGCCTTCCATATGCTCCCCTCGGAATATCGAAGGCTGCACAGAAAGCCATAGAAACACACCGGCAGCATCTGAAACGCTGCCGGTGCCATATGGTTATTCCTCGTCCTTTTTATGGTAGTCCATGTTTACCAGGTTGTTCATGCCCGTATACTGATGGGTCAGCATGGTGGCGTTGCCGTTGTCCTCGTCCACCGACAAAATGGCATCATTCCAGGTGCCCCGCAGGCCGTAGCTTCGGAGAAAGGCCACCCGGAAGCCGTAGCCCTTGGTGGCCCGAAGGGCAAGGGCAATCAGCCATAGGAACGCCGCCAGAAGATAATATAGACTCAGGCTTTCCACCGCCTCCAGCACCGGCGAAGCACGAAAATGCAGCAGCAGATACCGGTCTGAATGGCCCGACACAGGAATTACAGACCAAAAGCTCTGCCCCAGCAGGCCGCTGCGCATATCCCGGCCCTCTGTCATACCGTGGCTCGCCGCCCAGTCCGTCATGCTTTGGAGCTGCCGGGAATCATACCTGACGGTATAGGGAAAAATCAGCCGGTCTACCTCATCCAAAAAGGAAATGTCTCCATTCTGGGCCATCATGCGGGTTCCTGTTCCGTCAAAGGCCAGGTAGCATAGGTGCTGATAGAACATGGAATCGCCGATGTAGCTCAGGTCTGTCCCGGTCTGGGAGCCAAGCTCCAGGGCAATGTCATGCTCCAGGGCGTCATACCAGGCGATATTCTGGGCCGCCAGCGTCCCTGCCTTGGCGGCTGTTATCACCAGCAGCACAAAAACAGTGGCGCACAGGGGAATCAGCCAACGGAGAAAACGGTATTTGTGGTATTTCTGCCAGTGAAGATAGGCCGCCCGCCGCTCCTCCGGGGTCTCCTGGTCAAACTGCCCAAAATTCGGCTCCCGATCCAGGTTGGGAAGCGGCAGGGGCTTGGCGGTGGCCGTCATTCGCCGGGCCAGGGTTTCCGGGTCGTGGAGCGTCTCCGGCTCCAGGGCCTCCGCCTTTTGGGCCAGCATTTCCAGCAGCCCCCGCTGCTCCAGCAGGGCCTGGCGGTACTGGGTAAAAATCTCCGGGGTCAGCTCCGGGTGCTGCTCCATGGTCAGAATCTGCTCAATGGAAAACAGGCATTTCCGCAGCACCGCCACCATTTGCAGCTGCTCCACATCGGAGTCCTGATAGTCCCGATAGCTTCGGCCATTGCTCCGCTGCTGCTTGGGAGTGATAAGTCCCCGCTGCTCATAAAATCGGATGGTCTTAATGGTCAAGCCCGTCCGCTCAGACACCTCTTTGATTTTCATAGGCTCACCTCCTGGCCCTATGATACACTGTCCAGTAAGGGCAGTGTCAAGGGGAATTTCAAAAAATGCGACAGAAAATCAAATCCGCTCCCCAAAAGTCAGGGAGCGGACAGTTTATCTCTTTAATCTGCGGTCTGTTTTGGTGGTCAGGTGGGTGCCAAGGCTTTGGAACACCTGCACCATAATAATCAGCAGAATCACCGCCACCACCATCACCAGGTATTTATACCGATAGTAGCCGTAGTTGATGGCGATTTTGCCCAGGCCGCCGCCGCCGATAATGCCACTCATGGCGGAATAGCCCAGAATGGTGGTAATGGCAATGGTCAGGTTGGAAATCAGAGACGGGACGCTCTCCGGAATCATCACCTTCACGATGATTTGAATGGGAGAAGCCCCCATGCTCTGGACCGCCTCGATAATGTTGGGGTTGACCTCCCGGAGGCTGGACTCCACCAGTCGGGCCACAAAGGGAAACGCCGCCACCACCAGAGGCACAATGGTGGCCACCGTGCCTACGGTAGTGCCCACAATCAGCCGGGACAGGGGGAACACCATAATCATCAGAATCAAAAAGGGAATGGAGCGCAGCAGATTGATCACCACATTCAGCACACGCATCAGCCACTTGGGCAGAGGCAGCACGCCGTTTTTATCTCCCGCCACCAGCAGCACCCCCAGGGGCAGACCCAGCACCACCGCCAGGGCCGTGGACAGCACGGTGACATAAAACGTCTCCCAAATGGCGAAGGGAATCTCGTGCTGGGTGATGTACAGGGCCTCCTGCACCGCTTCAGAGGCAAACAGATTTCCCATGACTTAAACCTCCTCCACTAAAATGTCTGGCACGCTTTGAAGATACTCCACCGTGGCCCGGAGCTGCGGCTCGCCGCCGGGAACCCCCAGAAGCATACTGCCGTAGGCCCGATCCTCAATGCTCCGGGTGCTGGCGGAAAGAATGTTCACCAGCAGGTGCTTCTCGCTGGCCATGGTGGCAATCAGGGGCGTACCCGCCGCCTTGGCTCCGTTGAAAATCACCCGGATGCGGGTTTCGTGGCTGGGATTGGACACCTCCAAATCGGTGTCGTTGGGGAACACCAGACGGCGGGCCGCCTGGGACTTGGGGCTGGAGAACACCGTGCCCACGGCCCCCTCCTCCGCCACCACGCCCCCATCCAGAATGGCCACATGGTTGCAGATCTCCTCCACCACACTCATTTGGTGGGTGATGATAATGACGGTGATCCCCAGCTTTTTGTTGATGTCCCGAATCAGCCGGAGAATGGAATGGGTGGTGTTGGGATCCAGAGCGGAGGTGGCCTCGTCACAGAGGAGCACCTTGGGATTGGTGGCCAGGGCCCGGGCAATGGCCACACGCTGCTGCTGGCCCCCGGAAAGCTGCGCCGGATATGCCTTGGCCTTGTCCGGCAGACCCACCAGCTCCAGCAGCTCCATGGCCCGCTTTTTCGCATCTGCCGTCTTCATCCCGGAAAGCTCCATGGGAAAGCACACGTTTTTCAGACAGTTCCGCTGCATCAGCAGGTTAAACCCCTGGAAAATCATGGTGATGTCCCGGCGGGCCTCCCGAAGCTGCTGATTGGTCAGGGTGCCCATGTCCTTGCCGTTTACGATCACCTGGCCGGAAGTGGGACGCTCCAGCATATTGATGCATCGAACCAGGGTGCTTTTGCCAGCACCGCTCATGCCGATGATGCCATAGATGTCCCCATCCTCCACCCGGAGGGAAATGTCTTTCAGGGCCTCTACCGTGCCTTCCGCCGTCTCAAAGGATTTATACAGGTTTTTGATCTCGATCATCCCACAGTGCTCCTTCGCATAACATTCTGAAGAAAACGCTGGCCGCTTTTTGCGGCAGCCAGCGTTTCTCGTTATCACTTATCCAGTGCGTCCAGGGTGGTCTGCTTGCCGCCGTAAAGACCCATGGGCTCCACATGGATGGCAGCAACGGAGACAATATGGGTTCCGTTCTGCTCATTGAAGTCGTCCAGATAGGGCTGATGCTGGAAGTAGTTGGCGTCCACCTCGCCGGTGTCTACCACGGTGTTGGGCACCACATAGTCGGTGTACTCCTTAATGTCCAGGGTGACGTTCTTCTCTGCCAGAATGTCCTTGGCGATTTTCAGAATCTCCGCATGGGGAGAGGGAGAAGCGGCCACGGTGATGGTCTGGCCGGCCAGAGCCTCATAGTCCACGGTGTCGTCAAAGCCGCTGCCCGGGTTGTCCACGGTACTGACCACGGCACCGTTATAGGTGCTGGTGATGTAGTCGGCCACCTGCTGGCTCTCCAGAGCGGCCTTCAGGGCCTTGATTTTGTCGGAGCTCTCATTGCCCTCCTTGCAGGCCAGAATGTTGGCGTAGGCGGAGGAGGAACCCTCCATTTTCAGAGCCTCCTGCATGGGGTCAATGCCCGCCTCAATGGCGTAGTTGGAGTTGATGATGGCGTAGTCCACATCCTGACGAATGTTGGGAATCTGGGCGGCCTCTACCTCCTTGAACTCAATGCCATGGGGATTTTCCGCAATGTCGGCCACGGTGGCAGTAATGCCCGCCCCGTCCTTGAGCTTGATATAGCCCAGATCCTGAAGCAGAAGCAGGGCGCGGGCCTCGTTGGTGGTGTCGTTGGGAACAGCGATGAGCAGGGACTTATTGCCGCCGCAGGCACTCAGTGCCAGCAAAGAGGACAGCACCAGGGCCAGGGCAAGAATTTTGCTTGCGATTTTTTTCATGATATTTACTCCTTTGTATGTGCGATATGTGTAAATTGGCGGACAAAATGGCTGTTAACAGCGCATTCGCTCATTCCAAAAATACAGCCGGAAATAGAACCGATTCAGAACCATGCTTCATCACCTTTCCATGAAAAAACGGGAAGCCCAAAAGCCTCCCGCATCATTTCTCGGTCAGCGCCCTTAGGCGCAGGAAACAACAGAAAGCATTTTGGAAAAACGGGCGCAGCAAGCCATGCACATGGAGCACATGCGCATTTCCATCATGTTCATTCCAGCCGCAGGGTTTTTCATAATGCTTTCTCCTTTCCGAATCTGTCGTGACTGATTTTAGCACGCCATATTGGCTTTGTCAACAGGAAATCCGAAAAAATGTCCGTGAGATATGCTCACTTGTTTTCGGCCTGCTCCAGAGCCTGGGCCAGCTGGTCGGGACATGATGTGTTTTTCATGCCGCAGGTCAGGCCCTTCATTCTTCGCACAGCCTCCTCCACCGGCATCCCTTCAATCAGGGCGGAAACTCCCTTGCCGTTGCCGTTGCAGCCGCCTTCAAAATGTACATTTTTTACCAGGCCGTCCTCCAGGGAAAAGGTGATTTTTCTGGGACATACGCCCTTGGTCTTGTATTCATAATCCATAGCATTGACCTCCTTATACCATTATCCTACCACACAACCCCGCCGGAATCAAGGCAATACCGCCGAAATCAATACTCGATCAGGTCACAGGGGGTGATTTCGGCATAGTCTATGAGCTGTTCCGGGGACAGAACCATTTGCAGTCCCCGGGCCCCGCCGGACACGGCGATCTCCTCGTAGAGCAGAGCCGTCTCGTCTATAAAGGTGGGATATTTTTTCTTCATGCCAACCGGACTGCAGCCCCCTCGGATATAGCCGGTCAGGCCCAGCAGTTCCTTCATATGGGTCAGCTCCACCTTCTTGTCCCCTGCCGCCTGGGCGGCTTTTTTCAGGTCCAGGGTGCAGCTCACCGGGACGCAGAACACCAAAATTCCCCGCCGATCTCCCCAGGCCACCAGGGTCTTAAATACCTGATCCGGGTTCATGCCGGTTACGGCGGCCACATGGGCCCCACCCAGGTCGTTTTCATCGTATTCGTATTCCACCGTGCGGTAGGGAATGCCTGCCCCGTCCAGAAGCCGCATGGCGTTGGTTTTATTCTGATTCTTGCTCATTTTGGCTCTCCTCCCGGGCCTCTGAAAGATAGAACAAATCGTCCTTTCGGTGGCTGATGTCCGCCAAATTGTTATAGGCCACCCGGCGGTAATCCTGTACCAAATCCTTACAGCTAGTGGCGTTGTCTGACTGGAAGAAGTTTCCTTCCGAATCCAGGCACCCCATGGCAGTGATCACCGGCAGACGGGTATACAGGCTGGCCAGGTATTGATTATACACCGGCATATCCAGGCCCGCCACCTGGAGCAGCAGGGTAGAAAGGTAGTTCATGCTGATTTCCTCAATCCAGCCCTCGGGGATGTCATAGTTGGCCCAGAGAATAAACCGGGTGATATACCGCTTCTGCTGGGTCTCATCGTCCATTTCGCTGACGGACTGGCCCATGACCTCGGCGTAAAAGCTGTCCTCAATAAAGGGCTGATGATCCCCGAACATAAGCACAATGGTAGGCTCCTCCACCTGGGAGAAGTAGTCAATCAAATCCTCAAAGGCCTCGTCCGTCTTTTTAATCAGGGAGAGATACTGATCCGTCTTGGGATAGTCTCCCTCCGTAGAGGTAAGGTACACCTCCTGGTCGAAGTTGTCAAACTTCTGGTTATAGCTGGAGTGGGACTGCATGGTCACGTTAAACAGGAAAAAGGGCTTGTCCGGGTCCTTATTTTCGTACATCTCCCGGATTTTCTCAAAGTCATAGGCATCGGAGACATAGCGGCGGAGGATAATATTTTCATTGGGATACCTCTGCTTCAGCAGCCGCTTATAGAGGCTGTAGCTGTAGCCGCTGGACTTATAGCGATCCAGAATATCCTGGTCGATCATGTCCTCAATGGTGGTAAAGCTCCCAAAGCCCATCAGGTCATAGACGCTGACCCGGTTCCAACTGCTTTCATAATAGGGATGAAAGGCATCGGCGGTGTAGCCCTGGGCCAGCAGGGTAGCAACCAGGCCCGGCTGGCGATTTTTCACATAGAGCTGATAGGCGTTGCTGCCGGCCGGGAGAAAAGCCATGGTGTTGCCGGTCAAAAACTCGTATTCCGTGTTGCTGGTGCCGGTGCCGATGGTGGAAACGTAGACGTTTCCCTGGATGGTGTTTTCCGTCAGGCTGTCGATAAAGGGCATATAGGGAATATTGGTCTCAATGTCTCCCACCACCCGCAGGTCAGAAAAGCTCTCGTTCATAATCACCACCACATTGGGGGTAATTCCCTGCTCTCCGGCGGTTTTGACGGACACCTGCGCCTTGGCCGTCTCCGGGTCGGTTCCCTGGCGAATCAGTGCCGTTTCCAGAATGTGGGGGCTGCCGTCGGCGGACAGCTGCTCCGAGACAATGTCCTCCACCTGCTCCGGGTCGTAGCCCGCAGGCTCCAGCAGGCGGATGTATTTGGTATTTAGGGTAAACTCCAGCAGGGCCCCATGGTTTTTATAGCCCCGGGTCTGATTGAAAAAGTCGGGCTTTAGCCCATTGTCCGCCACCAAATCCGTATAGAAGAAGGTGTAGGCCGTCCCACAAATCACCAGGGCGCACAGGCCCCGGACAATAATCTTGGCCGGAAGCCGCCACCGGGACATTTTTATTCTGGAGGCCAGGGCCATAATGGCCGCCGTCACCGCAATACCAAAGAGAATCTCATAGCCGATTTCATAGGTATAGCCTCCGGCCACATTGGCGGCAGTGGTGACGCTCTTAAAGTCCATGGGCACCAGGGGGCTGCCCTTGAACTCCTTTACATACATATTGGCCACTCCAAAAAGGAGCAGTGCCGGACTGACGGTCATTATACTGATGCGGAAGCTGCCGCTGAGGGTAAACACCAGCAGATACAGTAGCAGATACACCACATAATTGGCCAAAATGTCCTCATCCCCGGAGAGAAAGCCGGTGATAAAGTTGCCGTTGAGCCGCTCCACCACCACCATCATCCCCATGGGAATCAGCAGGAAGAAGACCCCCATGCAAATCCCCCGAAGCCATTTGGGCCGTTCCCAGCCCAGGGCAATGCCGGGCCAGACCAGCAGGGCCGCCCCCAGAGAGAGAAAATACCAAAGGTTTTTCCACTCCTTTAGGGCTTGGAATTTATCATATTGCGGGGTCAGCACCGCCAAAAGCACGAAGGAGACAAGGGCTCCCAAGCGGACGGTTTTCCGGGAATAGGTCATAGCATCAAATCTCCAATGGGTGGCCCTGCAGAAAACGCCTCAGAACCGAAGTCCTAAGGCGTCTGGAGGGCAGGACAAGGAAAATCTATCGGTCAGTCACCGGGGAAACCACTCCGGAGGGTTGTACAATCAAAAATCCCCATGAGATCCTGCAATCTCACGGGGATGGTGCGCGAGGCGGGACTTGAACCCGCACGTCCGTAATGGACACTAGAACCTGAATCTAGCGAGTCTACCAATTCCACCACTCGCGC
>CAVJIP010000118.1:0-433 GCA_963649625.1 Bacteroidaceae bacterium
GTGTAAAGGGTCTGTCCCGGCTCCATGATGTCCAGGTCGTAGTCTGCTTCCAGCCCGAAGCAGTCCATTACGCTGTCCAGCATTTCCCGGTGCTGGGCGGTCAGGCAGACCAGACACTCGATTTCCGGGTGGCGGCGCAGCTCCAGCACCAGCGGCGCCATTTTGATGGCCTCCGGGCGGGTGCCAAACACGGTCATAACACGGAGTTTACGCATCCTTTGTTTCCTCCTTGGCCTCCGCTTCCGCCCGGGCGGCCTGCTCCATGTGTTTTTCCGCCTGGTGCAGACGCTGGGCGCGGATGGCGCGGTTCAGGGAGATGCCCACGATCACGGCGATGCAGAACGCAACCAGCAAAAGCAGGAACTTAAACGGCGTGTCGGTGGCGATCACCACGGCGGTCAGACCCAGAATGGCGCTGGCGGCATAGAGCACG
>CAVJIP010000118.1:487-3634 GCA_963649625.1 Bacteroidaceae bacterium
CGGCAACGGCCTGCTTCTGGCTCAGACCCATGTCGATCAGCCGGTGGTGGAAATGGCCGCGATCCGGGTGCATGGGGCTTTGGCCGTGGAGCAGCCGGCGGCAGAAGGCAAACAGCGTGTCCACCAGGGGGACGGCCAGCGCCAGCAGCGGCACGGCAAAGGTGACAACGGCATAGAACTTGAACAGGCCCAGCACGGACATGGTGGAAAGCACATAGCCCAGCAGCAGTGCGCCGGTGTCGCCCATGAAAATCTTGGCGGGGTTGAGGTTATAGGGGATGAAGCCGATACAGCCGCCCACCAGCGCGGCCAGGATCACGGCGACATTGCCCTCGGACACGGCCATGGCAACCACCAGCATGGTAACGGAGCTGATGGTGGAAACGCCGCAGGCAAGGCCGTCCAGCCCGTCGATCAGGTTCACGGAGTTGGTGATGCCTACGATCCAGATCACGGTGATGGGGATCCGCAGCCAGTTCAGGAACAGATACTGATCGCCGCTGAACAGGAAGGGACTGGTAAAGGCCTCGATGACAACGCCGTGGTACACGGCGATAAACGCGGCCAGGAACTGGAAGCCAAACTTGACCCAGGCATTCAGGGAGACCACATCGTCAATGGCGCCGATGACAACGATCAGTACCGCGCCAAGCAAAATGCCCTGTACCTGGCGGTCAATGTCGGCAAACAAAATGACCGCAATAATAAAGCCGAGGAAGATGGCCAGACCGCCCATGCGGGGGATGGGGTGGTCATGCACCCGGCGTGCCTCGCCGGGGACATCCATAGCGCCCACCTTCTGGGCAAAGAGTTTTACGATCGGGGTGGCAGCAAAGCTGATAACAAAGGCGATACCCAGCGTGATCAGCAGCTGCATCCAAAGATGAGGAGTTCCTATCATAATGATTCTCCTAATGTTTATCTGGCGATAAAGCCCAGTTTTTTGTGTACCTTACGCAGGGTGCGCCAGGCGGTGTGGGAGGCCTTTTCCGCGCCGGCGCGGTAAATGCTTTCCAGGTAGGCCTTGTCCGCCAGCAGGCGTTCGGTCTCCTCCCGGATGGGGCGGAGCATTTCCACAACGGCTTCGCCCACGCGGGGCTTGAAGGCGCCGTAGCCCAGGCCGTCGAACTCCTGCTCCACGGCCTCCAGGCTTTTGCCGGCGGCGATGCTGTAAATGGTCATCAGGTTGGCCACGCCGGGCTTTGCCGCCGGGTCATAATGGACGCAGGCGGTGGTGTCGCTGTCGGTGACGGCCTTTTTGAACTTACGCAGAATATCCTCGGGCTTGTCCAGTACATACACGCAGCCACCGGGATCCTTGTCGGACTTAGACATTTTGTTTTCCGGGCTGGTCAGGGACATGATCCGCGCCCCGGCCTTGGGGATATACGGCTCCGGAATGGTAAAGGTCTCGCCATAGAGATTGTTAAAGCGGGTGGCAACATCCCGGCACAGCTCCACATGCTGCTTCTGGTCGCCGCCAACGGGCACCAGGTCGGCCTGGTACAGCAGGATATCCGCTGCCATCAGCGCGGGATAGGTGAAAAGCCCGGCGTTGATGTTGTCCGCGTTTTTGGCGGATTTGTCCTTGAACTGGGTCATGCGGGACAGCTCGCCGAACATGGTAAAGCAGTCGAGGATCCAGCCCAGCTCCGCGTGCTGAGGCACATGGCTCTGGACAAAAATGGTGTTCTTTTCCGGATCCAGACCGGCGGCGATGTAGGCGGCGATCTGGGTCATGGTGCGCTTGCGCAACTGGGCGGGATCCTGCCGCACCGTGATGGAGTGGAGATCCGCCAGCATATAGTAGCAGTCATAGGTATCGGCCAGAGAGACCCAGTTCTTGATCGCGCCCAGGTAGGAGCCAAGGGTCAGTTCGCCGCTGGGCTGAATGCCGGAGAGAATGACTTTTCTTTTTTCTTCCATAAGTGAATGTTCCTTCTTTCGGGTTTTTGACTTTACTTCTGCAGGCCGCAGTCCTTGGCCAGCTTTTGGAACGCTGCGGCGCTGCGGCGGATCATATCCGGCGAGACGCAATAGGCCAGGCGGACATAGCCGGGACCGGCAAAGCTGCTGCCGGGAACCAGGAGAAGATTGTATTTCTTCGCCTGCTCGGCAAAGGCGGCGTCATCGCCGTTGGGCGCCTGCACCCAGAGGTAGAAAGCGCCGGAGGGATACACGCAGGTAAAGCCCGCCTCGGTGACGATGCGGTACAGCAGCTTGCGGTTGCCGTCATAGGCGGCGATGTCGGACTGGGCGTCCAGGCAGCGGGCAACTGCCAGCTGCATCAGAGAGGGGGCGTTGACAAAGCCCAGCACCCGGCCGGCAATGGTGCAGCCCTGGAGCACATTTTCAAAGTCCTCCAGTTGGGAGGGAATGACCAGATAACCGATGCGCTCTCCCGGCAGGGAAAGGCTTTTGCTCCAGGAATAGCCCACGATGGTGTTGGCGTAAAGATCCGGCACCCAGGGCACCGGCGTACCGTCGTAGGCCAGCTCCCGGTAGGGTTCGTCGCTGATCAGGTAGATGGGTGCGCCGAACTGAGCGCTTTTTTCCTCCAGCACCTTGCCCAGCTTGCGCAGCAGCTCCGCCGGGTAGATCACGCCGGTGGGGTTGTTGGGGTTGTTGAGCAGCAGCACCCGGGTCTTGGGGCCGATGGCGGCGCGCAGCGCCTCCGGGTCGGGCAGAAAGCTGCCCGGCGTGGTGGGGATGGCCTTGAGTATCCCGCCGAAATTTTCGGTATAGTTCCGGTATTCCAGAAAATACGGGGCAAAAACCAGCACCTCGTCCCCGGGATCGAGCAGGCAGCGCAGCGCACTGTTCAGGCCACCGGCGGCGCCGGAGGTCATGATGATGTTCTCCCCGGTGTAGTCGGTGCCGAAGCGGCGGTTGAGATGCTCCGCCACTGCGGCGCGCACCTGGGGAAAGCCGGCATTGGGCATATAGCCGTGGATCTTGGTGCTTTCCTCGGTGTTGAGAATTTCATGGATGCTCTGGTTGACCTGCTCCGGCGCGGGGAAATAGGGGTTTCCCAGAGAGTAGTCATAGACATTTTCTTTTCCGTACAGGGCGGCCAGACGGTTGCCCTCTTCAAACATTGCCCGGATGGCGGAGCCGCCGGCGCAAAGCTTTTGCATGGATGCAGAG
>CAVJIP010000119.1:0-2295 GCA_963649625.1 Bacteroidaceae bacterium
GAGTACGCCCGAAGATTACATATCAAATTGTCATTTTTCCGCATCCACACCAAAAAAGACGCCCTGAAACCAGGGCGTCCATTTTCCCGAATGTCAGTCAAACAGGTAGTTCCGCACCAGCTCCTGCATCAGCTCATCCCGATCCACCTTGGTGATCTCAGTCCGGGCCCCGTTATAGTTGGTAATGTAGGTTGGATCCTCGCTTAACAGGTAGCCCACAATCTGGTTGATGGGATCATAGCCCTTCTCACTGAGTGAACAGTACACCGACGTGAGAATACGTTTCATTTCCCGGTTGGAATCCTCTGTAACATGGAATTTAATGGTCTGATCTTCCATCGATGCTGCCCCCATTTCCCTTTGACTTCTCCCCTATCTTACCGCATTCCCCGCAAAAAGTAAAGGGATTCCTGCAACATTCATAAATTATTCATATCAGTCCAACGGGTATTCCTTCAGGTAGAATCGGTTCATAGTGCTGTGAAGCACCCCCTCCGGCTTAGGGATTTGGCGGAAACCCAGTTTTTCATACAGCCCGATTGCCGTCTCCAAATTGGAGTGGGTTTCCAGATACAGCCGCCGGTAACCGGCCTCTCGGGCAAACTCCTCCGCCGTGGCCATGAGCTTTTTCCCCAGGCCATAGCCCTTGGCTTCCTCCGACAGATAGAGCTTTTGAAGCTCCGCACAGTCCGCCAGCCCATCAAATTCGGCGACCCCAACGCCGCCCAGCACCATATTGTCCTCCCGGACTACCACAAAATACCTTCTTTTTCCCGTTGTGTAATATTCGCTCAGTCGGTCAAGCTCCTTGTCAAAATATGCCGTGCCGGGAATGTCCAGATGAAACCGCTCTAAATTATCCCGGATAATCCTGGCTATTTTCGGGTCGTCCGCCGGAGTGATGGGCCTTATTTGATAAGTATACATTGCTTCATCCTCCTAAAAAGCTCCAGGGCAGATAGGCCGCTGCAATTGCCAGCAGCATCGCCGGAAGCATATTCGCAACATTCAGCTTTTTGCCCCAAATCAGGTTTACCCCAATGCAGAAAATCAAAACCGACCCGATCATGGACAAATAGGAAACAGCCAGAGTGGTCATAATGGGCGAAACCAGCCTGGCCAGCAGGGTCATGCAGCCCTCAAACACCAGCACCGGAATGGCGGAGAAAATTGCTCCCTTGCCCATGGAGGAGGTCATCACCGCAATGATAATGGCGTCCAGCACCGACTTGACCGCCAGGGTGGAGTAGTCCCCCAGCAGGCCGTCCTGGATGGCCCCCACAATGGCCATGGCTCCAATGGAAACGGTAAGGGAGGCCGTGACAAAGGCGTTCACAAAGCCCTGATCCCCGCTGCTGCCGGTTTTCCCCTTGAGCCATTCGCCAAAGCATTCAAACCCCCGTTCAACGCCTATCAGCTCCCCGATCATCGTCCCCAGGGCCAGACACAACACCACCAGCATAGATTGCCCGCTGGCAAGCTCCGTGCCGCTGATGCTGAGCATTCCCTCCATGGCACCGGCGATGCCGATAAACAGGACGCTGATGCCGCAGGCCATGTTCAGCGACTGCTGCTGGGCCTCCCGGAAAAACCTTCCGGCAAAACGGCCCACACACCCACCGGCTACAATACTGGCCCCGTTGATGATCGTTCCAAGCCCTATCATTTTGCGATCTCCCTTTGCGATGATATGTGATTCCCGGGCAGTGTGATTGGAGCCAAGGAGGCCGCCTCCTTACGAGACAGCCTCCAGCTTGCCCTGGTCTACGGCTCCGATTATAGTTGCCCATAGTAGGATTTTCAACAACAAATCGGTAACAAATCCCTCCGCCGGGCGATTGCATGGCACAGGAAAAGGCTGGACAAATAGACAAAACCGGCGAAAAATAGGCCAGTGCCTGTTTTTCGCCGGTTTTCGGGGTATGCTTACTTCATGCCGCGCTCGTAGGCCTCAATCATTTTCTTGACCATCTGGCCGCCGACACTGCCCGCCTCACGGGAAGTCAGGTTGCCGTTATAGCCCTCCTTCAGGTTGACGCCAACCTCAGAGGCGGCCTCCATTTTGAATTTGTCCAGGGCTTCCCGTGCCTCGGGCACAACTGCGTTGTTGTTAGACTTCATGGTATTACATCTCCTTCGTTTTTCTCTGGCCTTTCGACCATCCATAGTGTGGCCGGAAATACAGAAGATATAATTTGAAATATTATGAAAACAAGAGAGGATCCGGAATCCGCTCCCGGAAATTTTTACGCAGTTTTTACATTCAGGGGCTTTGGTTTTTACGCAGCCCTGCTA
>CAVJIP010000120.1:0-4376 GCA_963649625.1 Bacteroidaceae bacterium
ACTCCAGGAAAATATACTTCTCCGCCTTTTTCAGCTCCTCCAGCATCACCGGGTAGGCCGTATCCCCCAGTGGGAAATACCGAGTTTCCGTATTGTGATACACCGGGCAGCCCACCACATTCCGAATGTAGGCCGACTGCACCGCCGCCTGGGGGTTTTCCTGCTCCAGCTGCTCCGTAAGCTCCGGGTTCTGGGGCAGATGCCGACGCATGGTTTGCTCGATCTGGCTCATTTTCTCCCGCTGATGCCGGGAGAGCCGGTTGCCGCCCAGCATCAGATAGAACAGTCCCCCGAACACCGGGAAGGACAGAATCGGCACCAGCCATGCGATTTTATAGGCAGGATTGGTGTTTTTGCTGATAATAAACAGGGTGGCTCCCAGGCTCAGCAGCAACAGACACAGGTAAAAGGTCTGGCTGCTGTCCTTGAACTTCCATATCATCAGCACAAAGAAGATCAGCTGCACCAGAAGGCTGATGGCCACCATGACCACCCGCTGGAACATTCGCTTGATCTGTCCCGGTACTCGCTTGAGCTGTCCCGGCATATCCTTCATGAGGGCCTCCTCCCTTCCGTCTATACTGCCGTTCCTTCCCCCGGACTACACCTCCCAGCCGTTTAGGTACTCCACCTGCTCCGGGGTCAGGGTGTCCACCTTCAGGCCCATGGCCTCCAGCTTGATACGGGACACCAGGTCGTCGATCTCCTGGGGCACCTCATAAAGCGCCGCCTCCATCTCCCGGCGATGCTCCATGAGATATTTCAGGCTCATGGACTGAATGGCAAAGCTCATGTCCATGATCTCCGCCGGATGCCCGTTGCCGGAGGCCAGGTTTACCAGCCGTCCCTCTGCCAGCAGGTTCAGGGTGCGCCCGTCCGGCAGCTCGTAGCCCAGGATCTCATCCCGGCGAGGATACACCCTCTGGGCCATCTCCCGCAGCTCCGCCTCATTGACCTCCACGTTAAAGTGTCCGGCGTTGCTGAGAAAGGCGTTGTTTTTCATCACCGCAAAATGCCGCCCGGTGATAACGTCCCGGCAGCCGGTGGCGGTGACAAAGATGTCTCCCAGAGGGGCGGCGGAGTCCATATCCATCACCTGATAGCCGTCCATGGTGGCCTCCAGGGCCTTGATGGGGTCGATCTCCGTGACGATCACCGTGGCACCCATGCCCTTGGCCCGCAGGGCAATGCCCCTGCCGCAGTAGCCGTACCCGGCCACCACCACAGTCCGTCCTGCCACCAGCAGATTGGTGGTGTGCATAATGGCATCCCACACGCTTTGGCCGGTGCCGTACTTATTGTCGTAATAGTGCTTGCACTTGGCATCGTTCACGTTCATCATAGGAAAGGGCAGTGCCCCGGCCTTGGCTCTGGCCCGGAGCCGGTGAACCCCGGTGGTGGTCTCCTCGCAGCCCCCCAGAACGTGATCGGCCAGCTCCCGGCATTCCCCGCAGAGCAGCTCCATCAGGTCGCCCCCGTCGTCGATAAACAGATCGGGACGGCAGGAAAGCGTCTCCGTCAGGTGGGCCTTGTACTCCTCCGGGGTGGCGCCGTGCCAGGCAAACACATGGACTCCCAGAGAGGCCAGCCCCGCTGCCACATCGTCCTGGGTGGACAGCGGGTTGCAGCCTGTGGCGTAGACCTCCGCCCCCGCCGCCTTCAGCACCAGGGCCAGGTAGGCCGTCTTGGCCTCCATGTGGATGGACATGGCGATTTTCTTGCCCAAAAAGGGCTTTTCCGCCTCAAACCGCTGCCGGATGGTGCCCAGGGCCGGCATAAAGTCCTGCACCCACTGAATTTTCATCCGGCCGTGAGCCTGGAGGGACATATCTCGAACAATGCTCATGGTGATCTGCCTTTCTGACGTTTCATTTGGGGTGAGTATACCACAAAAAATTCTCTCCGTCAACGTGGGGAAACACCATGCGGGCAGACGAAAATGCCTGCCCGCATAGGTGGAATCATCCCTGCTCCTTCCGCTTTTCCTGGAGCTGTCGGGACAGCTCTCCCAGGGAGACGGCGATGATCTCATTTTTCACGATAATGTTGTCGGGAACCTTCAAATGCACCGGGGCGAAATTCCAGATGGCTTGGATGCCCCCCTCCAGCAGCCGGTCACAGGCCTCCTGGGCGTGGGTGGCCGGAACGGTAATAATACCGATATGTACCTTCATTCTCCGGCACAGACTGCTCATCCGCTTTACCGAGAGCACCGGCTTGCCGCCGATCTCCCGGCCCACCAGAGACTCGTCCGCATCAAAGGCGGCGATCACGTCCACCCCATAGTCCGAGTAGCCCTGATAGCTCAGCAGT
This sequence comes from Bacteroidaceae bacterium, assembly GCA_963649625.1. Lineage (GTDB taxonomy): Bacteria > Bacillota > Clostridia > Oscillospirales > Oscillospiraceae > HGM13006. The sequence continues at coordinate 2,314 of CAVJIP010000120.1, forward strand.
GCCCGGCCCAGCTGCCCGGCTCCAACGATCACCGCATTGGAGATGTCGTCATAGCCCAGGGTGTGCTCGATCAGTCGGGTCAGGTCAGCCACGTCATAGCTCTCTCCCGGTGCCCGGTTCAGGCCGCAGGCCGTAAGATCATGGCGCACCTGGCTGGGACTGACACGCACCACCTCTCCGATGCTGTCGGCCGTCACGGCGGTATGACCTCCGTGAAGCTCGGATTTGAGCATAATAAGATATTGAGGGAGCCGCTGTAGGGTTCCCTGAGACAGGGCTGCAAGCATAGATGGATTCCTCCGTAAATAGATTCTTTGGTTTAGGACAGCAGAGCTCCGGAAATCAGGTCGCTCTCTATTCCAAACTCCGCCTTGAGGGCCTGGCACACAGCGCCCCGGACAAAGTTTGCGATAAACATTCCCTTCATGACCATGTCATACAGGGGCACGCCCCCGCCGGAAACGCACTTTTCCTCGGAAATGGCCTCAAAGCCTGCCACATAGCCTGCGTCCGTCTCGATGATCTTCTTTTTCAGGGTCTCATAGTCCTCTATGTCATATTTGGGTTCGCCCATACCGGGGCCTCCCGGGCCACCAGGGCCTCCCGGGCCGCCAGGACCACCGGGGCCTCCCGGGCCACCAGGCCCGCCGGGGCCGCCAGGACCGCCAGGACCACCGGGGCCTCCCGGGCCGCCGGGGCCGCCGGGGCCTCCCGGGCCCTCGTCAGAGAGCATATTCAGGCTCATGGCCAGGGTTCCTGCCATCCGATCCAAGGCCCCGTGAATGGAGCCGAAGGTATAGTTGGTGCCCACGTCCTGCTTCCGCTGGGCATCGGTGATCTGATCCAGCAGCTTCAGGAGCTTGAGATTTTGAAGCTGGTTGAACTTGGCGATGACGATCATTGCGTCCTTCATAATACTGCGCCTCCTAAAGAATAAACTTCTCTTATTATAGCACAGAAAGTGCCCATGCGCATTGGTCAATTTTCCCGCTGGGGTGGCAATATGGAGCTTATCGGAGAATCTTGTTGGCCTTTAGGTACCGCTCCTCCTCGGAGAACACGCAGCCGCAGTATTTCTGCATATAAAAGCCCATAGCTCTGGCCCGCTCCTGGCCCTCCTGAAAGTAGGGCCGGAAGTCCCGGTAAAAAAACTTCACCCCGAACCGATCCGCCGCCTGCCGGGCCACCTGGCGCATGAGATCATGCTTCTGATAGGGGCTGATAAACAAGGAGGAGGTAAAGCCGTCAAAGCCCTGCTCTGCGGCATATTGGGCCGTGCGGCCCAGGCGCATTTCATAGCACTTGACGCACCGCCCGTCAATGTCTCCGGCCACCTCCCGGACAAAGGGCCGCAGGCCGTAGTCATTCTGCTCATGGAGGGTCAGGCCGATGGTCTTGGCATATTCCCGGAGACAGTTTCGCCGGGAGCGGTACTCCGTAAAGGGATGGATATTGGGGTTATACCAGAAGCCCTGAGGCTCAATGCCCTCCAACCGCAGGGTCTCAATGCACATATTACTGCAAGGGGCACAACAGATATGCAGCAGCAGCTTCATGGGAATCACCTTTCTCATACTTTATGGGATATATTGTACAACAGCTTTCGCCGAATGAAAAGAGGGAAAAACAATCTGTGGCCTCAAGCGTCACGATGTGAACTTCTTCTTTACTTTTCCCCACAATATGCTATAATGGAGACAACACATTTTGTAGGTTTTCGCCGGAGACAACAGAGCCTCCGGCCAGGAGGTAGCCATATGGCACAGAATGTAGGACGTTTTGAGTCCCTGTTTTCCGCACCTGCGGAGCGGGGCGTATCTCACCCGGCCCTGGGGCCGGAATCTCCGCCCCCTCGAATGGCGGAGCCCAGCATGGCCATGGATCAGCAAAAGGACTCCTATCAGGAGCTGGAGCGGAAATACCGGCACCGCACCTATCAGGCCCAGGAGCTGATGGTGGAAAAGCTCCTGCGGGGGCACTTTATCGACACCAAGGCCCTGGAGCGGACGCTCCATATGTTTGATCTGCACTTTGAGCAGCCCTATTTCCTGGTGGTGCTGGTA
>CAVJIP010000121.1:0-15563 GCA_963649625.1 Bacteroidaceae bacterium
ACCACATTGAGATTGTTTCACCTTGATTGGGTCATATCTATTTACATCACAGACACACAAAGCAAAAAACATGAATTTTCCCTTGCATTCCGGGAAAAAATGTAGTATAATCTAAAGGCTCTGCAAAAATGCAGGCGACCACACACACCCAAGGATTCCCGCCATGGTGCCGGAGACGGCTTGGCGGGGAGATGATTGGGGTGGCGGGATAACTTAAAGGAGGAACAATCAAATGGCAGTCGTATCTATGAAGCAGCTACTGGAGGCCGGCGTTCACTTTGGCCATCAGACCAGAAGATGGAACCCCAAGATGGCTTCCTACATCTACACCGAGAGAAATGGTATCTATATCATTGATCTCCAGAAGACCGTGAAGAAGCTGGAGGAGGCCTATAGCTTTGTCCGTGACCTGGCCGCCAATGGGGAGACCCTTCTGTTCGTGGGCACCAAGAAGCAGGCCCAGGACGCCATCAAGGAGGAGGCCGAGCGGGTCGGGATGTACTATGTGAACGCCCGCTGGCTGGGCGGTATGCTCACCAACTTCAAGACCATGCGGACTCGGGTGGAGCGTCTGAATCAGCTCCACACCATGCAGGAGGACGGCACCTTTGCCATGCTGCCTAAGAAGGAAGTGGCAAAGCTGAACTTGGAGATCGAGAAGCTGGAGAAGTACCTGGGCGGTGTGAAGAACATGAAGAAGCTCCCCGGCGCTCTGTTTATCGTGGATCCCCGCAAGGAGCGCAACGCCATTGCGGAGGCCCGCAAGCTGCACATTCCCATTGTGGCCATTGTGGACACCAACTGCGACCCGGACGAGATCGACTATGTAATCCCCGGCAATGATGATGCCATCCGTGCCATTCGGCTGATCTCCGCCACCATGGCAAACGCCGTGCAGGAGGGCAAGCAGGGCGAGGATGTTCAGGAGGCTCCCACTGAGGCCCCCGAGGCCCCGGAGGCTCCCGAGGCTCCCGCTGCAGAATAATTTCGGATTTGGATATAGGAGGTTAGAATCATGGCATTTTCCGCAAGTGATGTGAAAAAGCTCCGCGAGATGACCGGTGTCGGCATGATGGACTGCAAGAAGGCCCTTGCCGCTTCCGATGGTGATATGGACAAGGCGGTGGAGTACCTTCGGGAGAAGGGCATGGCAGCCGCTCAGAAGAAGGCCAGCAAGGTGGCCGCTGAGGGCGTTTCCTATGCGCTGGTGACCCCCGATGGAGTGGGCGTGATCGTTGAGGTCAACTCCCAGACCGACTTTGTGGCAAAGAACGAGGTGTTCCAGAGCTTCGTCAAGGACGTTGCCACGGTGATTGCCGAGAAGGATCCCACTGACGTGGAGGCTCTCAAGGCAATGGCTTATCCCGGCACCGACCGTACCGTCACCGATGTGACCAACGATAAAATCCTTGCCATCGGCGAGAACCTGCAAATTCGCCGCTTCACCCGGTACGCCACCGGCGTGAACGTGGGCTATGTTCATGCCGGCGGCAAGGTGGCTGTGCTGGTGAACATGGAGGTAGAGGGTATTGCCCCCGAGGCCGTCACCGAGCTGGGCAAGGACGTGGCAATGCAGATCTGCGCCATGAATCCTGCGTTCCTGGACAAGGCCGATGTGTCCCAGGAGACCCTGGACAAGGAGAAGGAGATTCAGCTGGCCCAGATGGACAACGACCCCAAGATGGCCTCCAAGCCCCAGCAGGTCAAGGAGAAGATCGTCCTGGGCAAGTTGGGCAAGTACTACGAGGAGAACTGCCTCATGCAGATGGAGTTCGTCAAGGAGAAGGGCATCTCCGTGGAGCAGCATGTGGCTGCCGTGGCAAAGGGACTGGGCGGCAAAATCACCGTCAAGGCCTTTACCCGCTTTGCCACCGGCGAGGGCATTGAAAAGGTGGTTTCCGACCTGGCTGCCGAGGTGGCGGCTGCCCTCAAGGGCTGATTTTCAGGAAAATGGGAACCGTCAGTTCACACTGGCGGCTCCTTTTCTTTCCCTGGATTTGCTGTTGCAAAACAGGAGAAGATGGGATATAATAATTCCGAGGATCAACAAAAATTCTGGAGGTTTATCATGGTTAAAATCACCAAAGACACCATCATTGGTACGATTCTGGATGTGGCCCCCGAGGCTGCGCCTATGTTCCTGTCCATCGGTATGCACTGCCTGGGCTGCCCCTCCTCCCGGGGTGAGACGGTGGAGGAGGCCTGTATGGTTCATGGGGTGGATGCGGACGAGTTTCTCGGTGCCCTGAACGCATTTCTGGGAGAGGCCGCAGAATAAGACACAAGCGCCGGCCGGAGGGATTCGGCTGGCGTGTTCCGTTTTCGGGAGGAGCTATGAAACTCAGCAGCAGACTGCTGTCCTGCGCCGATTTGGTGCATCGGGGCAGCGTAGCGGCGGATGTGGGGACGGATCACGGCTATCTGGCCCTGTATTTGCTGGAAAAGGGGATCTGCCCCAAGGTGTACGCCTCAGATCTCCGGGAGCAGCCCCTGATGGCGGCACGGCGCAGTGCGGCCAAGGAAGGGGTCAGGGAGAATATTGTGTTTTGCCTTTCCGATGGGTTGCAGAATCTGCCCCTGGAGGAGATTCAGACGGTGATCTGTGCGGGCATGGGAGGCGACAATATGATTTCCATTCTCTCCGCTGCACCCCAGGTACGCTCCGGGGACTATCAGCTGATTCTGCAGCCCCAGTCGGCGGGAAACGACCTGCGCCGGTGGCTCAGCCGGCAGGGCTTTTCCATCCGCCGGGAGAAGCTGTCCCGGGACGGAAAATTCCTGTATACCGCCATGGAGGTTTTCTTCGGCGAACAGGAGGAGCTGTCGCCGGGCCAGCAGTTTATCTCCCCAGCACTGCTGTCCGGCGGGGAACCGCTGCTTCCGGACTACCTGGCGAGAGTTCGGGCCGGGGTAGAGCAGTCCGTCCGGGGGCTGCACCGGGCGAAAAAGGCCGACCCGGCAGCCCTTCAATACTATGAGACTGCGCTGGCGGAACTGGCGGATATGGAGGCGAGATTATGACCTGTGTCAATGATGTGTTAGACCTGCTCTGGGCCATTGCCCCAGAGGCGGGGAAGGAGCCCTGGGATAACGTGGGGCATCTGGTGGGCCGGGGCCGGGCCCCGGTGACAAAAATTCTGGTGGCCCTGGACATTACCATGCCGGTGATCCGGGAGGCGGCGGACTGGGGGGCAGAGCTGATCGTCTCCCACCACCCGGTGATTTGGGACACTCACAAGCATGTGACGGATCGGGCCTATCAGCAGGAAAGGGCCATGACCCTGCTGGAGCAGGGAATCGCCGCCATCTGTATGCACACCAATCTGGACGAGGCGGAGGACGGGGTGGACGATACCCTGGTAGAGACCCTTGGCCTCCGTGCAGAGTGCCATCTGGCAGAGGGGCGAATCGGACATATCTGCACCCTGGAGAAGCCTATGCCTCTGCCGGATTTTCTAGCACTGGCCAAAGCCCGCCTGAAGGCCAAGGGGCTGCGGTACTGCGACGGAGGCAGACCGGTTCAGCGGATTGCCACAGGCTGCGGCTCCTGCGGGGAATATTTGGAGGCTGCGGTGGCCGCCGGCTGTGATACCTTCCTGACCGGGGACGTAAAGTATAACTATTTTCTCGATGCCCTGGGCTGCGGGGTCAGCCTGATTGATGCAGGACATTTTCCCACGGAGCATCCCATTGTGGAGAAGCTGGCCGGGAAGCTCCGGGAGGCTCTGCCCGGGGTGAGTGTCCGGGTCACGGCGGAGCAGTTTCAGCCGGAGGAGTTTTTTGTGTAGAAGCAGCGTTTTTCCAAAGTACCCCCTTGTGAAGGGAACGAAAATGTGATAAAATCAAAAGGTTATTGATAGATTATTCTCATGAAGGGATTGAATAGTAATGTCAGGACACTCCAAGTGGCATAACATCCAGAAAACCAAGGGTGCTGCCGATGCGAAGCGGTCTGCCGCATTTACCAAAATCGCCCGGGAAATCATCGTGGCGGTAAAGGAGGGCGGCAGCGGCGACCCCGCCAACAACTCCCGCCTGGCTGCGGTGGTGGTCAAGGCCAAGGCGGCAAATATGCCCAATGACAACATCAAGCGCACCATTGACAAGGCCCTGGGCTCCGGCAACGCCGACAACTACGAGTCCATCACCTATGAGGGTTATGGCCCCAGCGGCGTGGCAGTGATCGTGGACACCATGACCGACAGCCGTAACCGCACCGCCTCCAATATGCGCCACTACTTTGACAAGTTTGGCGGCAACCTGGGGGCCTCCGGCTGTGTCAGCTGGAGCTTTGACAAAAAGGGCGTTATCGTCATTGAGGACGAGGATGGGGAGCTGGACGAGGATCAGGTCATGATGGATGCTCTGGATGCCGGTGCGGCGGATTTCCAGAAGGACGACGAGGTCTATGTGGTCTACACCGATCCCGATGACTTTAACGCCGTCAGTGCGGCCCTCCAGGATAAATATACCTTTGCCTCCGCCCAGGTGGAGATGGTTCCCCAGAATTATCAGACCCTGGAAAAGGAAGAGGACATTAAGAATATGCAGAAAATGCTGGATGCCATGGAGGACGATGACGACGTGCAGAACGTCTACCATAACTGGCAGGAGGCCTAAGCCGTCATACCGTAAAGCCGCTCCCTTGCCAAGGGCAAGGGAGCGGCTTTGTGTCCGGGTATGGGGCAATTACTGGAACTGGCTGTTGTACAGGGCCGCATAGGCCCCGCCCTTGGCCAGCAGCTCCCGGTGGCTGCCCTGCTCAATGATATTGCCCCGCTCCATAAACAAAATCCTGTCCGCATCCCGGATGGTGGAGAGTCTGTGGGCAATCACAAAGCTGGTGCGTCCCTGCATAAGCCCCTTCATGGCCTTGCCGATTTCCACCTCGGTGCGGGTGTCCACGCTGGAGGTGGCCTCATCCAGAATCAGAATGGGAGGGTTGCAAAGGAACACCCGGGCAATGGTCAGAAGCTGTCGCTGGCCTACCGAAATGTTTGCGGCATCATCGTCCAGCATGGTGTCATAGCCCTGGGGCATGGTGGTGATAAAATAGTGAATTTTGGCCATTTTTGCCGCCGCCTGGATTTCCTCCCGGGTGGCGTTTTCCTTGCCGTAGGCAATGTTTTCGGCAATGGTTCCGTGAAAGAGCCAGGTGTCCTGTAGCACCATGCCGAAGTTACTGCGCAGGGTTTGCCGGGTCAACTGGGTGGTAGGGATGCCGTCCACGGTGATTCTGCCGTTGTCCACCTCATAAAACCGCATCAGCAGGTTGATCAGGGTGGTTTTCCCTGCGCCGGTGGCCCCCACAATGGCGATTTTCTCTCCCTGGCTGGCAGTAAAGCTGATATTTTTCATCAGGAGCCGGTCAGGAGAATAGCCAAAGCTGACGTTTTCAAAGGCCACAACGCCCTTGGCCCGGTCCAGAGCCACAGGATGCTCCGTGTCCCTTACCTCCTCGGCATCGTCCAAAAACCCAAAGGTTCGCTCTGCGGAGGCGAAGGCCGATTGCAGAGAGTTTATCATATAGGCCGCCTGGGTCAAGGGCTCAGAGCACATACCCATGTACTGGAAATAGGCCTGGACGGTGCCAAAGGTCATCAGACCCTGGGCCATGCGGTGACAGCCAATCAGCAGGATAACCGCCTGGGCCAGTCTGGACAAAAAGCGGATGCTGGGGTTGACGCTGTTGGTGAGAAAGTCGGTTTTTTCATTGGCCACCGCCACCGCTTCAATGGCCTGGTTCATGGCCCGGACGCTGCTTTCCTCATTGTTATAGGCCTTGATTACGTTTCTGCCGGTGTAATATTCCTCCGTCAGCCCGGTGAGCAGGGCGACCTTTTCCTGGCGGTCTGAGGCCAGGGCAAGGTTTTTGTCTGCCACCAGCTTGGTAATCACAAAGCTAATGGCCGCAAAGCCGATGAAAATCAGGGTAAGCAGGGGGCTAAAATAAAACATAAAGACAAAGGAGCCGATAATGGTGCCAATGGAGGTGATAAAGCGGAGAAGCCCCGTTTGCAGCGTCTCGGAAATCTTGTCCAGGTCGCTGGTGACGCAGGAAAGAATTTCCCCTGGCTTGTTTCCGTCGAAGAATTTCAGGGGCAGCCGGTGAATTTTTTGGCTGATCTGCTCCCGAAGGGTCAGAATCAGCTTTTCGGCTACGCTGGCCATCAGGAAGGACTGAAAAAAGTAGACAGCGGCCATCAGGGCGTACATGACCGTAATCACCACCAGCTCCCGGCCCAGCGGTTCCCAAGAGAGGGAGAAGGAGCCTCCCGCCGCCAGGGCCTCCTTGACGGCGGCAATCAGGGAATCCATCACACCCGCACTGTAGTAGGGGGTAAGAATATTCAGGGCAGTCGTAAGAATGACCGAGAGAATCACCACAATCAGCCGCAGCCGCTGATTTTTCAGCTGGCCAAAGAGCCGCAGGGCGGTTTTCATGGCGTGGGCCGGTGCGTCCTGCTCCAGAATGGAATCTGTTTCCATATTCATGCGTTCTCTGCCTCCTTTGTCTGGGAGTCGTATATCTCCCGGTATATTTTGCAGCCCTCCAACAGCACCTCATGCCGGCCAATGCCTACGGGCCTGCCATCGTGGAGCACAATGATTTGGTCGGCGTGCTGGATGGAGCTGATTCGCTGGGCAATAATCACCATGGCCTTGTCCCCCTTTTCCCGAAGCAGCGCCCTGCGCAGGGCCCCCTCGGTTTTGAAATCCAGGGCGGAAAAGCTGTCGTCAAAAATATAGAGCTGGGGATCCTTTACAATGGCCCGGGCAATGGACAGCCGCTGCCGCTGGCCCCCGGAAAAGTTCGTTCCCCCTTGGGCCACAAAGGAATCCAGCCCCTGGGGCAGGGCCCGGACAAAGTCTCCGGCCTGGGCAATCTCCAGGGCCTGCCAAAGCTCCTCCTGGGTGGCGTCCTTTTTGCCGTAACGAAGGTTTTCGGCGATGGTGCCGGAAAACAGCCAGGCCCGCTGCTGCACATAGGACACATTGTCCCGGAGCTGGCTCTGAGGCATCTGCCGGACATCCACGCCGCAAAGGGAAATCGCCCCCTGGGTGACATCGTTAAGCCGAAGCATCAGGGAGGCAACGGTGGATTTGCCACTGCCGGTGCCCCCGATAATCGCCGTGGTCTGCCCCCTTTTGCAGAGGAAGGAAAGACCCTGCAGGGTGTATTCATCGGAATCCGCATACCGAAAGGACACCTGGTCAAAGGACAGAACATTTTCCCGGTTGGGAAGGGAAACCTCCTGCCGGATGTTGTCCCGAATTTGGGGCGCATAGGAGAGAATCTCCCCAATGCGGTTTGCGCATTCCAGGGCACGGGGCAGCTCAAGAATCACAAATTGCGCCATCAGCACACCGAACAGGGCCATAATGGCGTATTCCACAATGGCCGTAATGTCTCCTATCCCAAATACCCCGGAGACAATACGGCCTCCGCTGAGCCAGTACACCAGCACCACAAAAAGATTGATGGCAAGATTCGTCAGTCCGTCCAGGCCGGCAAAAAGCCGGTTGACCCGAACCGAGGTGGTCTTATAGGCCCGGAAGGCCTGGTTTAGCCGCTGGGTTTCCTGCTCCTCCTTGTTGAAGGCATGTACCACCCGCACGCCGGTGATGTTTTCCAGCAGTACGGTGCTCATTTTGTCCAGCAGCTTTTGGAGCTGCCGGAACAGGGGAGATGCGCTTCTCATAATAAAATAGGCAATCCCGACAATCAGCCCCAGCACCCCCAGCAGTACGACCCCCACCAGCCAATCCTTTATAAAGGTCAGAAGAAGGGCCATGACAAAAATCACCGGCACCGGCAGCAGCATTTGAAACAGGCTCACCACCGCCAGCTGAATGGTGGACACATTGGATACCATCCGGGTGGTCATGGATGCGGTGCCGAAGGTCTGAAAGTCAAAAACCGACAGCTGGAGAGATTTTTCATATATGGCCTCACGGAGATCCGCTCCCACCTTGGCCGCCAGTCTGGCGCATACATAGCCTCCGATGATTGCGGCGATTCCAGCGATCACCGAGGCAATGAGCATTTTTGTGCCGGTATCCAGAAGAGCCTGAAAGCCTGCGGCTCCCGAGGAGCCCTTGTTCAGCATTTCGGCGGCATAGGTGGGAATCAGCATCATCCCCACCATATCCATGGCCATCAACAGGGCCGTAAAAACGCACAGCTTCCAATGGGGCTTTAGAAACCGTAAAATCAACTTCATAAAAAAGACTGCCTCCTTTTTCTTGACAAAGATGTTCCTTCCGGTGTATCATAAACTATATAGCAACTATACAGTCAAGAGGAAAGAAGCATGATTTCTGAGAAATTTTTTACCATTTCTGAATTTGCAAAGCTCATGGGGGTCAGCAGGCAGACCCTGATATACTATGACCGAATCGGCCTGTTTCGGCCGGTCAAGACCCTGGAGAATAAATACCGTGTCTATTCCCGAAGCCAGGTCAATCTCCTTAGCCTGATTACCATACTGACGGAAATGGGGGTTCCCCTGAAGGAGATTAAGCGGATCGTTGACCGAATTTCCCCGGAAACCGCCATTCAGGTGCTGGAAAAGCAGAAAAGACTGGCAGAGGAAAAGCTGCGAAAGCTCAATATGCGAAAGGAAATGATGGGTCTGCGCATGGAGCAGATCACTTTGGGAAAGGCGGTTTTGGAGGGAAGGGTGCCGCTTCTTTCCATTGTAGAGCAAAGGGAGGATATTCCCCTGTATCTGGGGGAGAGAATCGACTGCACCTGGCAGGACATTGCGGACGACAGGGTGATAGACTTCTACTCCAAATGCGAGGCACTGGGGCTGCCGCTGATTTTCTCCGGGGGACAGATGAAAACCAGGGAAAACATTCTGGCAGGCCGGACGGAGCTTATCTCCCGTATGTGCTTTCCCCTTCGGGGCCAGGTTGGGGCCAATTCGGTGATTCCCAAGGGCAAATACGCCGTGGGCTATGTCCATGGGGACGGAAAAAACACCGGCGAAAGCTACAGGGAACTACTGACCTTTATTGCGGAAAAGGGCATGGAGGTGGTGGGAAACGCCTATGAGGAATACCTCTTGGATGAGCTGACCGAAGGAAATCCCGACCACTTTGTCATAAAAACCATGATACAGGTGGAGGCCGCCGGAGAAGGAATGCCAAGGATAAAAAGCGGCTCCTCCCGGCCCTAGGGGCAGAGAGGAGCTGGCTTTTGTCTTATCCTGTTACAACCATGCTTGGGAACAAAAAGCCCGGTCATGTCCACCCGCTCCAGCTCCAGCAGCTCTACCTTGCGGGCCATGCCGCCGCCGTAGCCGGTGAGGCTGCCGTTTGTTCCCACCACCCGGTGGCAGGGAATCATCAGGGAAATGGGGTTATGCCCCACCGCTCCACCCACTGCCTGGGCGGACATTTTTTGGATTCCCAGCTTCTGGGCGGCTCTGACGGCGATTTCCCCATAGGTCATGGTTTGGCCGTAGGGAATGGTCAGCATCATGTCACAAACCAGCCTGCGAAAGGCTGTGGAGCCATATTGCAGAGGCGGAAGAAAATCCGGTTTCTGACCGGAAAAATAAATGTCCAGCCAACGAGCCGATTCCTCCAGCAGTGGGTGATTCTTCTCCTGGGCGCCCGTCGGCAGAATATTTCCGAAATGCCGTTGGCCGTTGAACCACAGACCAATGACCGCCTCCTCATTGCAGGCCAGGGTGATGGGCCCCAGAGGAGAGGGATATGGAGCGGTGTATACCATAGAATTTTTCATCAAAAGCTCCCTTCCAGGCGGAGTGGTAATTTCCTTCATAAAGTGATTTTATCAAACAGCCCTGGGCGCAGCAAGGCGCATTTTGCACAAATGCTACGAAGATACTTGTAAAAAACGTCAAAATATCGAATCGGCACCTACAGACTTGGAAGGAAACGGCGGCCCCATTGTCTGATTTTGATGGTTATTTAGGGCAGAAAAAGAGCGTTGCAAAAGGGAGGTGAGCTGGGGTATCCTTATAATAAGGATAGCTCCAGGTGAAGCTGTCGGGTGTCGCCAATCTGAGCCTGTTTCCCGGTCAAGGGAAACCATAGGGGAAAAAGGTATGGCGGCACCGGGAGCGGTACTTTGGAGAATCGAATTTGAAAGAATGGAGGAATTAAAATGAAACGATTATCCTGTCTCCTTCTGGCCCTTTCTATGCTCCTGACCCTGACCGCCTGCGGTGGAGGTTCAGACAGCAGCCAAACGGAGGAGGCTTCCACAAGCACTGTGGCACAGCCGGAATCCACGGCGCAGCCCAAGGCCCAGGAAACCGAAGCGTCAGTGATCGCCGAGCAGGCGGAGGCCAGCGTGGAGGCGGAGCCTGCTGCGCTGATTCGAGAGGTTCCGCTGCCCATCAGCGATGGCGAAAGCCTGAGTATGTGGATTCGGCTGAACTTTATGGACTTTGACCCGATCCAGTCCAACTACGACTCCCCGGTGCTGCAAAAGGCCCAGGAGCTTACCGGGGTGAACATGGAGTATGTGGAGGTTTCCAGTGCCTCAGAGTCGGAGACCTTCAATCTGATGGTGGCTGGGGGAGATTATACAGACCTGATCTATAACTTTGTCAAGCTCTACACCGGCGGTGTGGACAGCGCCATCGAAAACGACATCATTGTAGACCTGACGGAGTACATGGACTTGACCCCCTGCTATGAAAGCATTTTGGCCTCAGACGAGGATGTGCGGCGGGCGGCTACCGCCGATTCCGGCGCAATCGGTGCGTTCTACAGCATCTACGGCTCCACTCCCTACAGTGCCACGGGATTGACGATTCGGGGCGACTGGCTGGACAAGCTGGGGCTGGATGCGCCTGTGACCTATGAGGATTTTGAGCAGGTGCTGCTGGCGTTCAAATCCGCTTATGACCCGGAATATCCCCTGTATCTGCCCTCCTGCGGAACCCTCAGCTCCATTACCATGGGGTATGAATTTGCCTACAATGTCGCAGGAGACAATGTGACCCTGTTTGCCCAGAAGGATGGAAAGGTCTTTTTCAGTGCCACCCAGGACTCCTTCCGGGAGTATCTCACCATGATGCACCGCTGGTACGAGGAGGGACTCATCTCCAAGGACTTTGCCACAAACGGCGACTGGATGTTTATGAATGGGGAATATCAGGCGATGATGTCCACCGGGGACACAGGACTGGTGGTTCTGGGTGCGGGCCTGTACTCGGAGTTTGAGCCGGTGGGCCAGGACTACGACCCGGACTATCGTTTGGAGGGGGTAGTAAATCCCCGCATCAGCGCCGACATTCCTGCGGGCAACACGCCCGGGAGCAGAGTTTCCGACGGCGTGTTCTCCGTGACCGAGGGAAACCCGGAGCTGGCCTGTAAGTGGTGCGACTTCTGGTATACGGAAACCGGCTCCATGCTGGCCACCTATGGGGTTGAGGGAGAAAGCTATACCCTGTCCCCTGAGGGCACCCCGGAATATACGGATTTGATTCTCAACGACCCGAACTATTCCGAACGTTCCATGAAAAACCTGTATTCCTTTAATACCTGCTGCATTATGGATCCGGAGAAGGAGCTGCAAGGGGTGTCGGAGCATGGCCTGGCGGCCATTGAGGTTTGGAGCGGCGATGCCCCCAGCGAGAGCTTTTCCACCATCACCATGACCTCCCTGAGCATGACCAGCGATGAGTCCACCCAGTACGGCATTATCTGCGCAGATGCCCAGACCTATTGCCTGGAGCACGTTCTCCAGTTTATCAACGGCAGCCTCAGCGTGGAAAAGGATTGGGATAACTTTGTGTCGGTGCTGGAGGGCATGGGCGTAGACGAGGCAACGGAGATCGTACAGGCGGCCTATGACCGCTACCTGGCCAGATAAGGAGGAGCTATGAGCGAATTTATCACCTACTACCCCGGACAGTATTCGGAGAAGGATCGGGCCGCCCTGGAAGGCTACCTGTCCATCAACGAAGGAATTGCCGCCCGGGGAGAGATCACCAAGGAGCGAATCGACAGGAAGGAAGTGGTCCGAGGGAAAACGCCCGGCTTCCGGGGAGGCCGCCGGGTCAGCCCTGTGGAGACGGGAAAGGATGCCCGGAAATTTGATTTACATAATCCTTTGTATTCCGATGATGAGTATGCTCGTTCCCTGGGCTACAAGGGAAAGCTGGCCTTTCCTCTGGCCGCCATGCCGGATGCGGCCTTCTATATTGGTGCGCCCCCGGAGCTATTCCAGTTTCTGCTGGCCAGCGGCCTGAATCATCATTTTGAGCTTTACCGCCCGGTATATCCCGGCGACATTATGTACTGCGTCATCGACAAGCGCCAGGTGCGGGACATCACCCCGGAGGCCGGCAGCCAGTATCGGACGCTGGAGATTTACGCCGAGGGACGAATCCTCAATCAGCGGGGAGAGCTGGTGGCCTCCGGCCACAGCAGCATCAAGGAAAGCCTGAAAAATTACGCCGACCCGGAAAAGGATCCCTCCCCCCTCTATAACTGGGACAACCCGGATTATCACACCCCCGGCGTTTGGGAGAGCGGGGACTGGTGGACAAGACCTGCCCATGTGTACACCGACGAGGACTGGGCGGACATTACGGCCCGGTGGAAAAAAGAGGTTCGCCGTGGCCCGGAGCCCCTCTATTGGGAGGACGTACAGGTAGGGACAATGATTCCCGAAACCATTGAAGGCCCCTTTACCACGGCCGCCATGCAGCGGGGAATGCCCAAGCACGACAAGCCCCTTCCCGGCGGCGACCCGGGACAGGACCCGGATCATATGCCCGGAGCGGGTGGCCCCGGAGGGCCGGGAGGCCCGGAGGAGGACTTTGGCCCGCCGGATATGCCGGAGGATCCCACCATCGACTGGCGCACCACCAAGGACAAAATGCTTGATCCGGAAACCTTCGCTTCCATGCGCCGCTGCCCGGAAAACGGCATCTGGTACACCCAGGAGGACTATCCCCAGCTGGAGGCTGACGGAAAGCTCCCCCGGCGTAAAACCATCGGGAACTATATGCCCGCCGCATTTATGTATAAAACCCTGTTTGACTGGATGGGTGACCGGGGCGTTCTGCGCCGGTTTAGCTGGGGCATCATGTTTGAGAACCCCGGCGTGCCCAAGGAGCAGGTGCCGGATTCCCCCAGAACGCCCAATTTCCTGGAGAACGTGCCCTTCCTGAAGGACACCAAGATTACGGCCCATGCCCTGATGGGCGACCTGTGCATCAACAACGCCTATATTACGGATAAATACTACCAGCCGGACGTGGGCTATTGCGTAGAGCTGACCTGGTGGTGCAAAACCTATGAGGGCGACATCTTTGAAGCGGGCCGGGCAACGGTGGTTCTTCCCTCCAGGAACGGCGAAGCGGGCTAGGTTCTTGCATAAAATCGCAGCTTTCAACGAAATAATGCTATAACCCCATAAAACACCCAACAGCGGGTGGTAACGGTTTCACCGTTACCGCCCGCTGGGGCATGAAGGGGGACATAGTTTAGGCTGAGGCTGCCAGCCGTGATTTTATGTTTCCACCGCCTGATTGACGGGAGCGTCCTGTCAGCGGGTTTACGATTATGCCTCGGGGGTCAGCAGGATGCTGCCCTGATAGCTGCCGGGCCGCAGCTCCAGGGGCTGGCCGTTCAGAGTGGCTGTCAGACGCTGACCCTGGGGGGCCTGTACTACCGCACCCGGCTCCAGGGTCAGGGCGGTCAGGTAGCTGGCCCCCGTTACCGTCCAGGTGCTCTGGCCGTCCAGGGTGAGGATTACGCCGTTATTCACCGCCGGGGCGGCCTTTTGGGTGATGTTGCTGAGCTCAATGCGGTTCTCCGGGGTGATTTCCTTGAGGCCGTCCCGGTAGAACTGATGGGCCGCACTGATAATACCCGTAACCTGTGCGTTTTTCAGGTTCAGACCCAGATTTCTGGGGCCGCTGAGATCCTTGTTGACGGGCTTGGGCGGAAGTGTACCAGGGCCGCCAGGTGCGCCGGGACCGCCAGGACCTCCGGGACCACCGGAACCGCCAGGGCCACCGGGACCGCCAAAGTCTGGCAGTCCCGCCATGGTGTCGTGGAAGGTGCCTCGGCCACCGATCCGGGAGCGATCCTCCGGGTGGAGATTGGTGGTGGAGTTGAAGAAATCACCCTCTGCCCTCATGTCCGAAAGGGTCAGGATTACATCGTCCTCCTCTGTGGCCGCAAACAGATTCCGCCCCGGAATGGGGGCATCCAGCTCACCCACGGGAATTACAAAGTTTTTAGAGGTCATGCCGCACTCATCGTTGTCCATCATCTGGAGAATGACACCGTTTCCGGGCTGGAACTTGCTGTTCTTCACTTGAATTACGGTGGCAGAGCCCTTGACCACCAGGGAGGATTTCCCAGTCTGGAAGGTGGAATCCTCAATTTCAAAAATACTGTTGGTATCCCGGAACACCATGGCCCCGAACCGCCGGCCCATCAGGGCGGAGCGGCGAATGATCGGACGGCCCAGACGATTTTTCCCCTGGACCAGCATGGGATAGCCGTTGACCTCTACCCGGGAATCCTCCAGAATTACGGTGTTTCCGCCGATGCAGAAGGCACCGTAGCCGTGGGAGCGGGGGCCGGTGAGCTGAAGGTCGCAGTCCTTGATATGAAGGGTCACGGGAGCATCTGTGCCGTCAATGGAGCAGATACCCCAACCGTTGGTGAGCATTCGACAGTGGTCGTAGGTGACTTTTGCCCCATCGCAGAGCTGCACCAGACGGCAGGTTCCCAGCAGGGCCAGCTGCCAGCTGAAATCCCCCACCCAATCGGAATCCGGGCTCCAGTTGATGATCTCGCTGTCCCGTACCACCACATCGCTGCGGCCACCCACATGAATGGCACAGCGGGTCACGCCGGCAAAGTAGAATTTGCAGTGTTCCACCTGGAGCTTTGCATGGTCGATGGCGGTAATGGCCGCACCGACCCCCAGAAAGTCGTTGTCCGAAAAGCCCTCAAAGGCAAACTGGCTGTCACGGACGGTATAATCCGCATTGCCGTGGAGCACAATGCCGTTAAAGGACTGGGCTGTGGTGGCCAAATAGGTTCCCTGTACCCCCCGGTCATCCACGGTGCCGCCCTGAAACACCTCTGGGATCCGCACCTGGGCACCCTTTTCGTCCACCACCAGGGCTGCGGAAAAGTCCCGGGAGATATTGCTCATGCGCATCAGGGAATGGGGCTCCATGTGATAGACCTCCGCCACGTTCAGCACCACGTCTCCATAATAGGTGCCGGGCAGAATATCCTGGCTGACCCCGTTGACCACCAGCGTCACCGTTTTCCCCTCCGGCGCAATCAGCACCGCATTGGGAGTGATGGTCAGCTCGGAAAACCGTACCGTCCGCTCAATGAGCCAGGTGGTTTGATTCAGCAGGCGGGACGCTCCGCCCTCGCTGATTTTTTTTATTCCGTACATACCGTTCATAGATTTACCTCTTTTCCTTTCGTATTCTATGGCAATACCGCATAATTCAACGAGGAAATTTGGCGTGTCATTTTGCACCACAAATTTGTTGGGGAAACGCAGGAATACTGTATGTATTTCAAGTTTT
>CAVJIP010000122.1:0-8154 GCA_963649625.1 Bacteroidaceae bacterium
GGGCTATTTTCTTGCAATTCGCATTTTGAGACAGCCCCTAGTCTTTTCACGATTGACTTTCATAGCCCACAATACGAAAGCGGATTTCCTTCCCACGCCGGGTTTTCCTCCGGCTCACCAGCACCGCCGCCAGCAGCCCCAGAAAGAAGCCGACTACCCCCCACAGGGCTCCTGACCTGCCTGCCCCATCGGCGGCAAAGTAGCCCAGAAAGAACAGCACCACCGGCAGGGCGTACACCAGCAGGATTGCGGAAAACACCGCACCGGTGGCCGCCTCGATCACCACCCGATCTCCGGGCCGTGTCCCCAAGGGGTCCTCCGCCGTCACCACCACCTGCTCCTTGGCGGCCATGGTGCCGCAGCCTCCGGCGCAGTGGCTGCAATCTCCGTGGCAGGCCGTTGGCCGGTCATAGGCCACCTGGGCCCAGCCCTCCCGGACGGAAAGCACCGTCACCGTCTGCCTCATGAGCCGGTGTCCTCCTCCGTGGCCGTTGTGGTCTCCGCTGCAGTGGATGTGACCGCCGGGGAGCTTGTGACCTCCACCGCCGTCTCCGTAGAGGCCTCCGACAGGGTCACAAGGACGCTGTAGCTGCCCATGGCCCCCACATCAGAAACCCCATCCACATAGATGTCCGTATTCACCGTAAACTGGCCTGTGCCGTTGAGCCCGGACAGGTCGGCCACGGCCCGGACATTGCTGGCCGTCAGCGCATCCACAGTTTCCGCCGGGCCCCGAATCTGCACCTGGAGGGACAGCGTCCCCACCTGGGCCTGGAGGCCCTCCGGCTTATTGGTAACGGAAATATTTGTGACCCGGAAGGTCTTGGTTTTCAGGTTTTTCAGCTCCACGGAGACGGTGGCCGTGGTGTCCGTCATATTGGTCAGGCCGTCGGCAATCACCACCTCAAATTCTTTTTTATAGGTGCTCTGAATGCCGGACAGGTCAACGGTGCCCAGGGTGATGGAGTTCAGCCCGGAAAGCACCTCCGGGTCGCCCTTGATGGTCACGGTGCTGGGAGAGATGTCCCACACCGCATGATCCACCGTAGCGCCGCCGCCCTCAATAAAGTCCACCCGCAGGGGAACCTCCTTGACCATATACACCGGCATAAACACACCAATTTTGTCCACGGTGGTGTTGTTCACGGTACATTTCAGCTCATCCGACTCCACCACATTTCCCTCCCCGTCCAGCAGGGTAAAGGTCAGGGTGTCCGACACGCTTTTGCTTACGTTGGTGCGCTCCAGCAGCACCTGGGCCCAGGCCACGGAATCCACCAGCTCTCTGGGGCCGCTGACCTGAATGGAGTCGTATTCCAGCTCAATGGCCTCCTGGGTGTAGCCCTCGGCCACGTCTCCCTTAAACAGGGCCCGAACCTCCACCTCCTTGGTGGCCAGTTTATCCACGTCAATGTCAATATAATAGCTGGAACGGTTTTCCACCTTGATCTCGCTGCTGCTGACCGTTTCCGGAAATTCGATCTCATAGGGAAGCCGCCAGGGGCCGGAGCCTGTGACCTGGCTTAAATCCGCCGTGACGGTAATATTCGAGCTGTTGAGCTTGAGCAGATCCTGCCGCTTGCCGTA
Organism: Bacteroidaceae bacterium; assembly: GCA_963649625.1. GTDB lineage: Bacteria > Bacillota > Clostridia > Oscillospirales > Oscillospiraceae > HGM13006. The sequence goes on from CAVJIP010000122.1 coordinate 1,588, forward strand.
GAGCTTCAAATCAACCGTGGCGTCCCGTCCCTCGCTGAGCACCAGGTTTCGGTCGGAAAACAGCCCGTCCTCATTGACAAAGGTCACGGGAATACTGGTAATCCACTGGCTGTCGTCCGGGGTCACGGTGCTGACCACATAGATCCAAAGACATACGGAAATCACCAGGGAAAGCAGAATCGAAACAATTTTATTTTTCCTCATGACCGCTCTCATCTTTCCCTTTCTTTGGTTGCTTCATCCGCCGCAGCACCCGATGGTGTACCGGCAGCCGTTCCTCCTCCACCAGCACGTCCTTCAAGGCCGCCGTAAGGGTCTCCGGGGTGAGATACCGCTTCAGGTTTCCCCCGGAAACAAAGGAAATCACGCCGTTTTCCTCCGAGACCACCACCACCACCGCATCGGAATGCTCGGTAATGCCAATGGCGGCCCGGTGCCGGGTTCCCAGGTCACGGCTCAGATTCGGGTTTTCCGTCAGGGGCAGCACACAGCCTGCCGCCGCAATGCGGTCATTGCGAATCACCACCGCACCGTCATGGAGGGCCGCCTTGGGGAAAAAGATATTTTTCAGCAACTCCGCCGACACGGCGGCATCCACCACCGTTCCCGTCTTAAAGTATTCATCCAGATTGTTTCTCCGCTCAAAGACGATCAAGGCCCCCACCTTCTGCCGGGACATGGTGCGGCAGGCGGCCACCGTCTGCTCCACGGTGCGGGCAGAATCCCCCACCGGGGCCTTGGGCATCAGTATTCCCCGCAGGGAGCTGCTCCCCAGACGCTCCATGGTGCGCCGCAGCTCCGGCTGGAACACCACCACCAGGGCGATCAGGCCCACCTCGATGACCTTGCTGACAATGTAGTTCAGGGCATTAAGGCCCAGCTCTCCGGATACATAGGTAAGCACCAGGAGAAATACGATGACCTTGATAATCTGAGCCGCACTTTTGGAGCGAGACAGGTTGAGAATCTTGTAAATGAGAAAGGCGACAATGAGTATATCCAGAATATCCGTAGGAAAATTGATAATGGTAATGAGCCTGCGGATATTGCTCCATATCAGTTCCAGTGCGTTCACGTCTTGCATCTCCGTTTCGGTTGCGGATTACGCAGGTTTACATATCCAGTCTATTATACAAAACCCATGGGGAAATGGCAAGGGCGGTATATGAATTTTTTCAAAATTCCTCCATGGCCCGGGCCAGCTCCCGGGTAAACACCCGAATGTCCGATTCCCGGTTGTGGGGCCCCAGGCTGACCCGAAGGGTGCCGGTTTCCAGGGTTCCCGCCGTCTCATGGGCCAGAGGGGCACAGTGAAGCCCCGCCCGCAGGGCAATTCCCGCCTGGGCCAGCCGTCCCGCCAACAGCATACAGTCCCGCCCCTCCGCCACCAAAGACAGGGTTCCGGTCTGGTTTTTTCCGGAAAACACCCGCAGCCCCGGGAGCCTGGCCAGACGGGCCTCCAGGATTCCCCGAAGATACCGCTCCCGGGCCAGAATCTCCCCCAGGCCCATGGCCCGGACATATCGGATTCCCGCCAGAAGCCCTGCCGCCCCGGGAATATTCTGGGTTCCCGCCTCCAGCCGGTCAGGCAGAAATTCCGGCATTTCCAGCTGCCGGGACAGGCTGCCTGTGCCGCCCTCCAGGATGGTTTTGGTGGGCTCTCCGCACAGCAGCAGCCCCGTACCCTGCGGCCCCAGCAGGCCCTTGTGTCCCGGCATGGCAACAAAGGCCGCCCCCAGAGCCTCCATATTGACCTCCAAGGCCCCGGCGGACTGGGACGCATCCACCACCAGGGGAATATTACGGCTCCGGCACAGCTCCGCCACCTTCTCCACCGGCAGCACCCACCCGAACACATTGGACACATGGGTCACAATACAGGCCCTTGTTTCCCGGGTCAGCAGCCGGTCAAACTCCTCCAGCAGCATTTCTTCCCGGAACAGCCCGCCCCGGGCCACCTGAATCTCCGCTCCCAGAGCCTTTAGGGGCCGCATCACCCCGTTATGCTCCATCCCAGACACCACCGCCCGCTGTCCCGGCTCCACCAGAGATTTGATGGCAATGTTCAGCCCGTGGGTGGCGGAGGTGGTCAAAATCACCTGCTGGGCCGGACAGTGAAACAGCTCTCCCGCCGTCAGCCGCAGGTCATAGAGCAGCTCTGCCGCCTGCTCTCCCGCCTCTCCGCTGCCCCGGCCCGGCGAGGCCAGATGTCCCGCCGCCCAGGCCATGGCCCGAATCACCGCCTCCGGCTTGGGCAGAGACGTGGCCCCATTGTCCAGATAAATCAAAATACCACCTCCCGGGCCCGATTCCCCTCTACCCGATAGCTCCGCTCAAAGGGGCTGCCTCCCCTTCGCAGCTCCGTTGCCGCTCTATGGCCCCGCTCCTCCGAAACCCACAGCCCATAGCCGCAGCCGTTTCCCGCCAAAAAGGTAGGAGTACGCCCCAGCCTTGCCCGGATTCCCGCCCCTTTGAGTATGGAAGCACCCTGGCGGGCCTGTGTCTGGGCCCGATAGGTGAAAAAAATCATGCTCATAGAAATTCCTCCCATGAGCATGATATGTCGGTTTTAGCCATTTGTGTCCTTATTCCAGCAGACAAACACAGTGGGCCGCAATTCCCTCTCCCCTGCCGGTGAAACCCAGACCTTCCTCGGTGGTGGCCTTGAGATTGATTTGCCCCGGCGTAATTTCCATCACCTCCGCCAGCTTCTCCCCCATTTCCGCCAAGTAGGGGGAGAGCTTTGGCCTTTGGGCAATCATCGTTGCGTCCAGATTGCCGATTTTATAGCCCTTCTCCCTGACCATCCGGCAAACCTCCCGAAGCAGCACCAGGCTGCTGATGTTGAGATATTGGTCGTCCTGGTCAGAAAAGTGCCGGCCAATGTCCCCCAGACAGGCGGCCCCCAGCAGTGCGTCCATCACCGCATGGGTCAGCACGTCCGCATCGGAATGGCCCTCCAGCCCCAGGCTCCAGGGAATCTCCACTCCTCCCAAAACCAGCCTCCGGCCCTCCCGGAGCCGGTGTACATCATAGCCGTGTCCGATTCTCATGACTTTTCCCTCCCGGATAGAATGTACTCCGCCAGATGCAAATCCAACGGCGTGGTGAGCTTCAGGTTTTCCTCGCTGCCCTGGGTGAGATATACCGGCACCCCAAAGGCCTCCATGGCGGCGCAGTCGTCGGTATATTCCTTCCCCTCCCGCCGGGCCGCCTCCCAGGCCGCCAACAGAAGATCCCGCTGGAACACCTGAGGGGTCTGCACCGCCCGGAGGGCAGCCCGATCCGGGGTGGAGATCACTCTGTCGTTGTCCCCTACCACCTTCACCGTGTCCTTGATCGGCACCGCCGGAGCCGCCGCATGACACACCGCCGCCCGCTCCACCGTCCGGGTGATGATTTCACCGGTCACAAGAGGCCGAGCTCCGTCCTGCACCGCCACCAGCTCTATATCCCGGCTCACCGCCTGGAGCCCAAGGCGCACCGATTCCACCCGGCTCTCTCCGCCGGGAACCACCCGCCGCAGCTTATCCAAATCCCGGAGCATGGCCTCTGCGGTTTCTGTCTGCTCCTGCCGAACCACTACCACGATTTCCTGAATACACGGAGTGTTTTGGAACACCTCCGCCGTGCGCCGCAGCACCGACGCCCCATTCAGCTCCCAAAGGATCTTGTCGATTCCGCCCATTCTCCGGCTGGAGCCTGCCGCCACGATCACCCCGGCGCATCCCGGAGCCTTGCCCTTCCGCTGAAACAGTCCCATCAGACACCCGCCCTTCTCAGCTGCTCCATGGCCAGGAGAATCCCCAGTCTGCCGGATTCGTAGGTGATGCCCCCCTGGAGATAGGCCATATAGGGCGGGCGCATGGGGCCGTCTGCACTGAGCTCGATGGAGGCTCCCTGAACAAAGGCCCCCGCCGCCATAATCACCTGATCCGCATACCCGGGCATATCCCAGGGCTCCGGGGTCACATAGGAATCCACCGGGGCCCCCATCTGAACGCCCCGGCAAAAGGCCCGCAGCAGCTCGGGCCTGCCAAATTCCACGGTCTGCACAATGTCTCCCCGGCGGGAATCCAGGGTGGGGGAGGTTTTATAGCCTTCCCCCTCCATGGCCGCTGCGCAGAATACGGCGGTTTTCAGGGCCTGGGCCGTCACATGGGGGGCCAGGAAAAAGCCCTGATAGAGCAGCCGGTTTACGTCCTGGCTGCACCCGCACTCCCGGCCAATGCCCGGGCAGGTCAGCCGCATGGCCGCCGCCTCCACCAGGTCGCTCCGGCCCACAATATAGCCGCCGGTTGGGGCAATGCCGCCGCCGGGGTTTTTAATGAGACTTCCGGCCATAATGTCCGCCCCTTCCTCCGTAGGCTCCGTCTCCTCTACGAACTCTCCGTAGCAGTTGTCCACAAACACCAGAATGTCAGGATTTGCCCCCTTTGCCTCCCGGATGATCTCCCCGATCTCCCGTACCGTCAGGGCCTCCCGGACGGAATAGCCCCGGGAGCGCTGAATCATCAGCAGCTTGGCGTTTTTCCGCTGCACCGCCGCCCGGATTCCCGGAATGTCTGGCCGCAGCTCCCCTGTCATGGGCACCTCCTGATATTCCACCCCCAGCTCCAACAGATTCCCCGGGGCATTTCCGGTGACGCCGATCACCCCCAGCAGGGTATCGTATGGGGCCCCAAAGGCAGAAATCACCATATCACCGGGCCGCAGAATCCCCATCAGGGCACAGGTAATGGTATGTGTCCCGTTGACAAACTGGCTTCGCACCAGACCGGCCTCCGCCCCAAAGACCCGGGCGAAGATTTTGTCCAGGGTGTCCCGGCCCAGGTCGTCATAGCCATAGCCGGTGGTTCCCACCAGATGGGCCGCACTGACCCGATATTCCTGAAAGGCCGTTAGCATTTTCTCTGCGTTGTGCTGGGCCACCCGGTCTATTTCCTCAAAGACCGGGGCGCAGCGTGCCTCCACCCGGCTGGCCAACGCTCTTGTTTCCTCTGAAATCAGCATGATTTTGCGCTCCGTTTCTACCGCCTGAGCGGAAGGTCATTTTATCGTCACAGGCTCTGCACCACTGCCTGGAATCGGTTTCCCCGCTCCTCAAAGTTCCGGAACCGGTCAAAGGAGGTGCTGGCCGGGGAGAGAAGCACCACGTCCCCCGGCTTGGCTCTGGCGGCGGCGGTACGAATGGCATCGTCAAACTCCGCCACATCCAGAATCTCCGGGTTTGTGCCGTCATAGCCGGGGACCTTCTCCGCAGCGGCCCGAATCTTTACGGCGGTCATGCCGGTGAGCACCAGCAGCTTTACCCGCTCCCGCAGCTCGGGGCCCAGGTCGTCATAGCCGATGCCCTTGTCCTTGCCCCCGGCCACCATGATCACCTTTTCCCGGAAGCTCCGCAGGGCGGCTTTGGTTCGGTTGGGGGAGGAATCAATGGAGCTGTCATAGAACCTTACTCCGTCCTTTTCCCGCACCAGCTGGATGCGATGAGCCACACCGCCGAAGGTCTTGGCCAGGGCTCTCATGTTCTCCCGGCGCACCAGGCCGTCCACTGCACAAAAGGCTGCCATATAGTTTTCAATGTTGTGTATCCCGGGAATCAGAATATCCTCCGCCGGAAGGATTTCCTGCTCTTTTTCTCCCTCCACCCGGCAGATCATCCGGTCATTCCGGAGATAATATCCCCGCTCCGGCCTCTCCTTCCGGGAGAACCACAGCACCCGGCCCTTGGCCTTAGGGCCAAAGTGCCTTGTGATTTCATTGTCCAGATTCAACACCAGGGTGTCCTCTGTCCCCTGATGGAGGTAAATGTTTTCCTTTGCGGTGACATATTCCTCCATGTCCTTGTGGATGTCCAGATGATTGGGGGACAGATTTGTGACCACCGCCACATGGGGGCTTTGGGTCATGCCCATCAGCTGGAAGGAGCTCAGCTCCAGCACCGCCACATCCTCCGGCCCCATTTCCTCCGCCCGGGGCAAAAGGGGCGTGCCGATATTGCCGCCGCACCAGACGGTTTTCCCGGACAGCTCCAGGAGCCTTGCCATCAGGGTAGTGGTGGTGGTCTTGCCATCGGAGCCAGTCACGCCGAATATGGTGCAGGGGCACACCCGGAAAAATGCCTCCATTTCCGATGTTACCACCGTGCCCCTCTCCCGCAGTGCCGTCAGCTGGGGGCAAAAGGCGTTGAGCCCAGGGGTCCGAAACACCACGTCCGCCTGGATGTTTTCCAGATAGTCCCCGCCCAGGGTCAACCTTGCTCCCATACGCTCCAGCTCCAGCACCTCCGGCAGGAGCTTTTCTCTGGGAGTCTTGTCCCGGCACTCCACGGGAATGCCCCGCTCCAGGAGCATTTTCACCAGAGGCCGGTTGCTGATGCCCAGGCCCACAACGCAGACCCGCTTTCCCCGGAGGCCGTCAAAATATTCCTTTACTGTCATGATAGATCAGTCCTTTAGCATTATGGTTTTTCCAACGCACTATTGTACACGAAAAAAAGAAATTTTGCAATTGTATGTGCTAAAATGATGTGAACCAAATAAAAGATGAGAAGTCAGCCTCGAT
>CAVJIP010000123.1:0-11234 GCA_963649625.1 Bacteroidaceae bacterium
CGCCCAGCATATTGCTCCACTGGTCGTCGCCGCCGAACTGCATATTGCAGCCGTAGTGCTTGTAGAGGTAGTAGAAGTCGTAGGACTGCATAATCATATAGTTGAACTCCAGGAAGGACAGGCCCTTTTCCATGCGCTGCTTATAGCACTCGGCCCGGAGCATATTGTTGACGGAGAAGCAGGCCCCCACCTCCCGAAGCAGCTCCACATAGTTCAGGCTCAGCAGCCAGTCTGCGTTGTTGAGCATCATGGCCTTTCCATCGGAAAAGTCAATAAACCGCTCCATCTGCCGCTTGAAGCACTCGGCGTTGTGGTCAATGTCCTCCTTGGTGAGCATCTTCCGCATATCCGTCCGGCCGGAGGGATCCCCGATCATGGTGGTGCCACCGCCGATCAGGGCAATGGGCTTATTCCCCGCCATTTGCAGACGCTTCATCAGGGTCAGGGCCATAAAGTGTCCCGCCGTCAAGCTGTCTGCGGTGCAGTCAAAGCCAATGTAGAAGGTGGCCTTGCCCTCGTTGATCATGGTGCGAATCTCATCCTCATTTGTCACCTGGGCAATCAGGCCCCGGGCGACAAGCTCCTCATAAAGTTTCATCACAGCGCATCTCCTTAAATATAAAATAAAAAGCCCCCCCGCTCCCGAAGGAGCAGAGGGCGTATTGACGCGGTACCACCTCTGGTCGCCACGGCCTCACAGCCGCAGCCTTGGGGAGTCAAGCAACTCCTGCGCAATAACGGGCGCACCCGTGGGGGCCTACTGAGAAACCCGTTCAGCCGGAAGCTCCAAAGTGTAATTTCCACGGCGGGCCGTCTCCCTCTTGCACCGTTCCGAGGGCTCTCTTTCCACGGAATCTGCCATGTACTGTTCTTCTTCATCGCTTTTCACATATAAAAGTCCCTTCGAGTATACCAGAGCCGGCGGGGCTTGTCAAGGGATATTGCGCAGCAGCCCGAACACCAGAAGCACAAAAATCATCCCCCACACCAGGATATTCTCCCAGGGCAGGAGCCCTGTCCTTCCGTATTTCACATACCGCACCCCCCGGCTGCCTGCCAGCACCGCCCCAACAGGCAGCAGACAGAACACCGCCGGATTTGCCCGAAAGGCCCCCGCCACGTCCCCCCGGAGCAGCAGAAGGCACATCCGGGTCACGCCGCAGCCCGGACACTGAAAGCCCGTGACCAGACGAAACAGGCAGGGAATGCCGCCTATATGGCTGGCGACCCAACCATAGGCCGCTCCGGCCAAGGAAAGCCCCGCCAACCAGGCCACCAGCCTGAGAAGCCGCTTATTCCGCTGCGACCCGATTAAGCTCATCCTGGATCAGCGCCAGTGCCACAATGTCCAGCCCAAACAGAGACAGCAGCATATACAGGATCCCGGAGGTGCTGTCCTGGGGAGTGCCGTTCATCCGGCGGAGCTTATTGACCTTGGTACCCGCCTTGTAGAACCAGTAAAGCCCGTAAATCCCGCAGGTGACAATATCCAGCAGAAGCACCATACCGCCGCTGGTGTCCTCTGTCTCCCCGGAGGCCATATTCAGGTCGGTGACAATTTGATATAGCCAGTAGAGCATATAGATTCCGCAGGTGACAAGGCTCAGAATAATGGCCACCGGAATGCTCCTCTGGGTAATCGGTGCCCGATAGCCACCTGCCGGAGTTGTGCGATGGAGGGCCGTTCCGCACACCGGGCAGAAATCCGCACGATCATCTACGTTGGATCCGCATTTAGGACAATTCATTTTATTTCTCCTCTCTGGCCTGGGTCGCAGGCTGTTGTACTACTGCCCTCAATATAGCGTACTTTCATGGAAATGTAAAGGAAAACCTCTGTTTTTCGCCGGATTTTCGCATAAATCCTCCCCTTTGTGTTATGCTGACAGCAGTCCCCTCCCGCAGATTCTCATTGCTTTTCTTTCGCTTTTTTTGTATAATACAGGCATATTTCGATTTTTCTCTCCCGGAAAGGAGTATTCTATGAACAAGCAGCATCAGCCGGAGGCCCCCCAGGAGGTCACTCCGGCCCCCAGTCCTGCACCGGAGGCCTCCCTGGAGGCGGCGGCAAGGGCGAAAACCACCCCGGCAGAGGCAGACACTGCCCCGGTCGATAGGGAGGTTTCCCCATCCGAAGCAAACACCGCCCCAGAAAGTACAACCACATCGCCCCAGGCGGACGCATCCCCGGTTTCCGCCGCCCCCATTGAGATGGGCCCTATTCTTTCTGCGGCTCCCGCCTCGGATACGGCATCCCCAGAGGCCCAGCCCGTCTCCCCGGAGCACATGCCCGGCTTTTTCCGGCGGCATCGTCTTCCAGTGATTCTTGCATCGGTATTCCTGCTTCTGGCCATCACCGCCGGAGCCGTAACGGCCTACTGCTATATCGTGATCCGTCCATACGGTTCCTATGACAGAATCCTCCCCAATGTCTACTGCGCCGGGGTGGATCTGGGCGGCATGACCCAGCAGGAGGCCCAGGCCGCCGTGGAGGAGGCCCTGCGGAACCCCGCCAACCAGGTCAAGCTGATTCTGCCGGACCGGGAGTATACCTTCCAGCCCCGCCAAGAGGGTATCACCCTGAACGGAGCGGAAATCGCCCAAGCGGCCTACAGTTATGGCCGGAGCGACCCCAGTGCCTATGGAATGTACCGGGCCTATCAGGCCGCCGCCAAGTCCACCTACCGGCTCACAGCGGAAACCGACCTGGTTTACAGTACAGAGGACATTCAAAATCTGGCGGTGGAAATCTATCGGGAAACCCGACTTGCCCCCACCGCCTCCACCGCCAGCTTTGACGAGAACACCCATACCGTGACCGTAACCCTGGGCACCCCGGGCCATCAGATTGCCCCCAAGACCATTTATGATGCCCTGTGCGCCGCCTTTGAGGAGATGGATTTCTCCGACATTACCATGGACTATACCTCGGTGGAGATCGACCAGAATGCCCTACACACTCTGTGTCTGGAGACGGCCTCCGGCTTTGAGATTCCCGTGGCCGACCCGGTGATTGTCGCCAACCAAGACACCCACGCCATTGACCTGACCATGGGCACCCAGGGCTGGGCCCTGGACGAAAATGCCCTTTACGCCCTGGCCCAGGAGGCCGTCACCGAAAAAAGCTACGGCCAGGTCTGCCTTGCCATGACCGCTGTGGAGCCTGCGGAAATCGACATCACCCCCGCCTATCATGAGCTGGCCTGCGACCCCACGGAGCCATATTACTACGCCGGAGACGTGCAGGAGGGCTTGGACGGCTATACCCTGGACTGGGAGGCCGCCATTACCCAGATTCTGGATGCCACCTACGGTCAGCAGCTGAGCATTCCCATGACCCCCATTGCTCCGAAGCTCACGGCGGCAGAGGTGCGGGCGGTGCTGTTCCGGGATCGGCTTTCCTCCTACAGCTCTCCCTATACCTCCAACGCCAACCGCACCCACAATCTGGTGCTGGCCTGTGAGGCCATTGACGGCACCGTGATCAATCCGGGGCAAACCTTCTCCTTTAACAATGTGGTGGGAGAACGCACCGCCGCCAAGGGCTATCGGGCGGCCACGGTCTATGTGGGAACCCAGTCCAAGGATGAGCTGGGCGGCGGCATTTGTCAGGTGGCCTCCACCATCTACGATGCGGCCCTGTATGCGGAAATGACCATCACCTCCCGGGCCTGCCACACATTCTTTGTGACCTATGTACCCGGCGGTCTGGATGCCACGGTCTACTGGGGTTCCCTGGACTTCTGTTTCCGAAACGACACGGATTATCCCATCCGGGTCAACGCCTCGGTCAGCGGCGGCTATGTGAACATCTCCATTGACGGCACAAAAACCAACGACCATGTGGTAAAGCTCTCCAGCACCCGCCTGGCTACGGAGCCCTATAGCACCGTATACCGGGAGGACAGCTCCAAACCCGCAGGCTATGAGGAGGAAACCACCTATCCCTACACCGGCTACACCTACGAGGCCTATCAGTATATCTATGACGGAAACGGGAATCTGCTGGAAAGCAACTACCTGGGCAAAAGCACCTATGATAAACGGGATAGGGTCATTACTGTGGGCACCGGTTAGCGGCGGCCTTGGGGCAATGCGCATCCCAAATTCTTCAACAACGCCAAACTGTAGGTTGATTTTTACAGTCTCTTATGCCAGAATAGAGGCACGACCCTGTGCATCGAAACACAAAGGCAATGCCGGGGGCATTGCCGTCAGACGGAGGTTATCAAGATGAAAAAAATCCTGTCCCTGGCTTTGGCCGCTGCCATGCTGCTGTCTGTCCTGACAGGCTGTGGCTCCGAAAGCACCAGCACGGATACGTCCGATTCCACAGCTGTCTCTCCAGCTGCCACGGCTGCCCCTGCCGCCACGGCTACGGCTGTCCCTGCCGCCTCCGAGGCTGCCGACAGCACCGTCACTCCGTCGGAGGCCGCCGTCAGTGAGAAGATTGCCCTGGTCACGGATATGGGCAATATTGACGATGACTCCTTCCTCCAGACCTGCTGGGAGGCCGTTGTGGCCTACAGTGAGGAATACGGCATTGAGAATATCTACTATAAGCCCTCTGAGGATTCCACCGATGCTCGGGCAGCAGCCATTGCCCAGGCCGTGGACGAAGGGGCTACCGTGGTGGTTCTGCCCGGATCCCTGTTCGGTGAGGCCATCGGTCTGACCCAGGACAAATATCCCAATGTGAAGTTTATCACCGTTGACGTAAGTGAAGATGCCCTGGGCGGCACTGCCCTGGCCTCCAATACCTATTCCATGGTGTTTCACGAGGAACAATCCGGTTATCTGGCCGGCTACGCCGCCGTGATGGAGGGCTACACCAAATTGGGCTTCCTGGGCGGCATGGAGGTTCCTGCGGTGCAGCGTTACGGCTACGGCTATGTTCAGGGCATCAATGATGCCGCCCGGGAGCTGGGCCAAGAGGTTGAGCTCAAGTACACCTACAGTGGCCGGTTCAGCGTCGATTCCGGCATTACCGAAAAAATGGCGGGCTGGTACGCCGAGGGCACCGAAGTGATTTTCGCCTGCGGCGGCGGCATTTACGCCTCCGTTGTGGATGCCGCCAATCAGCATGAGGGGAAGGTCATTGGGGTTGACGCAGACCAGTCCCACCTTGACCCCTGTATTATCACCTCTGCCACTAAGGGCTTGTTCTCCGCCACCTATGGGGCGCTGGATGCCTACTTCACCGGCAAATGGGACACTGTAGGTGGCACCATTGCCAGTCTGTCCCTGACGGAGGGGGACTATGTGGGCCTGCCCATCGATACCTGGAGCCTGGAAAACTACTCCCTGGAGGACTACAACAAGCTGGTGGAGGAGATCAAAAACGGTAACGTCCAGATCTCCGACAGCATTACGGCTATGCCCGAGGTGGACTCCCATGTGACCCTCATCACCGACTGATTCTGTTAAAATTCTCAAAAGGGCCCGCTGCGAAAACGCAGCGGGCCCCTTCGTATCTGCTATATTTATTTTCCTTCCAGGAAATAGGTGGCCTCCATATCCGCAACGGACAGGGCAAAGGCCAGAGGAAACAGCTCCAGGGCTTTCCCCACGCTCCCCTTGTCCTCCTGGCCGGAGAAGCCCATGTGATAGCGAATGGCAAAGGCCTCCTCCCGGCTCAGGCGCATAAAGCCGGAGACAATGTAAACCGACTTCTCCCCGTGCCCATAGGGCAGCGGGTCGTCAAAGGTATACACCGGCACCTTCTGCCAAACCCCATGCTCATCCTTGACGTTTCGGGTGCCGCTTTTGTAGCAGCCGATCTTGCACACATCGTGGAGCAGTGCCACCAGGGCAATGGTTTCCTGGGAATAGGACATCCCATAAAGCTCCTGCACCCGCTCTCGGGCCAGATAGGCCTTCAGGCACTCATATACATTGATGCTGTGCTGGGCCAGTCCGCCGGCGTAGGAGCCGTGAAACCGGGTGCTGGCCGGAGACGTAAAGAAATCGGACTTGTTGACCAGGTAGTCCAGGCACTTATCCGCTCCCTCCCGGTGGATGTTCTGCTCATAAAGCTCTACGAAGGTGTCCTGTATGCTCATCCTAGTGCTCCTTTCTGTCAGCGGCACTGCCGCATGGCCATGGATATTATCCAAACGCCCCCTCCACAAGAAACAGTGTTCCGCTGTCTCCTATAGAGGGAGCGTTTCTGAGAAAATCTTAGTCGAAGTTAAAGTCCAGCTCATCGCCCCCCAGCACATAGCTCAGGGCGTTTTCCAGGCTGGTCAGGTTCTTCTTGTAGCAGTAGTACTCCAGCTCTCCGTCCAGCCGCATGGCATACTTTCTGTCGGTCATGCGAATCAGCTCCAGCTTGTGGCTCTCGTCTCCATCCATGTGGATGGTCACGGTGGCATAGGCCTCTGCGTCCTTGTATTCCTTCTTCTCCTCCTCGGTCAGGTTGTCAATGATTCGGAAATACAGGCACTTGATATAAAGCCTTCTCACATTGGTTTCGCTGATTTCCTGGCCGTTCAGGGTGCCGGTCACGCCGTCGGTGTCATTGCCGTTGGCGTTCTGCTTAACATAGTGCTCCACCTGGAGGTCAAAGTTCTCGCCGTTTATATCAATATCCACGGACTGAAGCTGCTCCACACTATAGCTCCAAACGGTTCGGAGCATATACTGGACGTAGCTGCCGCCCATCCACTGGAGGGCCGAGGTGGTGCAGGTAATCAGGGTGTCGGTTCCCTCGATCATGCAGTAGGTGTAGTCGGTGTTGGGGCAGGTGTTGCCCAGCAGCAGAGACAGGGAATTTCCGGCAATGTCGGACATTTCCAGCTTGGCGGGCTTGTCCAGGCCGTATTCCGCATATTCGCTTTCGTCAATGTCCATGATGATGCTGCCCAGGGAAAGGGTCGCCACCACGTCCAGAATATTGGACTTAATCACCGTATCATTGCCGGAAACCTGATAGGGCTGAAGCATCACATACTGGCTGCCCTCAGTGTTGTACTCGTTTTCCTGGCTGGAATCCAGCTGAATTTCAATACAGGTGCCGTCCCGCTCGGTGGTTCGCACCCAGTTGATGTTGGTGTAGATGTCGTCCTCCGTGTAGACCGGGAACAGGGTAATATCCCGGTACTCAATGGGCCGGCGCACCAGCAGAGAGTCCACATAGGAGCCGATGGTATAAACGGTATCGGACTCCGTGGTCATGCAGTAGTAGTTCCCGTCCACCGGGGCCTGGGAGCCGATAATCAGATCCACCTCTGAGCCGTCGTCATAATAGGTCTTGATGGTGGCGGTGGGCTCATCCAAGCCGTAAACGGACAAGTCCTTGGCATTCTCCTCCACCAGGTTCACTGCGGAAATGGAGGTGACGGTATACATCATGGAACGGAACTTTGAGGTGTCGTAGACGAACTTTCCGGGATCCGGGCTGGCCTCATAGAGGAAACTCACGGTGCCGTTTTCGTCCGAGGTCTGGGTGATTTTCACGTCCAGCTCCTCGGAGGCGTAGGCGTAGGCGGTGTCCTCCGACACCTCCCGCTCTGTGGGAACCACCGTAAACCGGTTTAGGGTGCTATAGTCCTTGTTTATCACATAGACCGTCTCCGCCGCCGTTTCCGCTGTGGAGGTCTCCTCCTCCGTGCTGTCTGAGGCCTTGGGAATATTGATTACCACAATGGAGGCAATGATAAAGACCACAAGAACAACGCCTGCAATAATAATGGTTTTCAGGCTTTTCATTACTTATGTCTCCTTCTGGCCCACACCGTGATGCCGCCGATCAGGCAAACGCCGGGGATGATAAAGATCAGCACATAGTAGAGAAGCGTCTTGGCCGAGCCGGGCACCACCAGGTTGGGGGAGGTCAAATCCTTCGAGGCAATGACCACGGATTCGGAGTCGTCACTCATAAAGTTCAGTGCGCTGAGGAAATAATCCTTGTTGAGGAAGCTGTCACCGCCCAGGGTGGAATCGCTGAGGAACCCGGCGTTGACAAACATCACATAGGAATAGTTGCTGTTTAGGTTGTGAACCTGATTCTGATAGGCCAGCACCCCCACGTTAAAGGGGCCGGTAACATCGTCTGCGGTCTGCTCATAGCCGGTGCTCTCCGCAGACAGATCCTTGGCGTAGGCGGAATTGGAGGAGGTCATCAGCACCTGGGTGCCCCGCCAGTTGTCCTGCTCCCAGAGCACACTGATGGGCCGGGCTCCGGGGATGATCACATAGCTCTTGGAGTCCAGGTTGTCCGTCAGCCCCTCTACGGTGTTCAGGTTGGGCAGAATATAGGCGTTATACCCTGCGAAGCAGCGCTCCGTGTCATAGACCATCTGGCTCTCGTACTTTACGCCCCATTCCTCAAAGTAGGCATCCAGATTCTCCAGGGCCGGGGTGTTGGAGGCATAGGCCACAATCATCCGGCCTCCGTTGTTCAGAAAGTCGTCAATAATGTTGATTTCCTCCTCGGTGTAGTCTCCCATGGGCTGGGAGATAATGAGCATGTCCACATCGGAGGGAATCTCATTGGCCTGCATCAGGCTCAGGGTCGTGACCTCGTAATTGCCGGAGGTCAGCAGCTCGTCCATGGTCTCCAGGTTTACCGACTCCTGATGGCCGGTGAGATAGGCGGCCTTGGGAACCTTGGTGGCGGTGACATAGAGGATTGCGGAGGTCAGCCGCTGCTCCGCTCTCAGTCCGGTCACATAGCTGGAGCCGGAGGAGCTGGAACTGGAGCTGGAGGAGGTGGTGTACTCCAGCAAATCGTGAGGCTCCATGGCCTTATACCGCTTTTCGCTCTCCACAATAATGTCCCCGGTGGACAGGTCGCCCAGGTCGTTGTACTTATTGAAAATAGAGGGGTTCGTCACGGCGTTGATGTACTTGACCGTGACCTTGCCGCTGCTGAGCTGCTCATACCTCTGGAGCACCTTGGGCAGACGACGGAGATCCTCATCGTTTTCATAGTCCGTCTCGTCACACAGCACCGTAATGGTGATCGGCTCGCTGAGGGTACTCAGAAGCTGGGCCGACTCATCGGAAATTTCATACTCGGATTCGGAGGTCATGTCGATCTCCAGCACAAAACGATCCGCCACATAATCCACAAAGAAGTTAATGGCGATTACCGCCGCAATCACCACGACGGTGGAGATCAGGGCCAGTACTCCAATTTTTTTCCGGCGTCTTTTGCCCAGCTCCGCACTGGAGCTGGCGGCATCCACCGGCTTTACTTCAGGCTTTTGATTCTTGCTCATGATGTTCCTCCTTAGCTCCAGCGCTTACGCTCCAGCATCCGCACCGTCAGGAAAATGAAGGTGGCCGCAACGCTGAGATAGAAAATGAGATCGGCAAAGGAAAAGATTCCCTGAGAGAAATCATTATAGCGCCGGAACATGGAAAAGTAATAGATCAGGTTTTTGGCCCAGGTGGCCGTCATCAGGCTGTAGGAGCTGTCCAGCAGATACAGCCCCAGAAACACCGCCACGGTGGCAATGCAGGCCACCAGCTGATTCTGGGTCAGAGAGGAGATGAACACGCCGATGGAGATGAAAGCCATGGCTGTGGCGCAGATGGCCACATAGTTCCCCAGCACCGTGGCAAACTCCAGAGTCCCCCAGGTGGCCACAATCAGCACATACACCAGCGTCACGCAGACACCCAGCAGGAACACCACCAGGGCTGCGAAGAACTTCCCCAGAACAATGCCGGAAAGCCGCACCGGTGCCGTAAACAGCAGCTGGTCGGTTTTCTGCTTGTAGTCCTCTGCGAAGGTTCTCATGGTGAGAATGGGAATCAGGAACACGCACATGGTGACGATAAATCCAAAAATCCCGGTCAGGTCACAGGAGCCGCTGAACACGTTCATAATGTAGAAATAGATATTCAGCACCAGCAGAAACGCCGCAAGATAGACGTAACCCAGCGGGGACTTAAAGTAGGCACGCAGGTCGCGCTTGAAAATTGCACTCATAGTTTACTTTGCCCCCTTTGAGGATGTTTTCTGATCGGCCGTCAGCCGGATGAACACGTCCTCCAGCGACAGATCCTGATTTTTCAGCAGCAAAATGGGATAACCCGCCCGGGACAGGGCGTTGAAAATCAGCTTTCTGGCATCCAAATGCTCCGCCGATTCCACCAGATACTCATAGGCACCCGGCTCCGCCTCTACGGTGGGGGTGACGGTTTTGATGCCGTCCACACTGCGGATGCAGGCCACGATCTTGTCCTTGGGGCCTGCAATGCGGTATTCCAGCTTGTGCTCGCCGGTGAGCATTGCCGACAGATGGGTGGGCGTATCATCCGCCACCAGCCGGCCATTGTTGATCACCAGCACTCGCTCACACACTGCCGAAACCTCCTGCAAAATATGAGTGGAAAGGATGATTGTCCGGTTTTTCCCCAGATCCTTGATGACATTGCGGATTTCGATGATCTGCTTAGGGTCAAGGCCCACGGTAGGCTCGTCCAGAATCAGCACATCCGGGTCGCCAATGAGGGCCTGGGCCAGACCGCAGCGCTGCTTATAGCCGCCGGAAAGGTTGTTGATGACCCGCTCCCGCACGTTGGTGATGCCCACCATCTGGCAGACCCGGTCAATATGCTCCTTCCGTTCCTTCATTCCGCCCTTGACGCCCTTGAGATCATAGATAAAGTTCAGATACTCATTGACCGTCATATCCAGATACAACGGCGGATCCTGGGGCAGATAGCCGATGTGCTTCTTGGCCTCCAGGGGATTTTCCAGAATGTCGATTCCCGCCACGCGGGCCGCACCTGCCGTTGCCGACAGATACCCGGTGATCACATTCATTGTGGTGGATTTACCAGCGCCATTGGGACCCAGGAAGCCAACGATCTCGCCCTCGTCGATAGAGAAGCTGATGTCGCTGATCCCCCGTTTATTTCCATAGGTTTTGGTCAATCCGGATACTTCAATCATCTCGGGTTCCCTCCTAATTTGCAGGCCGCAGCGGCGGCCGGGGTGCAGAATTTGGAAATTTGCCGTTTCCAAAGACTGTTTTGGTTATTATAGCACATTCTTTTGGATTCTCATAGTATTATTTTCGTGAATTTCATCAGCACAAGAAACAAAAAAAGCACCGGAAAAATTGTCATTTTCACGGAATCCACCCTCTATTTTTGGGCATAGTAGCCAATCCCGGCCTTCGGTTCTATTTTTCGGCGGCCCGCATATCCTCTATTGTCCCATTCATGAACGATATTGACAGGAGGCTTTTCCTTGGCAGCTACAGGCAGCATACAGG
>CAVJIP010000124.1:0-17951 GCA_963649625.1 Bacteroidaceae bacterium
GGTCATAGACCAGGTCATCCCGGCCTTGGAGCCGATCCTGGACATACTCCAGAATGCACTTTTAGTACCTTCCCCGGTATTTCTTTCCCACACGCATTTTCCCGTCCACCACCTCAATGCAGGGCTTCAAATGTAGCAGATTGGCCCCCAGGGCCACCACGGTGGAGCAACGTCCGCCCTTTCGCATATAGTCCAGACGATCCAGCAGAAAGCTGGCCTCCACTCGTCCGGCCAGTTCCCGGAGCCGGTCTGCGATTTCGACGGGGGACAGCTCTCCGGCCTCTGCCATGGCTACGGCCTCGCAGACAATATGCCCGTGACCGGAGGAAAGGTTTCTGGAATCCACAACGAACACCCGGCCAGAAAACTCCTCTGCGGCCACACAGGCGTTTTGATAGCAGGAGGAGAAGTCTGCGCTGATGTCCACATGGATAATGGCATCCGCCTTTTGCAGAAGCCGGGAAAACATATTATAATAATCGCCTACGTTGTTGGCGGCAGTGGAGCATAGTTCGCCGCCGGCAGCCACATGGGCGAAGATGTCGGCGGGAACAATGTCAACGCCGTCACGGAAGGTTTCGCCGCCCTTCATGGTGTACAGGGGAAGAAGCTCTACATGGTGCTGTTGCAGATATTCCGGGCGGAGGTCGCAGGTGCTGTCGGATGTGACCTGAATGTGCATGGCAAACACTCCTGTTCATAGTGAGTAGAATTTTATGAGCATATTATACTGTCTGCCGTGGATTTTTGCAATCCCCTTTGTGACAAGTGAGAGGAGTTGGTCAAATATCGTAGAAGAAAATTGTGGAGCAGCGAAAATGTTGACAAAATTCAAAAAATATTCACACACCGGCGATTGGACTGTGCTATGATAAAATCATAAGCTCGGCATCTTGTTTCCATCTTCGGTCTCCTCTCTTTTTTGTTCCTATATGAAATGTTTTTCCGAAGGGATGCCGGTTTATTCAGGCACCGGCATAGCTGTTCCCTATGCCGGTGCCGCCCATCAAGGAGGAAATCAAAATGTTTGATCTGTTTCGCAGGCTGAAAATGCAGGTGCTGCTGACGGCGGTGCTGACGCTGATTTTGGGGGTTATTCTGCTGTTTCTGCCCGGCATGGCCATTGGGACGCTTTTGGGCATTCTTGGCTGGGTTTTGGTGATTACCGGGGTGGTGTCCCTGCTGTCGGTGCTGCTGACCCACGGAACTATGACAGGCCAGGGGGATCTGGTGCTGGGGCTTTTAGAACTGGCCTCGGGAATTGTGGTGCTGATGCGGCCCAATTTCCTGGTTTCCCTGGTAGGGATTCTTTTGGGGCTTCTCCTGGTGATGCACGGGGCCCGGGACATTCAAAGCGCCCGGGAGGCCAAGGCCCTGGGCTTTGATTGGAAGCTGTCTCTGGGGGTCGGCATTGTTACGGTGCTCATGGGTGCCGTGGTGATATTCAGCCCTGTTTCCACGGCCCGGGTGCTGCTGCAAATGACGGGGGTGTTCCTGATCGTGGACGCAGTGGGCGACCTGATTCTGATTGGAATCAGTGGCCGAACATAATCATAAGGAATGCTCTGCGGTGTCGGATGATAAACGGCACCGCAGTATTTTTGCAATTTTTTGTGATAGTGCCGATTGCGGCAATGCCGGGATATTAGTATAATATAGTATCAGAGCCGCCAGAGAGCAGGCTCTGCCGGAAAGGAGAAAAAAGCATTGAAGCTGATAAATGTGCCATATATTGACCAAACGGAAAAGTATCCCACAGGCTGTGAAAGCATCTCGGCGGTGATGCTGCTGAAATACCTGGGCTATCCCATCGAGCCGGAGGAGTTTATTGACCGGTATCTAACCAAGCGGGATTTGGAATACCGGCAGGGGCGGCTCTTTGGCCCGCATCCTGATGATGCCTTTGTGGGCAGTCCCTATAACAGGGAGGACGGCTCCTATGGCTGCTATGCCCCCTGTATTGCGGCGGCGGTGCGGCGGGTGGTAGGCGCACGGTTCCAGGTGACGGTGGAGCAGGGGCAGACCATGGAGACGCTATGCCGGAGGTATATTGACCGGGATATGCCGGTGATTCTTTGGGCGACCCTGAATATGGAGTCTGCCAGCTTGGGAAAGGTTTGGAATCTGGCGGATCGCCGGGGACAGTTCCAGTGGGTCAACCACCAGCATTGCCTGCTGCTGGTGGGCTATGACCAGGAAAAATACTATTTTAACGACCCCTGGCAGAACGCCGGGTGCATTGGGTATGACCGGGCACTGGCCAGCCGGCGGTATCATGAGATGGGTTCTCAGGCAGTGGGCCTGGAGGAAAGTGTGCAGAGACTTGGGGAGTGATCTGACCCGAACCGGGAAAAGCCCGGTGCTGCTGGCGATTTTGCTGTCGGTACCGGCGATTTTAGAGCAGCTTTTGGTGACGGCTACCTCCTATGTGGATACGGCAATGGTGGGCTCCCTTGGTGCGGGAGCCACTGCGGCCATTTCCGTCACCGCCTCCTGCAACTGGCTGATCAACGGAATCATTATGGCCCTGGGGGTGGGGTACAGTGTCCGGGTGGCCTACTACATCGGGGCCCGGCACCGGGAGCAGGTCTGCGCCGTGCTGATTCAGGCGGTGCTGGGCGCAGCGGTGCTGGGCCTGGGGGCTATGCTTTTGGGAGTGCCCTTGAGCCGTGTGCTCCCTGGCTGGATGGGTGCGGAGGAGGCCATTCGGGGGGATGCGTCTGTGTATATGCTGATTCTGATGGCCGCCCTTCCGGCCCGGGCCTTCCATGCGGTGTTCTCCGCAGTGCTTCGCTGCATGGGAGACACTAAAACCCCTATGGCAGTCAACACCCTGGTGAATCTTTTGAACGTGGTGCTCAATTACTTTATGATCTATCCCACCCGGCAGGTTTCCCTGCTGGGAC
Source organism: Bacteroidaceae bacterium (assembly GCA_963649625.1). Taxonomy (GTDB): domain Bacteria; phylum Bacillota; class Clostridia; order Oscillospirales; family Oscillospiraceae; genus HGM13006. Next base: position 2,907 of record CAVJIP010000124.1, read on the forward strand.
AGAGCCTGACCATGCCGGGTCTTGGCCTGGGGGTAGGCGGTGCGGCACTGGCTACGGCGGCGGCCATCACCCTGGGGGCCGTTTGGCTGACCCTGACGGCCCTGAAGGGAGAATATCGCCCCGGCTGGCGGGGAAATATCCACCTGGACATGGGCATTCAGCGGGAGGCCTTAAGGGTTGCTGTCCCGGTGGCTCTGGAGCGGATCACCATTTCCACAGGCCAGATTATTATGACCCGGATGGTCAGCACACTGGGGACGGCGGCACTGGCGGCGAATTATGTGGCGGTGACGGCAGAGCAGATTTGCTATATGCCCGCCTATGGCATTGCCTCAGCAGCTACGGCCCTGACAGGCCAGAGCGTAGGGGCCGGAGACTACCGAGGGGCCAAGCACTATGGGAATATTACCGGCGGGCTGGGGGCGGGACTGACGCTGATCCTGGCGGCGGTGATGTTTTTGTGCTCGGATATGCTGGGCAGTGCTTTTTCCAGCGACCTGGAGGTGGCCGCCCTGTCCGGGCGAATGCTGCGAATCGTGTCGGTGGCGGAGCCTATGTTCTCCATGTATACGGTGATGGCCGGGGCCCTGCGAGGGGTAGGAGAGGCCAAATATCCCTTTTATGTGGGGGCTGTTTGTATGCTGGGGGTTCGGATTGCCCTGGCCAGCGTGATGTTGTTTGGGTTCCACATGGGCCTGGAGGCGGTGTGGATCGCCATGGCGGTGGATTTGAATCTGCGTGGCGTGCTGAATTATCGGAGGTTCCACCGGGGACGGTGGATTCCGACCAGGAAGGGAGAAACGGTATGAAGGATTTACTGGAGGCCATCGGCTACCCGCTGCCGGAGGACATTGAAAAATTGAAGTGGTATGGGGACTTTGAGGGATGTCTCAGCCTGATTGACCAGCGGATGGAGGAAAACATCCCAGAGACGCTAAGGCGCAAGCTCCAAATGGAGCGGGTGCAGCTACAGCGAATGCGCCGGGACTATACGGTGACGCCAGAGGCGGCCCAGCAGGTGCTGGCCCAGCGGCTTCGGGATTGGAGACCGGAGGAGCTGGAGGAGCTTCGCCGGGAAAATGTGCTGGACTGGATTTTCGTCAACGGCCAGGTGCGGTATATCGACACGTTTTATGAGAACCTGATTAAGATTCGGGGAGACATAGCGGCACGGCAGCGGATGCCTGCCCAGCCGGAGAAGCGGACGGATCTGGAGCTTCGCCGGGAGGCGGTGGCCTTGATGAAGGAGAATCGCCGGGTGGTTTGCCGGATGAAGCTGCGGGCTTATTTGAATGTTTCCTTGCAGGCGTGTAAAGGAGATGAAAAATTACACATATGGCTCCCATACCCATTGGAAGAAATACAAATAAGGAACGTGAATCTTTTGAAGGCAACTCCTGCATATTTCTTCCTGCCCGGTCCCCACACGTCCCAGCGAACCGTCTACTTTGAAGGGCCAGGAGAGGCCATGAGACAGACGGAAATCATCTACACTCTGGAAAACCACATGGAATATGTGGAGCTGGATCCGGAGAAGGTTACGGCCCAGCGGCCCACCTTTGCGCTGGAAGAACAGCTGCCCCACATTGCCTTTACCCCCTACCTTCGGGCCCTGGCGGCAGAGCTGGTAGGGGAGGAGCAAAATCCCCTGAAAAAAGCCCGGAAAATCTACGATTTTGTGACCCGGCAGGTGAACTACAGCTATATGCGGGGGTATATCAGCCTGCCGGTGATTCCGGAGTATTGCGCCTCCCGACTCCGGGGAGACTGTGGTGTTCAGGCCCTGACCTTTATCACCCTGTGCCGGATTGTGGGGGTGCCGGCCAAGTGGCAATCGGGCTTATATGCCAACGAAAATGAGGCGGGCTGCCATGACTGGGCCATGTTCTATGTGGAGCCCTACGGCTGGCGCTGGGCGGATTGCTCCTTCGGCGGCTCCGCCTGGCGGCGGGGAGATTTGGAGCGATGGGACTTTTATTTCGGAAATCTGGAGCCCTACCGGGTGGTGCTGGCCTCGGAATTTCAAGAAGATTTTCTGCCGGCCACCAGATACCTTCGGGCCGACCCCTATGACAACCAAAGGGGAGAGGCGGAGACGGATGAGGGGGCAATACCGAGAAGCCTTTGGGATGCCGGATCGGAGACGCTGGAGATAGAGCTTTGGGGAGAGAATTAGTTTTGCATTAAAAGAAAGAAAACTTGCAAAATTTCCCCTTGCTTTTTCGCTGAATTATGGTATACTAGGAAACATATTCACCGGGGATATGAAAGTTTTACAAATGTCTTGACGTTCTTCAAAATCCGGATGACATGAAGTAAAAGATTCATTCTGCGGAATTATGACAAGGAGAGAATGCTATGAAAAAAATACTGAGCCTAACATTGGCACTTTCCCTGATGGCGGCCATGCTTTCCGGCTGCGGCGGAAGCGGCAGCTCGGCAGAGGGCAGCAGTGCCGCAGCTACCTCCGCTGTTTCAACGGCAGAGACCCAGGGCACCGTCGCAGCAGAGACCGGGCTTGACACAAGCAAATTTCTGGTGATCCAGGACGAGAACCCGGATACGGTGGATCCCCAGTGCACCACATCATATTACACGGTAGCTATGAACATTTTTGACCGTCTGGTGGAGGTTCAGTCCAACGGAGACGGCACCTCAGAGATCGTGCCCTCTCTGGCCAAGTCCTGGGAGATTGCCGATGATGGCCTCACCTACACCTTCGCCCTGAACGAGGGCGTGAAGTTCTCCAACGGGGCGGAGCTTACCTCCTCTGATGTGCTCTATACCATTATGCGTATGCTCACCTATGAGAAGGCGGTCAATGACGACATTTACGACATGATTCAGGGTGCCCAGGACGTGGCTGACGGAAAGGCCGAGACTCTCAGTGGTTTCCAGGTCATTGACGACTATCATTTTTCCATCACCCTAGCAGAGCCCTATGGCGCATTCCTGGCCTGCCTGACCACGCCCGGTGCTTCCATCTTCGATGAGGAGACCACTGAGCAGGCCGGCGATCAGTTCGGCATTGACCCCGCTGTGACCATCGGCTCCGGCCCTTTCGTGTTCTCCGGCTGGGAGCTGAACTCTGAGCTGGTGCTTGCCGCCAACAAGGACTACTGGGATGGCGTGCCGGCCTGTGAGGGCCTGATTCTGAAGGTTATCCCCGATGAAGCCACCGCCAGAATGATGTTCGAGAACGGCGAGCTGGACATTCTCGACATGGACAACAACTCCTCTCAGCTGGAGTACTTCCTAAACAACGACCAGTACAAGGATCAGATTGTGTCCGGCCCACGTGTTGGTACCTACTATATTATGCTCAACGAGAACTTCACCGAGCTGAGCGATGCCAGAGTGCGCAAGGCCCTGCAATATTCCATTGACCGTCAGGCCATTCTGGATTCCCTCTATGCGGGCCTGGGCCAGCTGGAAAACGGCATCTTCCCTCACGGCCTGATCGGCTATAACGAGAACCTGCCTGAAATCCCCTACGATGTGGAAAAGGCCAAGGAGCTGCTGGCGGAGGCCGGCTATCCCGATGGCTTTGATATGGAGCTTTGCTACTCCTCCGATGCCGGACAGACCACCAAGGATCTGCTGGAGATCGTCTCCGCCTACTGGAAGGAGATTGGGGTCAACGCCCAGGTCACGGAGATTGACGAGGGCAGCTTCCTGGATAAGCGGGCCGCCGGTGAGATTGAGGCATATACCTCCAACTGGTCTGCGGACTTTAACGACCCCGATAACTTTATCTATTCCTTCTTCGGCAACACCGCCAACATTGAACGCCGCGGAATTGGCTACACCAACAGCGATGCCATCGCCCGGGTGGCCGCAGCCCGTGCCATTGTGGACGAGGACGAGCGCATCCAGGAATATCAGGCTCTGGAGGAGCTGATTATTCAGGAGGATGCCGCCTGGGTGCCTCTGTTCAGCAAGGAGCACGTTTTCGTGGTCAATCCCCGTGTCTCCGGCTTTAAGGTCTCCTGGAACGGTTGGAGCGGCAACTACTATCGTAATGTCAGCGTGAGCTGAGCTTATCCGGCATAGGCACCTGAGGAAGGGCGTCCAAGGACGCCCTTCCCAGGTGGTTTTCGGAGATTTTTTCCAAGGGACATAAGATTGACGGAGCTTTCAGACCGCTTCGCAGAAAGGGGAGCGGCGTGAAGATCCCGCCAACAGAAAGGATGAATACCCTGTGGTTAAAAAGATAGTCAATCGCATCCTGGTCTCCATCCCGGTGCTTATTGGTGTTATTCTGCTGATTTTTTTGATGCTGAATGTGGTGCCGGGAAACCCAATTGCCATTATGCTGGAGGAGCACGCAAAGCCGGATGTGATCGAGCGGATGACGGAATATTACGGGCTCAACGACCCGGTTATGGTGCGGTTTGGCCGGTACATACTCAACGTGCTCCAGGGGGACTTTGGAGTTTCCTATAAGCTCAACCGCCCGGTGGGCACGCTGATTGCCCAGGCGTTTCCCTATACCCTGAAGCTGTCTGTGGCGGCAGCCGTTGTGGCCTGGATTATCGGCATTCCCGCAGGGATTGTTTCCGCCATTAAGAAAAACTCCCTGGTGGATCGGTTGTTTATGGGGGTGAGCCTGCTGGGTGTCTCCATGCCGGTATTTTGGGCGGCACTGCTGTTTCAATATTTGTTCGCCTACAAGCTGGGCTGGTTTCCGGTGTCTGGGGTGGACGGCTGGAAGAGCTATGTGCTCCCGGCAATTGTGCTGGGCTGGAGCTCTGCGGGCACCATCGCCCGCCTGACCCGGTCGAACCTTCTGGAAACCCTGGAGGAGGACTACATCCGTACCGCCTGGGCCAAAGGCCTGAAGCAGTCAGGGGTCATTGTGCGCCATGCCTTCAAAAACGCCTTGCTCCCGGTGATTACCATGATGGCCATTCAGGTGGCGTCCCTCCTGTCCGGGGCTGTGATTACCGAGACGGTGTTTGCCATTCCCGGCGTTGGACGGTTGGCGGTCAGCGCCATTTCCAGCCGGGATATGCCCCTGCTCCAGGGAACCGTTATTTTTACCACTGCGCTGATCATTCTGGGCAATCTTATTGCGGACGTGCTGTATTCCGTGATCGATCCGAGAATCCGCAGCGATCACTAAGGAAGGAGGAACGTCTGTGCGTAAGAAAGCAAATACCCTCCGGCAGCCGGAGATGCTGAATGAGGAGGCTCAGAAGCAGGCGGAGCTTGCGGCGGAGCTGGGAGAAACCGACACCGGCTGGGACAAGTTCAAGACCATGTGCCGGGAGAATAAGCTGGCGGCCTTCTCCGCCCTGGTCATTCTCCTTATCACCCTGGCGGCGATTTTTGCGCCCCTGGTGGCCCCCTATGATCCCACTGCCCAGGATCTGACCAACCGGCTCCAGGGCATGAGCATGGAGCATATCTTCGGCACCGATCAGCTGGGCCGGGATGTGTTCAGTCGGATGGTTTACGGCGCAAGAATATCTCTGTGTATCGGTCTGTTTCCCACCCTGATCTCCATGCTGCTGGGGACACTGCTGGGCCTGATGTCCGGGTATCTGGGCAAGACCATCGACTTTATCATTATGCGCCTGGCGGACATCACCATGGCCTTTCCGTCTCTGCTGCTGGCCATGGTGGTTATGTATACCTTGGGCAAAGGCATTGTGAATATCTTTCTGGCTCTGACCGTTGTGTCCTGGGCTGGTACGGCCCGTGTGGTTCGCTCCCAGACCCTGTCTCTCCGGGAGAAGGAGTATGTGGAGGCGGCCCGAAGCATCGGTGTGGGCAGCTTTACCACCATGTTCCGGCATATCCTGCCCAACTGTCTGCCCTCTCTTATTGTGCTTTTTACCCTGAATATTCCCGGCTCTATTCTTTCGGAGTCCAGCCTGAGCTTCCTGGGCATCGGGGCCCAGTCCCCGGCCACCAGCTGGGGCCTGATGGTGTCGGAGAGCAAGGATTATCTTTTTACCAATCCTGTCATTGCCATTGCTCCCGGTGTGGCGATCCTGGTGCTGGCTCTGGCCTTTAATTTCCTGGGTGACGGTGTCCGCGATGTGCTGGATCCCTACACCAAGCAGCAGTAAGGGGGAGCACCATGGACTATACATTAAAAATCGAGCATTTGAAAACCCAGTTTGAGACGAGGAAGGGAATCGTTCCCGCAGTGGATGACGTATCCATTGAGATTCCCAAGGGGAAAATTGTGGGCTTGGTGGGAGAGAGCGGCTGCGGCAAAAGCATGACGGCCATGAGCATTATGCAGCTGGTGCGGAAGCCCGGCAGAATCGTAGAGGGCAAAATCCTGCTGAACGGGAAAAATCTGCTGGAGGCCACTCCGGCGGAGATGCGGGACGTTCGGGGCAACGAAATCTCCATGATTTTTCAGGAGCCCATGACCGCCTTGAACCCGGTTTATACGGTAGGCAGGCAGGCCCGTGAGGCCATTCTTCTGCACCAGAAGATGAGCCGGGAGGAGGCCAAGGCCCGGGTCATTGAAATCTTCCGGCAAATCGGCATCCCCGAACCGGAGAAGCGGTACAACTCCTTTCCCCATCAGCTTTCCGGGGGCCTAAGGCAGCGGGTGATGATCGGTATGGCCATGGTGTGTCAGCCCCAGCTGCTGATTGCCGATGAGCCGACCACGGCTCTGGACGTGACCATTGAGGCCCAGATCCTGCGGCTGATGAAAGGGCTCCGGGACGAAAAGGGAACGTCAATTTTGATGATTACCCATAACATGGGCGTGGTGGCCCAAATGTGTGACTATGTGTATGTGATGTATGCGGGCAAGGTCATGGAGCAGGCGGAGACCTTTGAGCTGTTCCGCAACACCCAGCATCCCTACACCCAGGGGCTTCTGAAATCCATTCCCAGAATGGACAGCCAGGTAGAGCGGCTCTACAGCATCCGGGGCGTGGTGCCCAACCTGCTGCGGCTTCCTGCGGGGTGCAGCTTCTGTACCCGCTGTGACAAGGCGGATGAGCGGTGCAGGCAGGAACGGCCAGGCTTCTATCAGGTGTCGCCGGGGCATTTTGTCCGCTGCCATGGGGCTGAGAAGGGAGGAGCGGAGCATGACTGAGAAGAAGGTGCTGCTGGAGGCCAGACATCTGGTCAAGGAGTTCCCGGTGTCCGGAGGCTCTCGGAAGGCCGTGGTTCATGCAGTCTCCGATGTGAGCTTTGATATTTATGAGGGGGAGACGCTGGCCCTGGTAGGGGAGAGCGGCTGCGGGAAAAGCACCCTGGGGCGTCTGCTGCTGCGGCTCATTGACCTGACCTCCGGTGAGGTGATCTTTGACGGAACGAATCTGTCCCAGCTCAAGGGAAAGGAGCTGCGGGAGCTTCGCAGACAGATGCAAATTATTTTCCAGGATCCCTACGCCTCCCTGAACCCCAGAATGAACGTGGAGAAGATCATTGCAGAGCCGCTGATTACCCACAAGGTCTGCGCCGGCTCTGCGGAGACCCGGCAGCGGGTGCTGGAGCTGATGGAGGAGGTGGGCATTCCCAAGGAGTTCCTTCACCGCTACCCCCATCAGTTCTCCGGGGGACAGCGCCAGCGGATTGGCATCGCCCGGGCCCTGGCCCTGAATCCCCGGCTCATTGTCTGTGACGAGCCGGTGTCCGCCCTGGACGTGTCCATCCAGTCCCAAGTGCTCAACCTTCTGGAGGATCTTCAGGAGCAGTACTACCTGACCTATCTCTTTATTTCCCACGACCTGAGCGTAGTCCGGCATCTTTCTGACCGGGTCTGCGTCATGTTTCTGGGTTGCGTGTGTGAGCTGGGAGATACGGCGGAAATCTATGAGCAGCCCATGCATCCCTACACCAAGTTCCTTCTGGATTCCGTGCCCAAGCCGGATCCTGAGCTTCGGGATGACAGCAGGGAGCTGCTGGCCGGTGAGATACCAAGCCCGGTGAATCCTCCCTCCGGCTGCCGGTTCCGTACTCGCTGCCCCTATGCGGATGAACGCTGCGCCCGGGAGGCACCGGAGCTGAAGGAGTATGGTGTCAGGCAGGTGGCCTGTCACCATCCTTTGGAGGCCGCAAAATCCAAATAAAGCAGCAGCCGCAGAATCACTCCGGTTCTGCGGTTGCTTTTGCGAGGTGAGATTTATGGAACAAGTAACCCTTCGGCTGGCATGCCGGGAGGATGTCCCAAAAATCATGGAGATTATGGACAGGGCCCACAGGACCATGGCAGACCCGGATGCCTATATCACCGATTCTCAGGACTATGTGGAGCAGCACATTTCCCAGCAGGGGTTTATTCTTCTGAGCCAGGTGGACAAGACCATTATAGGGTTTTTCCTGGTGTGTGTTCCCGGCCTGGGAGAAAACAACCTGGGCCGCTATCTGAACTTTACCCGGCGGCAGCTGCTGGAGACGGCCTTGATGGATTCCGCTGCGGTACAGCCGGAATATCAGGGCATGGGGCTGATGGGGCGGATGTTTCGGGAGGCAGTGCGCCGGACGGAGAACAGCTATTCCTACCTGCTGGGGACGGTGGCCCCGGATAATACGCCCAGCCTGCGGAGCTTTGAGCGGTGCGGCTTTTGCCGGATGAAGCAGGTGGTGAAGCCCCAGGGACAGAAGCGACTGCTGATGGGGCGGTGTCGGGAGGGCTAAAGGGTTTCTTTTCCCGCAATATATTGAAGGAACCAGGAAAATACCGGCAGACCGTCTACGGTGTCCTCTCGGCGGTGCTTGAGGCACATCCGTTCCGGGTGCCACTGGAGGCCCACCAGAGGCAGGGACTGATGCACCATGGCCTCCAGCACATTGTCCTCGGCCCACTGGATGGGGCGAAAGCCCGGGGCCGGGGTAATGACAGCCTGATGATGGGCACTGTTGACACGAAACTCCTGGGCACCATAGAGCCGTGCCAGGAAGCAGTCCGGCAGACAGCGGCTCCCATGGGAGCGGTCCTTTTGCTCCTCCTGCATCCAGCCGTGGACAGGCTCCTCCGGGATGTCCTGACAGAGCTTGCCGCCCAGGTACACGTTGAGCAGCTGATGGCCCTTGCAAACCCCCAGCACCGGCTTTCCTGCCTTTACAAAGATGTCTAGAATTTCCAGCTGCCGAACATCCCGGTCATGTTCAATTTTTCGGCTGCCCCGGTTTTCCTCTCCGAACAGGGCCGGGTCAATGTCTGCGCCGCCGGGGAGAATCAGCCCATCGTAGCCGGAGAAATCCCTCTCCTCAAGCACAGGGCGGCCCTCCGCCCCCAAGGCGTGAAGTGCGTCCATAAAGTTCGCAGCACCCTCCGGGATTCCGGCAATGGCGATTGTCTGCATGATGATCCATCCTTTGTTGCCTTAAAGCAGATTCCTTGGTGGGCATTATTATAGCCTGAAAGTCATAGGGTTGCAAGCCTTGATTTTTTGCGGATTATTTAGTACACTGGGGGCAGCGTTTTACGAAAGAAGGAATCCTCTATGTACCATGCAGTTGATATGCACTGCGATACCGTCTCCTGCCTGTGGCGGGCAGAACGGGAGGGAAAGCCCATAGAGCTGCGGGACAGCAGCCTGTGTGTAGATCTCCAAAAAATGCGGAAGGGCGGATACCTGCTGCAAAATTTTGCCATGTTTGTATTGATGGGCCGGGAGGCAGACCCGCTGGTGAATGTGCTGGAGCTGATTGACGAATACTACCGGCAAATGGAGAAAAACCAGGATCTTATTGCCCCGGTCTACCGCTACGAGGATATTTTGAAAAATCAGGCGGCGGGGAAACTCTCAGGCCTACTCACCATTGAGGAGGGAGGTGTGGTCAAGGGCAGTGTGCAGGTGCTGCGGAATCTCTACCGGCTGGGGGTGCGGATGCTGACCCTGACCTGGAATTTTGAAAACGAGATCGGCTACCCCCACACCGTGGTCAAGGAAAAGGATTATGACCCTGCTTGCTCCTATGGCCTCAAGCCCCAGGGCATTGAAATCGTCCGGGAGATGAACCGGCTGGGGATGATTGTGGATGTGAGCCACCTAAGCGATGACGGCTTCTGGGACGTGGTGAAATATAGTGACAGCCCCTTTGTGGCCTCCCATTCGGATGCCCGGGCGGTCTGCGGACACACCAGAAACCTGACAGATCAGATGATTCAGGCCTTGGCGGACAAGGGCGGTGTTATGGGCATCAATTTCTGCGACAGCTTTCTGTCAGACCAGGGGCCGGGCACCGTAGAGGACATGATTCGTCACATGAAGCACATTCGGAATGTAGGCGGCATTGGCTGCATCGGCCTTGGAACGGACTTTGACGGCATCGACAATGTGCCGGAGGTCAAGAATGCGGCGGATATGCCCCTGCTGGCCCAGGGGATGGAAAAGGCGGGCTTTACCGAGGAGGAAATTGACGCAGTGTTCTCCGGGAATGTGCTGCGGCTGTATCGGGAGGTGCTAAAATGACCGACCCAAGGCTGACTCTGGAGCAGCGCATTGAGCATGAAATTAAGAGCTATGACGGCAAGCTGGGGCTTTATATCAACGATATGCAGGGCAATGTAATTACCCGTCTCCCAGACGAGCCCTATGAAACGGCCAGCACCATTAAGGTCTATATTCTGGCGGCCTTGTTTATGGCCATCGAGGAGAGGCGGGCCAGCCTCCGGGACAGGCTCACCTGTGAGGAACGGTTTTGGATTGACGGCAGCGGCATTCTGGGCTCCCTGGAGGTGGGAACAAGGCTGTCGGTGAAAAACGTGGCCACCCTGATGATTATTGTCAGCGACAATATCGCCACCAATATGCTCATTGACTATCTGGGGCTTGACTATATCAATGGGTGCATTGAGCAGCTGGGCTGCAAGGGAACCAGGCTCCACAACGTGCTGGATTTTGCGAAATATCATCAGCTGGGCACCACCACGCCCCGGGACTACGGCTCCCTCTTTGAGCGAATCGTCCGGGGAGAGCTGGTGTCCCCGGAGGCCTCCCGCCAGATGTGGGACATACTCAAGCAGCAGCACTACAATACCATGCTGATTAAATCTTTGCCCCAGTACTATGTGGACCCGGACAACTACGATGACAACCAGATTGTTACCTTTGCATCCAAATCCGGCAGCATGAACGCCTGCCGCAACGATGGGGGCATCATCACTACGCCTTATGGCAGCTATGTGATTGTGATGCTCCATAAGGATTTCTCGGATAAGCAGTATTATCCCGATCATCCGGCCACGGTTTACGGCTCCCGGGTGAGCCGGCTGATTTTTGACCAATATCTGGCTCTGGAGGGACGTTTGAAGTAGTCTGGGAGGCTCCACTTCCTCCGGGAAAGGAAGGATTTTTCCGGGATATGGGGCAGAATGCGAATATTTTGAAATTTCCTCTTTCCTTCTGGGGCAAATTAGGGTAGAATAGGGACGGTAACTTTATGCCCCCACGCACGGCGCCGGGGCGTGACATAAAGGAGAATGCTATCATGAGTGAACCGCAGTATAAACGTGTGCTGCTGAAAATCAGTGGCGAGGCTCTGGCAGGCAGCAAAAAGCAGGGCCTGGACTTTGATGTGATCGGCAAGGTGTGCGATGTGGTGAAGCAGTGTACCCAGGCCGGGGTAGAGGTGGCCATTGTGGTAGGCGGCGGAAACTTCTGGCGCGGCATCAAGGATGGGGGAGATCGGATGCAGCGGGTTCGGGCCGACCATATGGGAATGCTGGCCACCGCCATCAACGCCCTGGCTGTGGCGGATTGCCTGGAGCAGCGGGACGTGGAGGTGCGGGTTCAGACTGCCATTGAAATGCGTGCCATTGCCGAGCCCTATATCCGCCAGAAGGCTTGCCGCCATCTGGAAAAGGGCAGAGTTGTGATTTTCGGCTGCGGTACCGGCAACCCCTATTTTTCCACGGACACCGGCGCAGCACTGCGGGCGGCGGAAATCGATGCGGACGTGATTCTGCTGGCGAAGAATGTGGACGGGGTTTACGACAGCGACCCGGTTGTCAATCCCGATGCCAAGAAGTATACGGACATTACCTATTCCCAGGTGCTGGCAGAGCAGCTTCAGGTGATGGATTCCACGGCGACCAGCCTTTGCATGGACAACAATATTCCTGTGTTTGTTTTTGCCCTCAAGGAGCCGGAGAATATTTTCAAGGCCGCCATGGGTGAAAATATCGGAACCTATGTCCACGGCTGATAGGCTACACCATAAAATCATTGTAGGAGGCGTTTTTCGTGAAAGTTGATATGAGTCCTTACAGCAAGAAAATGGATAAGACCATCGAGGTGCTGCTGAGCCAGTTTGCCTCGGTTCGGGCGGGCCGGGCCAATGCGGCGGTGCTGGATCAGATTTCCGTGGAGTATTACGGCGTGGACACTCCCATTAACCAGGTGGGCTCCATTACCTCTCCCGACCCTCGCACCCTGGTCATTGAACCCTGGGATAAGACCCTGCTGAAGCTCATCGAAAAGGCAATCCAGACCAGCGACCTGGGCATCAACCCCCAGAACGATGGCCGTATCATCCGGCTGATCTTCCCTCAGCTTACGGAGGAGCGCCGGAAGGATCTGACCAAGCAGATCAAAAAGTACGGCGAGGAGAGCAAGGTGGCCCTGCGGAACGTCCGCCGGGAGGCTATGGATGCCATCAAGGCCATGAAAAAGAAGTCGGAAATCACCGAGGATGACCAGAAGGTGGCGGAAAAGGATCTGCAAAAGCTCACCGACGACTATGTGAAAAAGGTGGATGAGCACTGCGCCAAGAAGGAAAAGGAGCTCATGGAGCTGTAATTAGGACTGGGGAAAGGGGAAACCCTTTCCCTAGCTTTCACGGCCTCTTTTGGAAAAAGGGGGCTGTGGGAAAGGAATGCCATGGCAATACGGAAAAAAGAAGCCCTGCCCATGCCTCAGCATATTGCGATCATAATGGACGGCAATGGCCGCTGGGCCAAGAAGCGGCTGCTGCCCCGGACGGCAGGCCATGGGGCGGGGGCGGAGACCTTTCGGAAAATCGCCTTATACTGCCGGAAAATCGGCGTGAAATACCTGACGGTGTATGCCTTCTCCACGGAAAACTGGAAGCGGCCCCAGGAGGAGGTCTCCAAGATCATGTCCCTGATGCGGGATTATCTGCTGGAGGCCATTCGGGATATGCAGAAGAACCATGTGAAGATTTGCTTTTTCGGGGATCTTTCCGCCCTAAGCCCGGAGCTTCAGGAGCTGGCTGCCGAGGCCAGCCGGGAGTCGGAGATCTATACGGATTCTCAAGTGAATATGTGCATCAATTATGGGAGCCGGGATGAGCTTCTGCGGGCGGCCCGAGCCTGGGCACAGCACTGCGTGGAAACCGGGGCAGACCCGCAGGAGCTGACCGAGAAGGGGTTTTCCTCCCTGCTGTATTCTGCGGACATTCCAGACCCGGAGCTGATTATTCGCCCCGGCGGAGAGCAGCGCATCTCTAATTTCCTGCTGTGGCAGGCGGCCTATTCGGAGTTCTACTATACGGATGTGCTCTGGCCGGATTTTTCAGAGGCGGAGCTGGACAAGGCCATTGAAGCCTATCGTTCCAGAAACCGGCGGTTTGGAGGAATTTGATCCATGAAGTCAAGACTGCTTGTGGCGGCGGTGGGAATACCGCTGCTGCTGGTGATTCTTTTGGTGTGCCCGAAAATCGTCACGGTGCTGATGATTTCCCTGCTGTCGGCCATTGGGGCCAGAGAGATGCTCTACACCACGGGCATCGTCCGGCAGACCCGGATGATGCTCTACAGCATGGGCATGGCCTTTCTCCTGCCCCTGTGGAGCTATATCGGCTGCCCGATTCTTCCGGCGGCGGTGGGACTGACGGTGTTTGGCCTGCTGCTGTTTCTGGAGGCTCTGCTGGCCTATCCGAAGGTGAAGTTTGAAAGCGTCACCGGGTGCTTGTTTGCCGGAGTTGTGATTCCCATATGCCTGTCCGCCATTGGACGGATTTTGCTGATGGGCAAGGGGCGGCATCTGGTGCTGATTCCCATTATGATTCCCTTTGTGGCAGACGCAGGGGCGTATTTCGCCGGGAGATTTTTCGGAAAGCACAAGATGGCCCCGGTGCTCTCTCCCCATAAAACCATAGAGGGAGCAGTGGGCGGTGTCCTGTCGGGAATCGGGTCTATGCTGATCTATGGGCTGGTGATGGAGCTGGGGTTCCACCTGGAGTATCATTACGGCTATGCCGTCTTTTATGGCCTGGTGGGCTCCCTGGTGTCCATTGTGGGAGACTTGTCCTTTTCCATGATTAAGCGGGAAACGGGAATCAAGGATTACGGAACCCTGTTCCGGGCCCATGGCGGCGTTCTAGATCGGTTTGACAGTGTAATATTTGCGGCCCCGGTGGTGGAGCTTTTCCTGCTTCTGCTGCCTGTGCTGGCGTAAAGGCGGGGTTGGAGCTGACTCCAGCCCCCTTCTGTAGAAAGAGTGGCATAAATATGAAAACCAAGGCTATATCTATTTTAGGAAGCACCGGCTCCATTGGCCGGCAGACCCTCTCCGTGGCAGAGCATCTGGGCGTTTCGGTCTGCGCCATGACGGCCAAGGAAAATGTGGAGCGCATGGAGGAGCAGGCCAGGGCCTTTCGTCCCCGGCTGTGCGTTATGGGCAGCGAGGCGGCAGGGGAGGAGCTGCGCCGGAGACTAAAGGGCCTTCCCGTCACCGTAAAATGGGGCATGGAGGGGCTGATTGAGGCAGCGACCATGCCGGAGGCGGACGTGGTGGTCACGGCTGTGATGGGGATGGTGGGACTGCGTCCCACCATGGCCGCCTTGGAGGCGAAAAAGCGCATCGGCCTTGCAAACAAGGAGACGCTGGTGTGCGCCGGAGAGCTGGTGATGGATGCGGCTGACCGTTGGGGCGGAGAGATTGTGCCGGTGGATTCGGAGCACAGCGCCATTTTTCAGTGCCTGATGGGCTGTCGGGACAGGTCGGAGATTCGCCGGCTGATTCTTACGGCCTCCGGTGGGCCCTTTTATGGAAAGAAATTTCAGGAACTGGAGGCCATCAAAAAGGAGGATGCCTTTCGGCATCCCACCTGGACCATGGGGCAAAAAATCACCATTGATTCCGCTACCATGAT
>CAVJIP010000125.1:0-2890 GCA_963649625.1 Bacteroidaceae bacterium
GTACCACATTGAGATTGTTTCACCTTGATTGGGTCATATCTATTTACATCACAGATGAGCCTCCCCATAAATTGTTCATTATGGCTTTTCACCGGGGAAAAGATGTGCTATAATATTATCTACCAACCCTATGGGTGTTCGGCGCACTTATGCCGGATGCCGAAGAAAGGACACCGTCTATGAGCAAAAGTTCCTCCAATAAGCCTGAGTTTTCTCCCCGCAGTGCTGACCCCAATGTAATGACCAGCACGGACTTTTCCTTTGTCCGAAAGCATTGGTATGTGGGCATCAAAACCGTGGCCCTGTACATTATCTTTGCGGTTCTCACCAATTCCATAAATGTTCCCTATGCCCTCTACTGGATACTCTCCGGGGTGATTCTGGTGCTGTGGGTATATTTTGATTATCACGATATTTACCATCTGGCCATGCGGGACTACAATCTGGTGAAATACAACTATCTGGAATATGATCCCAAGCGTGGCCTGAAAACCGGCCTGCTGGCCCAGATTCCCGGCCTGGTCTGTGTGGTGCTGATGTGCCTTTTAAGCCTTGGCTCCGGCGTTTGGTCTGACCTGTTTCGGGTGCTGTGGCTGGTGTTCTACAGCCCGTTTATGGTGTTTATCGGCGCCGTCCAGGGGGCAATGCCCAACGCCTCCATCTGGGCGACGGCACCCTTTTTCCTGATCCCTATGGTTTTTCAGCCGATCATTGGCTTTCTGGCCTATAAAAACGGCTATCACAATGTCGGCATCTTCTATAAGCTCATCTATAAAAGCCGGGATAAGGATAAACGCCTCCGCTAAGGCATAACCGGGAAGCACCCTCATAGATATTATGGGGGTGTTTTTATGAAGCACGGGGAAGGGAGATTTCTCTCCTGTATGTATGTGCTGTCGCTGCTTCTGCTGGCGGGCTTTGCCCTGCGGGGCCTGATGGGAGCACAGGCTGCCTCCGGCAGTGCAGATCTGAGGCCTATCATTATTTTGGATGCGGGTCACGGTGGCGTGGACGGCGGCTCCTCCACGGCGGAGGGCATCCGGGAAAGTGACAACAATCTGGAGATCACCTTGAAAACCAACGAGGTTTTGGCCCTGTTGGGGGAGCAGACCCTGCTGACCCGAGCCACGGACACAGACCTGTCCTCCTCGGATGCCCAAACCATTACCCAGAAAAAGGTATCCGACATCCGTGCCCGCACCGCTCTGGTGAATGACCATCCGGGTGCTTTGCTTCTTAGCATCCACCAGAACACCTTTCCCCAGGAGAAATATCACGGGGCCCAGATGTTTTTCAACGGCATAGGCGGCAGCGAGGACTGGGCGAAGATGCTCCAGGAGGCCATGAATACCGCCGTAGATTCCACCAATACTCGTCAGGCAAAGGCGGCGGACAGGAGCATTTATTTGATGTCCCACGTCCAGGCTCCGGGGCTCCTGGCGGAATGCGGCTTTCTCTCCAACCCGGAGGAGGCTGCACGGCTCCAGACCCAGGACTATCAAAAGCGGCTGGCGGTGGCCCTGGCCGTTATCACCTCCAATTTTGCCCATCGGGAGCAAAACGGAATTTGAACGGAGAAGTACCATGAAAGAAAAAACTGTATTTTATTGTACCGCCTGCGGCAACGAAACCATGAAGTGGCAGGGGAGATGCCCGGCCTGCGGCCAGTGGAACACCATCACCGAGCAAAAGCTCTCCCCCAGTCCCAAGGGAGCCTCCCGGCCTCCCCGGGGAGGCCGCTCCGCCAAGCTGCTCAACCAGGTGAATACCGCCGACGAGGTACGTTTTTCCACCGGCATGGGGGAGCTGGATCGGGTACTGGGCGGTGGTGCCGTCCGGGGCTCTCTGGTGCTGGTGGGCGGCGCACCGGGTATCGGAAAGTCCACGCTGCTGCTGCAGCTGTGCGCCTATGTCTGCCAAAGCCTGACGGTGCTCTATGTCTCCGGGGAGGAGTCCGAGACCCAGCTGAAAATGCGGGCCGTCCGGCTCCGGGTTTCCGGGGAGAAGCTCTATGTTCTGTCCGAAACCGGCATGGAGGAAATCCTTCAAACAGTGGAAACCCTACAGCCTGACGTGCTGGTAATCGACTCCATCCAGACCCTCTACACGGAGGACACCACCTCCGCACCGGGCAGCGTCTCCCAGGTGAAGGAATGCACCATGACCCTGATGCGTCTGGCCAAGGCCCAGGGCATTACGGTATTTGTGGTAGGGCACATTAACAAGGAGGGCTCCATTGCCGGGCCGAAGGTGCTGGAGCATATGGTGGATTGTGTGCTGTATTTTGAGGGGGACAGAAGCTCCTCCTACCGGCTCATCAGTGCCGCCAAGAACCGCTTTGGCTCCACCAACGAGCTGGGAGTCTTTGATATGCATGAAAGCGGGCTGGTGGAGGTGGAAAACCCCTCGGAAATGCTACTGTCCGGCCGACCCCTGAACGCTCCGGGCACCTGCGTGGCCTGCGCCATGGAGGGCAGCCGCCCGATTTTGGCGGAAATTCAGGCCCTGGTGGTGTCCTCCAGCTTCAATGTTCCCCGGCGTACCACCGATGGCTTCGACTTTAACCGGGCCACGCTGCTGATGGCCGTGCTGGACAAGCGGGGCGGGATGCGGCTGTCCTCCTGCGATGGGTACATCAACGTCATCGGCGGCCTGACCCTTTCCGAGCCTGCGGCAGACCTGCCTCTGATTCTGGCGGTGGCCTCCAGCTACCGGGACAAGCCCGTGCCCTCGGGGCTGGCCGCCATTGGGGAGGTGGGCCTGACCGGCGAGATTCGTGCCGTCAATTATCTGCCGCAGCGGCTTAGCGAGCTGAGCCGTCTGGGCTTTACCCAGGCTGTGGTTCCCTATCAGGGCAGCAGCAAGCTCATCCCCCCGGAAGGAATGACGC
>CAVJIP010000126.1:0-15436 GCA_963649625.1 Bacteroidaceae bacterium
ACCGGGGCCGCCGCCAGCCATAGGATCAAAGCTGGGGGCAGGCATTTTGGAGGTGATCTGACCATTCTCGGAGGGCCAGCCGACCATCTCGTTAAACTCGGTGTTGAACATGGGGCCTGCCTCGGTCATCTTGGCACCGACCAGGTTGTCATCGTCGTCCATCATCTGGAGAATGACACCATTGCCGGAGTGGAGCTTGGCCCCATCCTCCACATTGCAGGTGACGCCGCCGGACTTCAGCAGGAACACGGCGTTGTTGGCGTTGACCTCGGTGCCCTCGGTGTAGACGATTTTGCCGTCGCCGTGGGCCATGACGCCAAATTCGCAGTCAATGCGGGTGATACGGCCCTTGCCGGGAGCCTCGTAGACCGTCTCGCCGGTGATGGGGGAGACGAACTTGATGGTGCCCTTGGAGGACTTGTAGATGCCGGTGCCGCCCCGGAGGACTGCGCCGTGGGTGCCTACCTTGATGTCAACGCCGGAGAACTCCTCATAGGCGTTGCCGATGATGTAGGAGCCGTAGCCGGAGCCGTACTTGGTGGAATAGGGATCCTTGGTGTCGGAGAAGGGGACATTCTCCCCCAGCAGGATCATGTCGGAGTCTGCCACATAAAGGTGCATATTCTGACCGGAATCGGTGGAGAGCACGCCCCACTGGTTGGCCTTGAAGCAGGTGTCCACGACGTAAGCGGTGCCCCGGTCGCCCTCCAGGTTGATGCCCCGGGCGTTGCCGCCGATGCCCAGCACCCAGGGGGGAGCTACCATGGTCTTCTGGTTGGCGGAGTTTACATAGCCGTCATAGAGCTTACCGCCCCGGACGGTGACGTTGCAGTCCTTAAACAGGCACTCAGAACGGTCGTCGCAGAAGGCGGCGGGCTTGGCCACGCCTACGGAATTGATCTGGGTCTTTTCCACGGTGAGCTGGGAGCCCTGGAAGGCGGCCAGAACGGAGCCGTAGCCGGAGAAGTCGCAGACGTGCTTGCCGTCGGACTTGGTGTCGAAGTTCAGCACGGAGTTTTTGATGGAATACTTGCCGCCCACGGCAACCACGGCGGAGAAGTCGTCGGAGGTGGAGTGAATCTCTACCCCGTCCATGCCCTGGGCCGTGACGGTGCCGCCCTGAATGGCACCCTTGACGGAGTTTATTTCGTCCACGCCGTCCTTGCCCACCATAATGGCGGCCCGGTAGGGCTCGATGCCGCGCTTATCAAAGCTGGCGGGCTGATCGGTCATAGGGGAGGTGACGACAAATTCCGCATTGTCGGGATATTCCTTTCCCGGCACATAGGAAACCTCGACACCGTCCACCAGAACCGTGACCAGCTTGCCCTCAGGAGCTGTAAAGGTTTTCATGAATATTCTCCTTTGCATTATAGATTCGGCCAAAGGCCGAAGAAGCCATTTTGACCTCTAACAATAATAAGTATACAATTTTATCTGGAAAATGGCAAGAATTTAATGGAGGCGATTTGATTCGTTTTTCAACCGTATGTATTCTGAAAGGGAAAGGCTGTGTCCATTTGGACACAGCCTTTGAAAGCCGGGTCAGTCCCGGGTGACGGTGGTGATGTATTCTCCGTCGCTGTCCCGCTTGGTGGTGACGGTGAAGCCGGTAAAGTAGAGGGTTCCGATTTTTCCGGCGGTGGGGTCGTCCTCGTCGATGTCCTCATAGTCCGAGCGGATGGGATATCCCAAATCGGCAATCAGGTCGGACAGGGGCTTGCCCACATAGTCCTCCGCCTCGTCCGGAGTGGCCGAGGAGGCCGGAGCCGGAGGGGAAATGGCGGGGCTGGAATAGGGGGTCGCCGTGGGAGAGGTGCTGGGCGAGGGAGTTGTGGTTGGGGTAGGCGTTCTGGTGGGGGCGAGAGTCACAGAGCCACTGCTGGTGGTGGGGGAGGCGGCGGGCCGGGAGGAGCTTTGGGTATTGTCCTCAATAATGACGCCGCTGCCGCCGGTGCTCTGGCCGGAGGTGTTGGGGGACACGGGGGTGCCGTTGACCGTCTGGCCGGTGGAGGGCTGCGCCGAAGGCTCCACCTGCGCACCGAAGGTTTGCAGGCCCTCGGGGGTGGAGGAGTCCACGGTGGTGCGTCCGCAGGCCCCCAGGCACAGCAGGGTCACAGCCGCAAGCATAAGAATGGAGAGACGTTGTTTGGTCATCAAGACTGCTCCTTTCCAATCACAGTTTCATGTTTGATGAGATTATAGCACAGATCCCTCGGTTTGAATAGTCTAAAAATGAAAAAAGTGTAACAAAAAATTGCGAAACAAAAACGATGTTCTGGTAAAAAGGCCCAGCCGACGGGCCGGGCCTTGGGGGAGGGTCAAAGAATATGCTGAAGGCCCCGGATAAATTCCGCCGTGTCCGGGGCTTTGAACAGGGCGGAGCCGGCCACCAGCACATTGGCCCCGGCCTCCACGCAGGTTTTGGCGGTTTCCGGGTTTACACCTCCGTCCACCTCCAGCTCCACGCCGGGAATCCGCACGTCAATGATCTTCCGAAGGGCCCGAACCTTGGGCATCATGTCCTCCATGAATTTCTGGCCGCCGAAGCCCGGCTCCACGGTCATCACCAAAATCAGGTCTACCAAATCCACATAGGGATCCACTGCGGAGGCAGGCGTTCCGGGCTTAATGGACACGGCGGCCCGAACCCCCTTTTGCCGGATGCGGCGAAGGGCCTCCAGGTTGTTCTCCTGGGTGTCTGCCTCCACATGGATGGTGAGGATGTCGGCTCCGGCATCGCAGAACCGCTCCACATACCGGAGGGGCCGGTCAATCATCAGGTGAACGTCCAGGGGCAGGTCGGTGATGCGCCGGATGGCAGAGACCACAGGCAGGCCAATGGTGATATTGGGCACAAAGATGCCGTCCATTACGTCAATATGGACATAATCCGCCCCGCATTGGGCGATATGGTGAATATCCCGTTCCAGGTTGACAAAGTCAGCCGACAGGATGGAGGGTGCAACCTTTGCCATACTGCGCCTCCTGTCTTAACCGAAGGTGGCGGTGGCCGGGACAATGTGAACCTGATAGCCCTGAGATTCCAGCGCCTGGACAATGGCCTGCTTGTGGCTGTGGCCGAAGGCCTCCAGGGTCACTCGCAGCTCCACCTCCGCCTGACGGTTGATGGAGACAAACTGATTGTGCTCCAGACGGATGATATTGCCCTGCTGTTCCGCCACGATCTGGGCCACCCGGAGCAGCTCACCGGGACGATCCGGCAGCATCACGGAGAAGGTAAACACCCGGCCCCGGCGGATCAGCCCGTGCTGAATCAGGCTGCTCATGGTGATTACGTCCATGTTGCCGCCGCTGAGAATGGGCACCACCAGCTTGCCCTTGCAGTCAATGTGCCGGAGGGCCGCCACGGTGAGCAGGCCGGAGTTCTCCACCACCATCTTGTGATTTTCCATCATGTCCAGGAAGGTCTCCACCAGCTCGTCATCGCTGATGGTGACAATGCCGTCCAGATTGGCCTGAACGTAGGGGAACACCTGATCTCCTACGGTTTTCACCGCCACGCCGTCGGCGATGGTGTTGGCGGTGGGCAGGGTCACGGGATGGCCCGCCTCCAGGGCGGCCTTCATGGAGGCGGCTCCCTCCGGCTCTACGCCGATGACCTTTACGTTGGGGTTCAGGAGCTTTGCCAGGGTGGAGACACCGGCGGCCAGTCCGCCGCCCCCAATGGGCACCAGAATCATGTCCACATCGGGAAGATCCTTGAAAATCTCATAGGCAATGGTGCCCTGGCCGGTGGCCACGGTGAGATCGTTAAAGGGGTGGACGTAGGTCAGGCCCTCCTCCCGGGTCAGCCGTTCCGCCTCCGCCGCCGCCTCGTCAAAGCAGCCTCCGTGCATGACCACCTTGGCCCCGTAGGACTTGGTGTTGTTGACCTTTACCAGGGGCGTGGTGGTGGGCATAACAATGGTGGCGGGGACACCGGCCCGCTGGGCGGCAAAGGCCACGCCCTGGGCATGGTTGCCGGCGGAGGCCGTCACAAGGCCCCGGGCCTTTTCCTCCTCGGTGAGGGTGGAGACCTTGAAGCAGGCTCCGCGAACCTTATAGGCCCCGGTAAGCTGCATATTCTCCGGCTTCAGGTACACCTGGCCCCCGCAGCCCGCCGAAAAATGGGGGCTGTAAACCAGGTCGGTGCTGGACAAAATCCCGGCCAGAAGCTCTCGTGCCTGCCGAAATTCCCGTAGTGTCATCATGGTGGAATCCCTTCCTTACTTGGATTTCCTCCGGCCCTCCGCTCCAGGGGAGAAAAATAACAAAAATATTCGTGAAAAAACAGATAAAACGCTCACGCCGGAGGAATTGTAATCATCAGTATAATATGTTTTTTCCGGGGTGTCAACCGCTGCTGATAATTCTTGACAGGAAAAGCCGGATAGGGTAAAATGAGCCTATAGAAGGTGAATGATATTGAAAGAGATACGCCATCCGTCTGTGATCCCCGTTTACGCTGCCGGGGGGATCTGGCTGATTTGCTGTTTATTCCTTCCCATGTACCAGCTCTGGCACTATTTGCTCTATGGGGCCCTGACGGTGGGAGGCTATTTTTGCATAAAACACTTTTTTCCGGGAACCGTGGAGCGGGTGGAGTCCCCTCAGGCTCCGCCGGATTCCGGAGACCCGGAGGTGGATGCCCTCATCGAAAAGGGGAGGGGCCAGCTGGAGCGGCTCCGGGCCCTGGGGGCAGAGGTGGAAAGCCCCGCCCTGCGCCAGCGGGTGGAGCACCTGGAGACCCTGGGCGGGAAAATATTCCAGGCCCTGGAGGCGGATGCTACCCGGCTGGGCCGTACCCGAAGGTTTTTAAGCTATTACCTGCCTACCACCGTCAGCCTGCTGGAGCGGTATCGCACCCTGGAGCGGCAGCAGGCCCCGGGGGAGAATATTACCTCCACCATGGAAAACATTCAGGAGATGCTGGACAAGGTGGAGCTGGCCTTTCAAAAGCAGCTGGATAATCTTTACGAGAATGAGGCCATGGATGTGACGGCGGACATCCAGGTGCTTCAGCGGATGCTGGAAACCGAGGGCCTGCTGGCCGAAGAACAAACGCCTGATCTGTAATGAAGCAAGGAGAGAGAAGCATGGACGAAAAAATCCCTGAACTGACCCTGACCCCTGACCTGACCCCGGCCCCGGAGCTGGAGCTGGCCGCCCAGGAGGAGAAGAAGCCTGCCCCGGAGGGCGGCCCGGAGCTGGCCGCCCTTTCCCCGGCGGAGCAGAAGGCGGTGCTGGACTTTGCGGAGAAAATCGACCTGACCAATTCCGGCCTGGTGCTCCAGTACGGGGCGGCGGCCCAGAAGAACATTGCGGACTTCTCTGAGACGACCCTGGGGGCGGTTCGTACCAAGGACATGGGAGAGCTGGGAGAGTTGGTTTCCTCCCTGGTGGCGGAGCTCAAGGGCTTTTCCGCCCAGGAGGAGGAGAAAAAGGGCCTGTTTGGAATGTTCAAAAAGGCATCCAATAACCTCCAGAGCATGAAGGTCAAGTATGACAAGGCGGAGACCAACGTGGACAAGATCGCCCAGGAGCTGGAGGAGCATCAGGTGGTTCTGATGAAGGATGCGGCCCTGCTGGATCAGATGTACGAAAAGAATCTGGATTATTTTAAGCAGCTGACCATGTATATTCTGGCCGGGGAGAAGAAGCTGGCCGAGGAGCGGGGCACCACTTTGACGGAGCTTTACGACAAGGCCAGGGCCTCCAATCTTCCCGAGGACGCTCAGGCGGCCAACGACTACGCCGCCCTGTGTGACCGGTTTGAGAAGAAGCTCTATGACCTGAAGCTCACCCGGCAGATCTCCATCCAGATGGGCCCCCAGATTCGTATGC
Organism: Bacteroidaceae bacterium; assembly: GCA_963649625.1. Lineage (GTDB taxonomy): Bacteria > Bacillota > Clostridia > Oscillospirales > Oscillospiraceae > HGM13006. The sequence goes on from CAVJIP010000126.1 coordinate 5,848, forward strand.
TCCAGAACAACGACACCCTGATGTGCGAGAAGATTCAGACCTCCCTGGTCAATACCATTCCCCTGTGGAAAAGCCAGATGGTGCTGGCGTTGGGTATCAGCCACTCCAAGCAGGCCATGGAGGCCCAGCGGGCGGTGTCGGATATGACCAACAGCCTGCTTAAGAAAAATGCGGATATGCTGAAGCTCGCCACCGTGGAGACCGCCAAGGAGTCCGAGCGGGGCATCGTGGACATCGAGACTCTGCAGCACACCAATCAGAGCCTGATCTCCACCCTGGACGAGGTGGTGCAGATTCAGACCGAGGGCCGTCAGAAGCGGCAGGAGGCCGAGGTGGAGCTTCGGCGCATTGAGGGAGAGCTCAAGCAGAAGCTCCTGGAAGTGAGAGGATAGTCTATGATGAAAAAACCCGCAGCCGCCTGGGCGGTATTGGCGGCCATCTTGATTTTCGGTACGGTGTTCGGCTCCTGGCGGAGCCTGACCGGCCAGCGCAGACTGGTCACGGAGGCCTTTTATAATGGCACCGATGGCAGCGGCTACGGCATTGCCACCAATTTAGACCTTCGGGTGGAGTACGCCCGGAATCTGTGCAAGATCGCCGGGAACTATGATGCGGCGGAGCAGATTCAGGCGGTGGAGGATGCCTGCCGGGAGCTGGAGACCGAGGAGGATTTTGACGACAAGTATGAGGCCAACAACGCCCTGACGGCGGCGGTGGAGGCCCTGGATCGCACCCTCCGGCAGCAGTCCCTGTCCCAGGAGGACGAGGACTTCCGGGGGAGCCTGACCGCAGACATCGCCTCCTATGAAATGCACATTGACAAGCTGGCCGCCGGCTTTAACGCCCAGGCCCGCCGCTTTAATCAGCAGGTGCTGGGGAGCTTTCCGGCAAAGCTCTTTGGAGAGCTGACGGATGTGGAGGAAGTGGAGGAATACGCATGAAACCACGGAGAGTCTCCGGCTTGCTGCTGGTGCTGACCCTTCTGGTGGGGCTGCTGGCCCTGCCGGTGTATGGGGCATCGGGTGTGGTTTCGGCCCCGGATGCGGAAAAGGGAGTCTACTATGTGGACGACGCCCAGTGCCTGTCCTCCACCACCAAGGACTATATCAACCGGCAGAATATCGCCCTTACCAACGCCTGCGGCGGTCAGGTGGCGGTGGTCACGCTGGAATTTTTGAATGAGCTGAACACCGAGGAATATGCCTATGAGGTGATGAACCAATGGGGCGTGGGGGATAAAACCGCCAACAACGGCACGGTGTTTGTGCTGGTGACCGGGGAAAAGAAGTGCTGGATCACCTCCGGCAGCGGCATTGAGGACGATTTGTCCGCCGGTGTGCTGGAGGATATTCTGGAAAGCCATTGCTATGACAATCTGGACAGTGGCCGGTACGATGCGGCAGTCTATGACACGGTGCAGGCCATTTTCGCCTGGTACGAAAGCCACTATAATATGAGTCTGTCCGACTACAGTTCCTCCCAGGTGCAGGCGAATCGGCAGGCAGGCTTCGGCGGGGGTACCTCCTCTCTGGCCCATGAGGTGGGAAGTGCCATTCGGGAGATTTTAAGTATGATTTTTACGCTGATTATTGTTGTTTTGGTGATTATAGCCCTGAGCAGGGCTATGAGGAGCCCCGGCTTCTGGTGCTTCGGCGGCCCCAATTGGTGCTTTGGCCCACCCAGAGGCCCCAGAGGGCCCAGAGGGCCAAGAGGCCCCAGAGGCCCCGGCGGGCCGGGTGGCTTTGGAGGTCCGGGCTTCGGCGGCGGACGTGGCGGCGGCGGTGCCGGACGTGGCGGCTTTGGCGGCGGCTTCGGTGGTGGCGGCGGCCATGGCGGCGGTGCCGGACGCAGATAAAAGACAAGGAAGGAAAGGGCGGCTTGCCCTTTCCTTCTGCTGACCCTGCAGGCGGCAGGGGAAGGGAGGGGCCATGCGCAGCGCAAAAATGGACAATTTCCGGGGGCTTCTGATGCTTCTGGTGGTGCTGGGGCATTTGCTGGAGCTTCGCCGGGGAACCATAACGGACTATCTCTACCTGCTCATCTACTCCTTCCATATGCCCCTGTTTGTATGGATCAGCGGGTATTTTGCCAAGCCTGCGGATCGGAGCTGTGCCCGCACGCTTTTGCTGCCCTATCTGGTGTTTCAGCTCCTCTACAGTGCCCAGGCGGTGTTTCTCTGCCAAACCGAGGAGGAGCTGAAGCTGCTGGAGCCCTACTGGCTGATGTGGTTTCTCATGGCCCTGTTTCTCTGGCGGCTGCTGCTGCCCCTTTTGAAGGCGGAGCGCCTGCGGGAGCAGGGGATCATCCTGGCCCTGGTGCTGGCCCTGTCCCTGCTTACCGGCTGGGAAAAGGAGCTTCGCTATGTGCTGAGCTTTCAGCGGATGGTGGCCCTGTTTCCCATGTTCCTGCTGGGCTATTACTGCCGGGGCCGGAGCGGGCAGATTTCCCGGTGGTGGCGCAGAAGCGACCCGGGGGAGCGGCGGCTGATGGCGGCGGTGCTGGTGATGACGGTGCTGGTGACCTTTGCCCTTCTTTGGCTGTTCCGGGACGACGTCTCCCGAAAGTGGCTCTACTGGAAATATCCCTACGGCAAGCGCGGAGGCACTGTGATGAGCCGGGCCACTTTGCTGGCCTTTGCGGTGGTGTGTCTGTGCCTGTTCCTGCTGGGGGTGCCGGATCGGCAGCTGCCCTTTCTGACCCGGCTGGGCCGGAACACCCTGCCGGTGTATCTTCTCCATGGCTTTGTGATTGAGTTTCTGGATTATCATGAGATCCTGGAAAAGACGGAGCATCCGGCGGTGCTGATTTCCCTGCTGCTGGCGGGGATGCTGCTGCTGTTCTCCAGCCCGCCGGTGGGGCATCTGTTCCGCCGGTGCTTTGGGGCAGGGGAGAGAGGAAAAGCCCGGTGATACATATTATATTGTGTGTGGCCTGTCCGAAAGCCTGGACAGGCTCCGCTTTTTGGAAAACCTGACAAAAAGGCTGCGGCATACTTGAAGCCCCATGAAAATTGTGCTATTATAAACGGTACGAGACAATCGGCCCGGAAGGCTCCGGCCCGTGAAAGGATGAAAATCAATATGGCAAAAGAGAAGAAGCAGGTGGAGCGCATCACCGACATGGAGACGGACTTCGCCAAGTGGTATACGGATGTATGCACCAAGGCGGAGCTGATCGACTATACCAGCACCAAGGGTATGTTTATTCTCCGGCCCTATGGCTATGCCATCTGGGAGAACATTCAGAAGGAGCTGGATGCCCGGTTTAAGGCCACCGGCCATGTGAACGTGTCCATGCCCATGCTGATTCCGGAGAGCCTCCTCCAGAAGGAGAAGGATCACGTCTCCGGCTTCGCCCCGGAATGCGCCTGGGTCACTCATGGAGGCAGCGAGAAGCTGGAGGAGCGGCTCTGTGTCCGTCCCACCTCCGAAACTCTGTTCTGTGACCATTGGAGCCACATTGTACACTCCTGGAGAGACCTGCCCCTGCTGTATAATCAGTGGTGCAGCGTGCTCCGCTGGGAAAAGACCTCCCGCCCCTTCCTGCGCCACCGGGAGTTTCTGTGGCAGGAGGGCCATACCCTTCACGCCACCGCCGAGGAGGCCATTGCCGAGACGGAGCAGCAGCTGGAAACCTATGCGGATCTCTGCGAGAACGTGCTGGCCATGCCGGTGATTCGGGGCCAGAAAACCGACAAGGAGAAATTCGCCGGGGCGGAGCGCACCTATACCATTGAGTGCATGATGCACGACCGGAAGGCCCTTCAAGGAGGCACCAGCCACTACTTTGGCGACGGCTTCCCCACGGCCTTTGACATCAGCTTCACCGACAAGAACAACCAGCAGGCCCGGCCTCACGAGACCTCCTGGGGCCTGTCCACCCGGATCATCGGCGGCCTGATTATGACCCACGGGGACAACAACGGCCTGGTGCTGCCGCCTCGAATTGCCCCCATTCAGGTGGTGGTTCTGCCCATCGCCGCCCACAAGCCCGGTGTCACCCAGGCGGCGGAGGAGCTGGTGGCCCGGCTCAAGTCCCTGGGCCTTCGGGTCAAGGGCGACTTCTCCGACAATAGCCCCGGCTGGAAGTTTGCGGAGTATGAGATGAAGGGCGTGCCCCTGCGCGTGGAGATCGGCCCCAAGGATTTGGAGCAGGGCCAGTGCGTGGCCTGCCGCCGGGACAGCGGGGAAAAGACGGTTCTGGCGCTGGAGGTGCTGGAGGCCAAGGTGCCGGAGCTGCTGGATGCCATCCATCAGGGCCTGTACGAAAAGGCCGCCAAGAACATTGCTGACCACACCTATGCGGCCTATTCTCTGGAGGAGGCCAAGGCCCTCCAGGAGGAGCACGGCGGCTTTATCAAGACCATGTGGTGTGGCAATCTCCAGTGCGAGCTGGACATGAAGGAAAAAGCCGGCATGACCTCCCGGTGTATCCCCTTCCGGCAGGAGCATCTCTCCGACGTGTGCCCCATCTGCGGGGGAAAGGCGGAGAAGATGGTCTACTGGGGCGTGGCCTACTAAGAGGGCGGCCCCTTGGCAAAAAGTAAGGAAACCCAGGTGACGGTAAACGTCAGCGGCATTGGCTATCCGGCCTTTGCACGGCTTAAGTGGGCCCGGTTTCTCCGGGGGTTCTCCCTGGCGGTGGCGGTGTTGATTGCCGGGGTGCTTCTCCTGGCAATTGCCGGGGAAATGCCCTGGGAGATGCCCATGGCGGTGCCCCTGGTGCTGCTCCTGGCGGTGCTGGCACTGCTGGCTCTGTACCGGGGCGTGATCAGGCGAGAGTATAAAAGCTCCGGCCTTGCCGCCATGACCCTTCGGTATCAGTTTGACCGGGACGGCTGGACAGTGAAAAGCGGTCAGGCTCAGACCCGGATTCTCTGGAGTAAAACCTGGCGGGTGCGCCGGAACGACCAGGCCCTGCTCCTTTACCCCAACCGGCGGAGCGTTAACCTGGTGCCTCTGAGTGCCATGACCCCCGCCCAGGCAGATCGGATTGTCGCCTGGTGTACCGGCAAAAAATAATGAAAAAATTCCAAGTTCCCCCTTGACAAACAAGGGGGAACTATGATATTATATTCAGGCGCAAGTTTTTGCGTATTGCGATGAAACAGGAGATTGCGGCTCTTGCCGGTAACTTCTGCGGAGTAAGTCCGTTAATCGGGCGGCTGAAGGTACTGCTTCGCGGCGTATATCGCCGGGATGTGGTGTTAGGTCGGCTTCTGCCGGTCTTTTCCATGGTCCGGAATGATACGCACGGCATAGCGGACAGCACTTTCACCCGTACCCAGCCATCCACGACATACTGGATACGAATTAAGGAGGAAAACCCACCATGGCAAACAAAGATATGATCCGGATCCGCCTCAAAGCTTACGATCATCAGATCATCGACTCCAGCGCAGAGAAGATCGTTGAGACTGCCAAGCGCAACGGCGCCCAGGTCTCCGGCCCTATCCCTCTGCCCACCAAAAAAGAGGTCGTCACCATTCTGCGGGCCGTACACAAGTACAAGGACAGCCGGGAGCAGTTTGAGCGCCGGACTCATAAGAGACTGATCGATATTCTCAACCCCAACCAGAAGTGCGTCGAGGCCCTGATGGCCCTGGAGCTTCCTGCGGGCGTTGAGATTGAGATAAAGCTGTAATTCCCCCAACCCACGGAATACAGTATGCCAAGTCCGCCCGGGCGGACGGGTCAAGTTGGCGTACCCAATGCGTCAACCAATAACCTATACAGGAGGAAACACTATGAAAAAAGCAATCATCGGCAAAAAAGTGGGTATGACCCAGATCTTCGATGAGAGCGGCAAGGTCATCCCGGTCACTGTGGTAGAGGCTGGGCCCTGCACCGTCACTCAGGTCAAGACTGTGGAAAAAGACGGCTATGCGGCGGTGCAGATGGGCTATCAGGACGTGAAGGAGTCCAAGCTCACCAAGCCCCAGGTCGGCCATCTCCAGAAGGCCAATGTGGCCCTCAAAAAGGTCCTCAAGGAATTTCGCCTGGAGGACAGCACCCTGAACGTAGGCGACGAGGTCAAGGCGGATGTGTTTGAGGCCGGCGATAAGATCGACGTGACCGGCATCTCCAAGGGCCACGGCTACCAGGGTGTCATTAAGCGTCACGGCGCACAGCGTACTCCCACCACCCACGGCGGCGGCCCTGTTCACCGTCACGCCGGTTCCATGAACTCCTGCTCCACTCCTTCCCGTATTTTCAAGGGCAAGATCGGTGCGGGCCAGATGGGCGTGGATCAGGTTACGGTGCAGAACCTGGACGTGGTGAAGGTAGATGCCGAGCTGAACATGATTGTGATTCGCGGCGCCATTCCCGGCCCCAAGGGCGGCCTGGTGGTACTGAAGAACACCGTAAAGAACAACAAGGTCAAGCAGGCTGACACCAGCATCAGCAAGAACCCGCAGAAGGCTTCCGGACGTAACCCCCAGAAGGCTTCCGCCAGAGGCTAAGGAGAGGAGTGTAAATCATGCCTAAGACAAATGTTTATGATATGACCGGCAAGCAGGTCGGCGAGATTGAGCTCTCCGAGGCTGTTTTCGGGATCGAGCCCAACGCCTCCGTTGTCCATGACGTGGTGAAGAACCACCTGGCCAACTGCCGGCAGGGCACCCAGAGCACCCTGACCCGTGCTGAGGTCAGAGGCGGCGGCATCAAGCCCTGGCGTCAGAAGGGCACCGGCCGGGCAAGACAGGGCTCCATTCGTGCCCCTCAGTGGACCCACGGCGGCGTCGTTTTTGCCCCCAAGCCCAGAGATTACAGCTACACCCTGAATAAGAAGGTCAAGAGACTGGCCCTGAAGTCCGCCCTGTCCGCAAAGGTTGCCTCCGGCGATCTGGTGGTCATCGACGAGATCAAGGCAGACGAGATCAAGACCAAGTCCTTCAAGGGCTTCCTCACTGCGGTGGGGGCCGACAAGAAGGCGCTGGTCGTCACCCCCGAGGTAAATCAGAACGTGGTTCTGAGTGCCCGCAATATCCCCGGCTGCATCACCACCTTCGCAAACCTCATCAATGTCTACGACATTGTGAATTGCAACAAGCTGGTCGTCGATAAGGCTGCGGTGGCTAAGATCGAGGAGGTATTTGCGTAATGAAAACCGCATATGACGTGATCCTGCGGCCTGTGATCACGGAGAAGTCCATGGCTGAGTCCGCTGAAAAGAAGTACGTCTTTGAAGTGGCTCCCTCCGCCACCAAGGTGGAGATCAAGCAGGCAATTGCCGAGATCTTCGGCGTGAAGGTCAAGAACGTGAACACGGTGAACGTGCAGGGCAAGAGCAAGCGCACCGGCTCCTATCCCAAGGGCCGCACCGCTGCCAGGAAAAAGGCTTATGTTGAGCTGACCGAGGACTCCAAGACCATCGAGTTCTTCGAAGGCATGGTCTAAACCAAATCTCAAACAAGGAGAGAATATCAATGGCTATCAAAACTTTTAAGCCGACCACGCCGTCTCGCAGAAACATGACCGTCTCTGGTTTTGATGGTGTGGATAAGAAGGCTAAACCTGAGCGCAGCCTGCTGGAGCCTGTGAAGAAGCACGCAGGCCGCAACAGCTACGGCAGAATCACCGTCCGTCATCGGGGCGGCGGCAACAAGAAGAAGTACAGAGTCATCGACTTCAAGCGGGATCTTCTGGAGGTGCCCGGCACCGTCCTCCGCCTGGAGTATGACCCCAACCGCAGCGCCTTTATTGCGCTGGTGGACTATGGTACCGAGAAGCGGTATATCATCGCTCCCGTGGGCCTGAAGGCCGGCGACACCGTGGTGTCCTCCCCGGCTGCCGACATTAAGCCCGGCAACTGCCTGCCCATCGCCAACATCCCCGTGGGTACCGTCATCCACAATGTGGAGCTGTATCCCGGCCGTGGCGCCCAGCTGGTTCGTTCCGCCGGTACCTCCGCCCAGCTTATGGCCAAGGACGGGGCCATGGCCCAGATCCGTATGCCCTCCGGCGAGGTTCGCTACATCCGCATGGACTGCAAGGCGAGCATTGGCCAGATCGGCAACATCGACCATGAGAACATCCACCTGGGCAAGGCCGGACGCAAGCGTCACATGGGCATCCGTCCCACGGTTCGCGGCTCCGTCATGAACCCCAATGACCACCCCCACGGCGGCGGCGAGGGCAAGAGCCCGGTCGGCCGTCCCGGCCCGGTCACTCCCTGGGGTAAGCCTGCTATGGGCTATAAGACCCGCAAGACGAAGAACCCCACCGATAAGTTCATCGTCAAGCGCAGAAACAGCAAGTAAGGAGGAAATACAATGAGCAGAAGCATTAAAAAAGGCCCTTTCGTTGCTCCTGAGCTGTACAAGCGGGTGGAGGAGCTCAACAAGGCCAATGAGAAAAAGGTGCTCAAGACCTGGTCCAGAGCATCCACCATCTTCCCCTCCTTCGTCGGCCATACCATCGCTGTGCATGACGGCCGGAAGCACGTCCCTGTCTATATCACCGAGGACATGGTTGGTCACAAGCTGGGCGAGTTTGCCCCCACCAGAACCTTCAGAGGTCACTCTGGCAGCAAGACCACCAATTCCAAGTAAGGAGGAAGCTATAAATGGAAGCGAAAGCACACCTGAGTTACGCCCGCATTTCTCCCCGTAAGGTGCAGATCGTCTGCGACCTGATCCGGGGCAAGGATGTCAAGACTGCGGCCGCAATTCTTATGCAGACCCCCAAGGCTGCCTCTGAGCTTCTTCTGAAGCTGCTGAACAGTGCGGTGGCCAATGCAGAGAACAACCACTTTATGGATGCTGAGAAGCTCTATGTATCTGCCGTCTCCGCTGACCCCGGCCCTATCCTGAAGCGGGCCATGCCGCGGGCACAGGGCAGATCCTACAGAATCAACAAGAGAACCTCTCACATCACACTTGTGGTCAGCGAGAAGGACTAAGGCAGGAGGTAACTTATGGGACAGAAAGTTAATCCCCACGGACTGCGCGTCGGCGTAATCAAGGATTGGGACTCTAGATGGTATGCCCGGGAGGACAAGGTCGGTGATCTGGTGGTCGAGGATTACAACATCCGCAAGTACCTCAAGAGCACCCTGTACTCCGCCGGCATCGCCAAGATTGAAATTGAGAGAGACAATGCGGCAAAGGTTCGCATTAACATTCACTGCTCCCGCCCCGGCGTGGTCATCGGCAAGGGCGGCAGCGAGATCGAGAAGCTCCGGCTGAAGCTGGAGGCCATGCTGAAGAAGCCTGTGGCCGTGAACATCGTTGAGGTGAGAAGCCCCGACATGAACGCCCAGCTGGTGGCGGAGAACATCGCCTCCCAGCTGGAGAAGCGTATCGGCTACCGCAGAGCCATGAAGAAGGCCATGCAGAATGCTACCCGCCTGGGCGCCAAGGGCATCAAGGTCACCTGCGGCGGCCGTCTGGGCGGTGCGGAGATCGCCCGCAGCGAGTCCTATCATGAGGGCACCATTCCGCTGCAGACCATCCGGGCCGACATCGACTACGGCTTTGCCGAGGCGAACACCACCTATGGCAAGTGCGGCGTCAAGGTCTGGATCTACAAGGGCGAGGTGCTCAACTCCACCCTCCGTGAGACCAGAGTGGAGCAGCCCAGACGTG
>CAVJIP010000127.1:0-10021 GCA_963649625.1 Bacteroidaceae bacterium
ATGCAGAGAATATGCTGAATAGAGGTGGTTTTAACATTTTTAATTCTATTTTCACAAATGGATGAAGTTGGATATGCCCATCTTTGAACGAAGCATCACAGAGCAAAAACAGGCGATTTTCAACCCTTAAACGCACAAAACAGACAGCACCCAACCGAAGTTGATTGCCACCTGTTTTGTTGTCCAATCCTGCTTGACAGATGCCGATTTTGTGGTTTTCTCAAATTACTGTCTTATCGGCACACGGCTTAACCGACCCCGGTCTCCCGGATGGCTTCATTCGGGGGATTTTTCTTGTCATTCCGGCAAAAAGAGAGTATGATAGTACCCGCAAATCAAAGTCAGGAGTGGTGCGCACCATGGACAGTACATTCACCCGGGATCTGCTGGAGGCATTAAAGCAGGCGGAGGACGTGACCGACATCCCGGAAACCCGGCTGGCGGAGCAGGCAAAGCGATACGGCGGAGTCAAGGCCGTGGGGGAATATCTCCGCCGGGGCCAGCTTACCCGACAGTTTTCGGCCCTACAGGAAAAGGGCAGGCTGGAGCTTAGCCCGGAGAACCTGGTGATTCAGGGCAGGTATGCCGAATTGTTTTCCGACGAGCAGGTCAACGCCTGCCTGGACAGGCTTCTGGAGGCGGGCTTTTTCCGGCGATAGCCGTTCATCATTCCGTTTACGATTGTTCAAATAACGTTTGGACAATGGTAATACTTTGGACATAATTAGAAATTACTATAGGGGCATAAAAAATAAATCCCTACAAGGAGTGGAAATAGTATGAGCAGCGAATACGATTATAACGGCACTCAGCCAACAGAGGGAGTCCCGGAAAGTACCCCTCAGGAAAACGGAGCCTATCATTATACCGCCAGCACCATCCCCAGCGGACAGGCCGCGGAGCAAACGGCCCCTGCCGGAACGGCCTATACCGGCCCCATGGGCGGCAGCGTCCCGCCTGAGAATCCTGTAAATAGCGGAAGCATTCCGCCTCGGGAGCCGATAAATGGCGGAAATGTTCCGCCTCAAAATCCCATGCAGAGCTATAACGTCACCCCGCCCCAGCCCCCCAAGAAAAAGGGCGGCGGCAAGCGGGTGGTGGCCATTGCCATTGTGTGTGCCCTGATCGGCGGCATCGGCGGCGGTGCGGCGGTGGGCCTGGGCCTCAAGGGCATCACCGCCGGGGCCTCCGACACGGTGGCTTCCGTCCAGGAGGAGGAGAGCACCCAGGAGACCGGAAATCAGAACATCAACAGCACGGTGATTGACGTAAAAACCAACTCCCAGTCCACCAGCATGACCCCCCAGGATGTCTATGAGAAGTACGTCAATGCGGTGGTGGCCATCTCCAACGAGGGTACCACTACCAACGTCTTTGGCCAGGTTTCCGCAACGGCCTCCTCCGGCAGCGGCTTTATTATTTCCGAGGACGGCTATATCGTCACCAACAACCATGTGGTGGCGGATGCCGAAAAGCTCACTGTTACCATGACCAGCGGCGAGGAATATGAGGCCACGGTGATCGGGGCGGATTCGGAAAACGATGTGGCCCTGATCAAAATTGAGGCCACGGGCCTGCCCACCGTCTCCATTGGAGATTCCGACGGCATTGAGGTGGGCGAGCAGGTCTGCGCCATCGGCAACCCCCTGGGGGAGCTGACCAACACCCTGACCGTGGGCTATGTTTCCGCCCTGGATCGGGAGATCAACGAAAACGGAACGCCTATCAATATGTTCCAGACGGACTGCGCCATCAACTCCGGCAACTCCGGCGGCCCTATCTTTGATATGCACGGCAATGTGGTGGGCATCACCACTGCGAAATACTCCTCTAACAGCTATTCCAGCACCGCCTCCATTGAGGGCATCGGCTTCTGCATTCCCGCCAATGATGCCATGGATATTGTCAGCGACCTGCTCCAGTACGGCTATGTGAAGGGCCGTCCCTATCTGGGCATCACCTGCCAGGCCATTTCCACCACAGTGACCCAGTATTATAACCTGCCCACCGGCATCTATGTGAACAGCGTCTCTACGGACAGCGCCGCCGAGAAGGCTGGCGTTCAGCAGGGAGACATTATCACCGCCGTGGACGGCACGGAGGTCAGCAGCGTCACAGACTTTAAGGCTCTGCTGAAAACCTACTCCGCCGGTGACACCGCCACATTGTCGGTGTACCGTAGCTCCACAGGCCAGACGCTGGACATTTCCGTCACCTTTGATGAAAAGACCGAGACGACCAGCTCCGGCACAGACACACAGCAGCAACAGCAGCAAATCAACCCCTTTAATCCCGGGGATATGTCCTGATTTCTTCCCAACCTCCCGGCCTGTCCAAGGACAGGCCGGGAGAAGTGCGTCTATAACCCTGGGTTATCAGCTATGTTTTATTTCTATTTCCCATTCCCGTGGTTCTGGGATAAAATAAAAGCAAACATCAAGAAAGGGGCACGACCATGTTTGACCTTCTGCTTTCCCCTATGAAGCTGGGAAATCTGACCTTAAAAAACCGCATGATCTCTGCGCCTACCTCCCTGGCGGAGATCGGGCCCAATAACACCTTTTCCAGAGAGAATATCGCCTACTTTGAGTTGCGGGCCAAGGGCGGCGCAGCCATTGTAAATGTGGGAGAATGTGTGGCCCACGGGGCCACCGGCATTGACCATCCCTCTCAGGTGGTGCTGGACAATCCCAATGCGGTGCCCTCCCTTTACGATTTGGCAAGCACCATCCATAAATACGGAGCCTACGCCTCCATTGAGTTCGGCCACGGCGGCAAGCGGTGCAATCCCCTGTTCCTGCCGGGACACGCCCTGCCCATCGGCCCCTGTGACGTGCTGGACAACAACGGGAACCTTACCGTCCGGGGCATGGACCGAAAGCTCATGGACGATGTGATCGCCGGGTATCGCCGCTCTGCGGCCAACTGCGCCATGGCGGGCTTTGACATTCTCACCATCCACGCCGGACACGGCTGGCTGCTGGCGGAGTTCCTTTCGCCCCTGTCCAACCACCGGCAGGACGAATACGGCGGAACCAGAGAAAACCGCTGCCGCTTTGTGATCGAGGTGCTCCAGGCGGTGCGTCAGGCGGCACCTAAGTGTCTTATCGAGGTTCGCATCTCCGGCTCGGAGCTGACCAAGGGCGGCTATGACCTGGAGGAGGGTGTGGAGCTGTGTAAGCTGCTGGAGCCCTATGTGGATATGTTCAACGTGTCTGCCGGTGTGATGGAGGATCTGTACACCTGGATTATTATGCACCCCAGTATGTTCCTGCCCCAGGGCTGCAACGTGTACCTGGCCGAGGCGGTGAAGAAGGCGGTGAAAAAGCCCGTGTCCTGTGTGGGTGCCCTTACCGACCCGGAAAAAATGGAGGAGATTCTGGAGAAGGGCCAGGCCGACCTGATCGCCCTGGGCCGTGCCCTGGTTGCCGACCCGGAGCTTCCCAACAAGGTGCGGGACGGCCGGGTGGACGAGATTCGCCACTGTCTGCGCTGCTATTCCTGCCAGGGCCAGATGATGAAAACCCGGAACATCCTCTGCACCGTGAACCCGGTGATCGGCCAGGAGCTGGATGCCAAATATCGCCTCCCCGCCGCCCACAAGCACAAGGTGGCCGTGATTGGCGGCGGCCCCGGCGGAATGCAAGCGGCCATTACCTGCAAGCAGCGGGGCCATGAAGTGGAGCTGTATGAAAAGACCGATGCTCTGGGTGGTGCCTTGAAGTTTGCTCAGCATGAGAGCTTTAAGCACGATTTGTTCCGCTTCGCCCAATGGCAGATTCACCAGCTGGAGCTGCTGGACATCCCGGTGCATCTGAATACAGAGGTCACAAGGGAGCTGCTGGACAGCCTCGACGTGGACACGGTGATTTGCGCCGTGGGAGCCAATCCTATTCTTCCCAGCCAGTTCGGCATCCCCGGGGACAACTATGTGCTGGGCACCGACCTGTTTGAGGAGGGCGTGACCATTGGACAAAGGGTAGTCATTATGGGCGGCGGCCTGGTGGGCTGCGAGACGGCCCTGCATCTGGCGGAGGAGGGCCATCAGGTCACGGTGATCGAAATGGCCTCCGAAATCGCCATGGAGACAACTGCCGCCCATCGGCGGGCCCTGAAGGTTCGCATGGGCCTGTTCACGGATATGGCGGGAGGAAAAAACACCGCCCCCGGACTGGTTCCTCCGGTGCTCCAGGTTTCCACCAAGTGCAAGGAGCTCACCCAGGAGGGCGTGATTGCGATCACCCCCGACGGCAAGGAGACCCTTTTCCCGGCGGATACCGTTATCAGTGCCCTGGGCCTCCGCCCCAGAAGTGCCCTGGTGGAGGAGCTGCGCAAGACCCGCCATGTGTTCCTGCCCATTGGCGACTGCACCAAGACCCAGCAGGTGACGCAGGCAGTTCGTGCCGGCTACGACATTGCGGTGGGACTGGACTGATATTGCCGCTTTCTCACGCCCTTCTCCCTCGGGGAAGGGCGTGATGTGCTGAACCCTTCTTGGAAAAGGCGGATTGCCCGGCAGGGGAGAAAGGCGGAAGCCCCAGAGCCTGGATAATACCAGTGTAGCACAGAGAAAAGTAGATTTCATCCCGTTTTTGTCCCGTTTTTATCCCGTTTTTGTCCCGATTTTGTCCCACTTTTTTCTCACCGGTACCCCTTTCGCCCCTTCCCCCGGGGAGAAACCCCAAAGAGAAAGACACAAAACGCCCGGAGCGAAGGCTCCGGGCGATAGGTTTATTTGCGCTTGGTATAGGTGTTGTCGTCATCCAGGGTGGCATAGGGAACCGGCCAGGGCACCGTGTTCTGCACCGTCTGGGTAACACTCCAGTTGTTGTGCAGAGGGCCCTTGTCCTCGCAGTCGGGCATGGTGCGAAGTCCACCGCCGGGGCCGCCAGGGCCACCACCGGGGCCACCGGGGCCACCGGGCCCGCCGGGTTCCCCTCCAGGGCCACCGGGCCCGCCCGGGCCGCCAGGCCCACCGGGGCCGCCTGCGCCGCCGCCTTTGGTGCGCAGATAGTCCTCCATGCCGGGGTTGCCGCCGTCACAGCCGATGCCCATATCCGGGCAGACCTGCTCATGAAGGAACAGCCAGCAGCCATCCTCGAACACGAAGTCCGCACCGTAACGCTCCCACAGGCCGCTGCAGCGGCGCTTGCCGTTGTCGCCTACCGAGCTGGAAATCACACCGGGGGTCAGGAAGAAGGCCCGGGCCGTCTTGCCGTCGTCCGCCACCTCCACAATGTCTGTGGCCAGACTGTGCAGGGAAAGCTCCATCAGAGGACGGATGTCGAAGCCGCCGATCTCCGGCATGGCCTCATAGTTCTTCTGAAAACGCTCCGTTGCCTTTACGTCATACAGGGTCACGGAGCCGTTCCACACGGACTTAAAGCCCCGCATCCGGCCAAAGGCGTGGGCCCAGCTCACATCGTCCCGCTGCGACCAAATCTGGCTCCACTCCTCTGTGGCAAAGGCCCTGGCGTGGAGATAGGTATGGGTGGCGTGGACAAACTCCGCCTCTTGAGAGGCCGCACAGTTCCAGATTCTCTGGCTGATGGAAAGGTTTTTATTCATGGCAGAGGCCTCCTTTCAGCATGGGATGGCCCTCGGGGCCGTAGCTGTTTTCCAGCGTCAGGGTGTCATAGGGCTCCGGCATGGGAGGATAGTTGTCGGCCCAGTTATAGGTGTTGTCGTGGACGTTCATGGGAATGGTGGGGGTGCCGAACTCCTGGCACATCAGGTCGTCCTGGGGGGCAATGTAGGTGTCCGCATTATAGGAGGTTCCGGCCTGATAGTTCTGGTCGTTGGCGCAGACAATATGATAGATTTTGAATTTGCCGTCCTCCTTGATAAAGTCGGCGCAAATCTTGTTGTACTGCCACTTGCCCATGGCGGTGCCGTCGGGCTGCAAATCGGTCTGCTGGCCGATGGAATACCAGATGCCCTTGGCACTCTGGCCATCGGCGGCGATACGCACCAGGGAGGTGGACATGGGGAACATCACCATGGAGCCTGCCCCCAGCAGAGCATCGCTTTCCGCCAGGCCCTGGGCCTTGGCGTAGACCTTCATCTGGGCGGTACGCTTGGCCTGGAACTCCTCCACATACCAGCGTTTGATCTCGGCCTTGCCGTAGTAATATCCCCAGTTGGATCCAAAGCTGGCCTTGGCGGCATGGATGGGCTGGGAGACCCACAGCTCCTCCAGCTCCTTTTCCCGCAGGTCAGCGGCCTGGTAGTAGGAGCGCAGGCTCATGAGATCACGAACCTCCTCAATGTCCTCTACCATCTGAAGAAGATCCGCATCGTTTTTTCGGGGCAGGGGATAGTGCTTGGGCACATTATGTGCAAACCACGCAGGACTTTTCTTGGTTGTCCAATCAATCGCCATAGTTGTCACCCTCCTTCTCAAATGCCATAGCTGAAGGTCTCAGCAAAGGTGGTATAAGGTTCCGGCAGTCTGGGGGGCTGGGCCGGGCCCCGGGACGGGCTGTAGAGCTGGTGAACCTCCATGGGATGGTTGGGGGCAGGGAGGGTCAAGTCCTTCAGTTCCGCAAACTCAGGCAGGGGCGGATACTTGTCCTCCGGATTTCCCCAGTCCATGCCGTTGGGGCTATGTACGTCCTCAACCCGCAGAACGTGCCACAGTTTCATCTGGCCGTCCTCCTTGATAAAGTCGGCGGCGTAGTAGCCCCAGGACCAGTTGGTGACGGGGCCCCTTTCGGTAATGTCGGTGATGGAGCCTTCCACCATCCAGATGGCCTTGGCGGTCTGCATATCCTCCGCCTCCTGTATATAGAAGCTGGTCAGAGGCTCGGCCTTAAAGGGGCCTACGCCGTAAAGCTCCTCATCGGAGAGCTTTCCAAGCTGCTCCGGGAACAGCTTTTGCAGGCACTTGGACTTTTTGGCGGTGGCATCGCAAACGGCGTCAAAATAGCCCTTTACCGCCTCCCGTCCCACATAATAGCCGTTGTTAAAGCCCAGGCTGATGTCATCCCGGCTGCAAAACAGGGTGTCCACCAGGGTGTTTTCCCGGCAGAGCAGGCAGCTCGTCACATATTTGCCCATGACATTCTTGATCTCACGGCGATCTTCAAACCGCTCGGTGCGCTGAAGGATCGAACTCATATGATTTCTCCTTTCACTGGGGTGTATTCGGATGATGATCCGTCGCCGTAATTATATCGCAGGAGCCGCCTGGGTTCCAATACCAGTTATCTAAGGAGAATAACCTGGGGTTATACCTGTCAAAAGTCCAGCCGCATGGAGGGGTCTACCGCACCGATGTTGTCTTCCCGGTTCAGGCCAATGCTGATCCGGGGGCCAAAATCCGATGGGGGAAAATAGTCCTCCAGAAATTTTTGCAGAGTCACGCCGTACTGCTGGAAATACTCTATGGCGAAATTGTACAGCCGCTTGGGGGCCTCCATCAGGGTGCGATCCTTCCGGCTGACAATGGAGATAAAGCGGAAGACCTCAATGTCCGAAAACCGCAGGGCCACCACCGGGTTGTCGTCCATGTACTTTTCGTAGAACACATTGGCAGGCACAAAGCTCACCCCCTGGCCGGACTCCAGGGCCTCGTCAATGATTCTGGGCTCGTTGCTGCACAGGGTGATATTGGGGGTAAAGCCCACAATTTTGCAGTTGTCCAGTACCGCCCGCCGGTCAAAGCTGGCGTCATTTACCAGGAATTTCTCCTCCCGGCAGTCCTGGAGCCGAACAAAATGCTCCCTGGCCAAAGGATGATGCCGTCCCACCGCCAGCAAAATCTCCTCGTCCATGAGCTTGATCTGGTTGATTTCCGGATTGTGGAAGGGAATGGGGGTCAGGGCAAAGTCCAGCTTTCCACCCAGGAGCTTCTCCTGAAGCACCTCCGGGCTGTAGAGAAACTGGCTGATCTGCAGGGAAGACTGCTGATTGGCCTTGAGATAGCTTAAAAGCAGAGAATTCATCAGCTCCGCCACCGGGCATCCGATGGTGACAGAGGTGCTCATGGAGTTCTTGTAGTCGTTGATCAGCCGCTGGCCCTCGGCGATGCAGTCAAAGGCCTTTGCCACCTGCCGGTAAAAATCCGCACCGATAGGGGACAGGCTGATGCGCCCTTTTTTCCGCTCAAACAGCGTCACGCCCAGGCTTCGCTCCAGCTTGGCAATGGTCTTACTCAGGGCCGGCTGGGACACATGAAGCAGCTCGGCGGCCCGGGACATATTTTCCCTTTCGGCAATGACCTTAAAGTAGTAAAGATATGTAAGCTCCATCACAGCGCCTCCCTTGGAATTTGCCTCTATTATACCGCAAAATTCCAGGGAAAGCAACAAATTATAACCGAAAGTTATAATATAATATACACAAAGCATAGGCCTACAAAATGTTGAAATAGTAGGGAATCTCCATTCGGGACAAATGGATGAGGGTGGCCATCAGCTCCAGATTCCGCCGGTTAAACTCCTCCAAATCCCTCTGACGGCAGCTTTCTAGCAGGGAGGGAAACAAAATCCCAACGTCGTCGGATTCCGTGTGCCGGAGGGTCAGCCCCAGAAAGCCCTCATGCCGGTTCCAAAGGCTCCAGGCCTGCGAGATATGTTCCGTTCCTCCGGAAAAATCCCCGAGGGTACAGTAGGTTTCTGCCTGGGCCAGAAGGGAGGTGGTGTCCCGGCAGATACGGTCAACCCGCCAGGTGCTCCACCAGCAGAAGCCCACAATCACTGCCAGTAGACACAGGGCCGTCCAAGGCTTTCTCATGAAGAACACTCCTTCTTTACCAGATAGGTTTTGCCCCCGGCAGTGGCTGTCAGGAGAAAGACCTCTTTGGGAGAAAGCCCCTGGGCGGCAAGCTCCCGCTGGAGCCAGGCCGGATCCAGTCCCTGGCTCTGTAGATTTTCCGTAAGCACCCGTCCGTCGGAGATCACCGTAACGGGAAGCTCCTGGGCCTGGGGCTTTCTCCCGGCATCCTGGGCGGTGAGCGGGGCATATTTGGGATAGAGGAAGGTGGTGAGAGAGCCGTTTGTCTCCAGAATGGCGTACTGAACCTGGGCTACGTCCAGAATGTCCTTCTGCCGCAGACACTGGCTCAGCTCGTCCATGGTCAGTCGGGTTTTGGTCATAGCCCTTTGGTCAATGACTCCCTCCCGGATAATAAACACCGGCCTTCCACACAGAAGCCGCCGCAGGCCTACGGAGCGCAGGGACCACTCCGAAAGAAGAAGCTCCAGCGCCAGCAGGGTCAGAATGGGAATCACCCCGGAGAGCAGGGGAATGCCGATGTCCTGCATAGGCACCGCCGCCAGGTCGGAGATCAAAATGGCCACCACCAGCTCCGAGGGCTCCAGCTCCCCAATCTGCCGCTTGCCCATGACCCGCACCGTAACCACAATCACCAGATACAGGGCAATGGTGCGCAGAAAGGAAATAAACATAATCATCACCGGGAGCAGTATGCCTCCCTTTTCCACGGATATGCATCGGCTCGTCATAAAGCTATTGACAAAGCGCAGGTTCGTGGTACAATAAAAGAAAATATTGCAACTGCGTTGAGGAAAAGAAGAATGGGCTGAGGGATGCAGCGACCGGGGAAAGGGTGGAAGCCTCGGATCATCTCGCCGTTCGGGCCGTTTCTGAGCTGACCGGGAGGACCGGTACGTCTGCTGCGTTAAGGCAACTGAGATGTCCTATGGGACAAATCAGGGTGGTACCGCGTGAGGCTTTCTCCCGCCCCTGTTTTTCAGGGGCGGTTTTTTTGACGGGGCTGCATGAAAATTGGAGGATTTTCTATGAAGAACTTTGGAGTAAACGAGCTGCGTGAGATGTTCCTGTCCTTTTTTGAGACAAAGGGCCATCTCCGGTTGCCCAGCTTTTCCCTGATTCCCCAGAATGACGCTTCTCTGTTGCTGATTAACTCCGGCATGGCACCTATGAAGCCCTATTTCACCGGGGAGAAGGAGCCGCCCCGGCACCGGGTCACCACCTGCCAGAAGTGTATCCGCACCGGCGATATTGAGAATATCGGCCACACCGCTCGCCACGGCAC
>CAVJIP010000128.1:0-10882 GCA_963649625.1 Bacteroidaceae bacterium
CATTTATTTTGAGTTCGGCAGTGCCGAGGAGCACTATAAATACCGAAATGCGGTCCTGACCGCCTACCCCTGCGGCAATTACCCGGTGTTCGAGGGCTATAACCATATGCAGTATCAGATTCGTGACCCGGAGGGCTTTGCCAAAATGCTGCGCTCGGTCATGGAAGAGAACCGGCTGACCTGAGCCCCTCCCCGCATTGGGGTAATCCTCCTTCCGTCACGGCTATCGCAGCTTTCCCGGAGGTAGGCCCTCCTTGGCCTTAAAGGCCCGGTACATGGTGTTGAGACTGCCAAAGCCGGCACCTTGGGCCACATCGCTCAGGCTCAGCTCCGAATTGTTCAGCAGCTCCTTGGCCTTTTCCACCCGCAGTGCCCGAATGTAATTGACAATGGTCACTCCGTAAGCTCGCCGGAACATGGTGGAAAGGGTACTCTGATGAATGCCTATCACCTCTGCTGTCTGCGCCACTGACAGGCTGCTGTCGGTAAAGTGACTGTCCAAATAATCCCTGGCCTGGTGGAGCAGCTGCGTCATGCGGCTGTCATTCTGCTGGGCGTAGTTCTCTTGAATCTCCCGGAAGATACCACAAAGGCACTGATTCAGTGTGTCCAGATTCTGCGCCCCATAGCACCGGCCCAGAATATCCAGGCGGGTCAGAAACTGGTTGTCTGCCACCTCCAGTTCCATCAGCTCCGTGGTCAGGGCCTGAACGAACAGCAGCAGACAGAAGTGAAAATTCCGCATGGAGGAGGCTTCGCTTTCCGCAATATACCGGAGCAGCTCCGCCACTCGCCGCTCCACATTGGTAAGGCTGCCGGAATAGAGATCATTGACAAAAAACACGGCGGACTGCTGAATTTCCCGGGTATTGCGGAGAAGCTGATTGGCCTGGATTTGAGCCGGCGTACAGAGAAGCTGCCCGGTGCCTCCCAGGAACTGCTTGTATTCCATCAGCTCTGTCACAAAGAAGAATGCCGGGGACAGGGACGCAAGGCCGTAGCTCAGGGGGCCCACCGCCGCCAGAAGGGGAATGCCCCAGTGGGTCTGACTCAGATTCGACAGCTGCTGGGCCAGCCGCACTGTCAGATCATTGATTTGGGCTTCCCGGTGCTGTTTCTGCCGAAGCTGCGGAAAGCAGGACAACACAATGACCTGTCCGTCCATCTGGCAGACATGGAAAAGGCCGTTGCCGTCGTAAACCTGGTTGGCCAGACGCTCCAGGTTCAACAGTACCTCCTGGTGCTGGCTGGCATCCGGCAGCACTGGTCGGAAACCCGTCACCACAAAGCCTCCATTTCCCAGAAATATCCTGTTTATCTCCAGGGAGATGAGCGCATCCTGGGGCACCGCATAGCGAGAGTGCAGCAGCAGATCCATTGCCTGCTGTACCGTCAGAGCCCGATTCCCTTGGTCAATATGTAGGGGATCAAAATTAGGCATTCGAGCGAAATCAATGGTGTCCACAGGCGTTCTCCCTTCTCGTTTTTTTATAATTTTATCATTTTTTTACGCTTTCAACAAGGGGATTTCCATAAAAAAACTGGATTTTCAAGAAGAAAACTGTTGATTGCAGCGAAAACCTCCTGCGAGTATACTGGAGATAGTTCGGGAATGTATTTTTCCTGTTCAATCAATCAAAGGAGGATTTTGCAATGAAAAAGATATTCGCACTGGTTTTGGTCTTTTGTCTGACGTTGGGCGTACTTGCCGGCTGCGGCGATACTGCGGAAAGCACCGCCGCAGCATCGGAAAGCACCGCAGTCTCCGCCTCAGAGGTTCCGGCTCCGGAGGAAACCGCTGCGGGGCCCATTGCGGAAGGGGAAATATCCGCTGAAGAAGCTGCCCCGGAGACAGAAAGCGTTTACCCCCTGTCGGAGGAAACTGTGACCCTCACTTATTGGGGCCCGGACATCAGCTCCAACAACACCGCCCTTCCCACCTATTCCAATCTGGAAGCCTATGACTTCTGGCCCTTTGTGGAGGAGTCCACCGGCGTAAAGCTGGACATGACCATCGTCTCCATGATGAACGAGTCCGAGCAGCTCAATCTGGTGCTGGCATCCGGGGACTATATGGATCTGATGGCCATTAACGAAGCCCAGGTTTCCGGCGGTATGACAAGCCTTCTGGATCAGGAGATCGCCACGGACATCGCTCCCATCGCGGAAACCTGTATGCCCAACTACTACGCCTACATCTCCGCTGACCAGGAGTGCATGAAGCTCAGCTACAATGACGAGGGACAGATGGCCGGTACCCGTTCCTGGGCGGAAAAATATGTGCCCAATCAGGGCCTGGTGATTCGTCAGGATCTGGTGGACGAGATGGGACTGGAAATGCCCAGCACTGTCTCTGGGCTCCATGATTTGCTGACCGCTATGAAAAATGAGTACGCTCTCTCCGCTCCCATGTGGCTGGGATCCTCCGGCCAGAACTCCGTAAGTATTGTAGGCGCCATGGGCTCCTGTGGCTATGCCGGAGACCGTGGCTCCACCACCGATCACCTTTATATCGAAGGCGGAAACGTGGTCTCCGCTCTGACCAGCGAGAACTATAAAGCCTACTTAGAGCTGATGAACCAGTGGTACGCCGAGGGGCTCATCAACACCGACTTTGCCACCAATACGGACATGGATGCCGCCACCTCCTCCATGCTGAATAATCAGACGGTGGTCATTAATGCCATGTATGGCCAGGCCTTGTCCATACAGAACAGTCTGGAAGTGGATAACCCCAATGCTCAGCTCTATGCTCTGCCTACCCCTGTGGAGAACGAGGGCGACACGAATCCCTTCGTAAACACCACACCCCTGTCCAACACCTCCTGGCGTGTGATTACCACGGCTTGTAAGGACGTGGAGCTGGCCGCCCGTTATATCGACTGGTGGTACTCAGAGGACGGTTTCCTGACCGCCAACTACGGCACCCGGGATTTGAGCTATGAGCTGGATGCCAATGGTACACCCAAATATGCGGATGCCGTCATCAATAATAGCTTTGGCATTGATGCGGCCTCTGCCGTGGAAGCCTACGTCACCACGAATCCCATCTTTGGACTGATTGCCATGGATCGCACCGTCTATCTGGCGGGAGCCCAGTGGGTAGACGACATGATGGAGATTTGGACCCAACAGTCCTCCTCGGAACAGGTACTGCCCACCGGTGTCGCCCTGACTGCCAACGAGACCCAGCAGGTCACTGCGGCACTCAGCGACATCACCACTGCCGCCTCCACAGAAACCCTACAGTTCATCATGGGCACCAAGGCTTTTTCGGAATGGGACAGCTATTGTGCCAAGCTGGAGGCCATGGGGCTTGGAAGCATCCTTGAAATCTATCAGACTGCATACGAGCGCTATCTGGCACGGTAAGCCAAAGAAAATCCTGGGTCGGAGCGCAAATCCCCGGCCCAGGTTCCGGAAATAACAAGGAGGGAATCGGTATGATTACCATTCACACAGACGTAGCCGTGGTGGGCTCCGGTGTCGGCGGGGCCTCTGCAGCCTTCCACTGTGCCGCAGCCGGTCTGGACACCACACTATTTGAAGCGGGCGAGGGCTTTGGCCCCGCTCTGACTGGGGTCAATGGCGTATTTGCCGTAGGCACCGCTTACCAGAAGTCCAAGCACATCAACGAAAGCAAAAAGGATATTTTCCTGCGGCTCATGAACCACGCCAACTGGCTCATTGATGCCCGGCAGGTGACAGAATTTCTGAACCGCAGTGCCGGAATCTGGCAATGGCTGGAGAGCCTAGGCTGTGAGGCAGAGGAGGTCCTGGCTTACAATATGGACGCCCCTCACACCTGGCATTATTTTAACGGCGAAAAGCCCCGGCTGGAGGTGGTGGGGCAGGAATTTCTGAGAGCCGGCGGCCATCTTCAGGATCGGGCCTACATGAATGAGCTGGTTATGGAGGAAGGACGTGTGACAGGCCTCCGGGGCGAAACGGCAGGCGGCGACCCTATTGAGGTCAAATGCAGGGCTGTGGTGCTGGCCACCGGTGAACCCCGGCGTATTGAGAAGCCTGGTGCAGGCCCCGGTCACGCTCCCAGCGGCGATCCCCAGAGAGAAAAGCCCTATGGAATTGCCATGGCAACCCGGGTGGGTGCGGCCCAGCGAGTGGATACCTACTCCGCCTTCAATATGAATGTTAAGCCTCAGGAGTATAATATCCCGGATGTGAAATTCCCCGGCCCCACAGAGCAGTATTTCCGCCAGCCCCAGGAGCTGATGGTCAACCTGAAGGCCCAGCGGTTCACCACTGAGGAGGTCATTCACGCCATGGAGGACGGTGCTTCTGTGATTGCCTCCCAGCCCGGCGGCATTATCTTCTCCATCTTCGACAAGAATCTCCACGACTATTGGAAGCGGTGGGGCTGGAGCAGCTACAAGTACAAATATGGGGGCGAGGGCAAGCCCTTTGACGACTTTGAGGAACAATGGCAAATCGCCAAAGGCCGGGGCTACGGCCTCTACGATGCCGACACCGTGGAGGAGCTGGCAGAACAGATGGGGGTGGATCCCGCCACCCTTCGGGCAACTGTGGATGAATACAATTCCATTTGTGATTCTGGCCGAGACATCCAATTCTACAAGGATCCCGACTATCTCATTCCCCTCCGGGGCAGTCACTACTACGCCATTAAGGTCTACGGCGTATTTGGCGAGGCCGAGGGTCCCCTGTGCGCCAACTATAAATGCGAGATTCTGGATCAGAACAGCGATCCGATTCCCGGGCTCTATGGTGCCGGAGGCATCATCAGTAATCTCAATGGCCGCATCTATACCCATGTCTGCGCAGGCAGCCGCTCCACCTTCGGCCTGGTCAGCGGTCAAATCTGCGGTGAGCAGATTCCCACATACATTCAGGAGAATTTCTAAGGAGGCGATTCTATGCACACAATTCTTGCAAAAGCACCCGCCTATGGTATGCCCAACCTGGAGGGTGCCGTCAACAAGCCCGAAAAAGTCAATATGATGCCGCCCATGGGCGATATGCCCGGCCCCGGCCCCGGCGATATGCCTCCCATGCCCGGCACACCGGCGGAAATCAAGCCCTGCCCGCCCATCTGCCGTCCCTCTGAGCATCCCGGCTCCGTGCCCGGCGCAGATGTTGAGCCCGGAAAGCCCGGCCCTGGATTTCCCGGCGGCGGACCTCCGAAAGCACCTCCGTTTCCCAGGATGGAATCCATGGACGTGTTGGACGGAAAACTCTATATGGCAGAGCATCCCTATGGGGAGATCTCCGGCCACATCACGGATACTGCCATGAAAAATGCTTCCTATAAAACTGAGGAAGTCTGCCTGAACGGCCTGTACATCGGCGGTCACAGCGTCTACGAAATCAAGGATTCTCAGTTTGAGCTGACCGGCTATGGCATCGATGATTTTGCCGGCAATGGTGCCGCCGTCATGGTCAATGATACTGCAAAGTGCCAGATGGACAACGTGCAGGTGACAACGCATGGGGTCATTCGCCCCTGTACCGTAGTCACCGGGAACGGCACCCTGATTGTGCGCAACTGCGTTCTGGATGCCAAGGGTGGGGAAATTCCCAAAAGCTATGTGCCCAGAGTAGCCTCCGGCATGATGGAGCCTCCCCCGGGACTAAAGCTGGGCGGCAACTGCCGAACACACCTCTCCATGGGCAACTCCCGGGCATATTTCTATGACTCCAAGATCCTGGCCCATTCCTGGGCCGCCCTGTCCACCGACGGTAGCTGGGGCAATCAGTATCTGGAGGCCAACAACTGTGTTGTGGTCTGCGAAACCGTGGGATACGGCACCTATGCCGACAATGGCTGCCACAATGTGCTCAATGCCTGCCGGATCACCGTGGACACCCATGCTGCAATTATTGCAGGAGACGCTTGGGTAAAGCTCAACGACTGCACCGTCAAGTCAAACCAATACGGCAGTATGCTCCACGGTGTCCGTGGTCACTACACCGAAACCACCGAGTGCCACATTGTGGGCGGCAGCTGGGAGGTAGGCGAAGCCTTATTCTTCGTGAAGTCTGAAAATGTCTATTTGAAGCTGGATGAGGCCAAGGTGAAAACCGGAAAATACCTGCTTCATGCCATTGTCAACGAGGATGATGCGGCCACCAAGGTGCCCGAGGATATGAAGCTGAAGGTCTACGGTGTCAATGCGGTGATTGCCAATGGTGACTATGCAGGCGATATTGTCAACGACGATACAGACCGAACCATGAATGTCACGATTCTCAACGCCAGGGTTACAGGCGTGATTACCGATGCCTACATCTCCCTTGAAAATAGCCATTGGACGGCAGCCGGCGATTCCACCGTGTGCTTGATGGGAGAGGTAAAGCCCGAGCAGATGGATGCGCCCATGGGGGTGACAATCTCGGCTAAGGCGGGCGAGGGCTGCGGCTTGAAGGGAGAATATACCCTGGCCTCCGGCGGCAGGCTGATAGTCGGCTGAGAAAGGAGCGTTCTGTATGTCAATTTCAGGAACCTATTATGTGAAGATGTGGCTTCCGAACCCTGCTCTGGTACACGGCCCCGGAGACCCTCCCGGCGGCCCGGCTGGCCCAGATGCGCTGGCTGGCCCTGGCACTGTTCCTGCGGAGGAGGCCCCTGTTGTAGAATTGAAGGATCACGGAACTCCCGGTGAGAACTTCTTTGAAGGAGACATAACCTTTCACCTCAACCCCAACCCGGATGGAACTCTGTCCGGTGATGCCGGCGGTGCCCCTATCAACAGCGGCTACTACACCGGAGACGACTTTTTTAAGGTAGATTTCAATGCCGGCCCTGGCCGCTGGGATATTTCTGCCCGTGTCCAGTCCAATGGTGACATTGAAGGCGTCATCTCTGTGGGCGGCGGTAAGGGCTTCCCCAATCTGGTCTACGGCAAGAAGCTCCTCTAAAAATACGTTGTATGAAAAATAAACAGCCCCCGGCCAAGATTGATATGTACCCCCAATACTGGACAGCCAGTATTGGGGGTATTGCAGTATTTATGCCCCCAATGTCTCCTTGTTCGCTGCCCCGGTCATTCATACCGCTACGGTCTACAGAAGCCGCAGTTCAAGAGGTGCGATGTCCATCGTATCGAAGAATCAGAAATGACATTTGAAGATGGAGCACTTCATCGCTGCGGCCCAGGTCAATCCCTGTAAGCTCTCGAATCTTTTTGAGCCGATAAAATAGGGTGTTCTTATGGATACAGAGCTTCTGGGCTGCCGAGGCGGCATTTTGAGAGTCCCGGAGATATACGTTTAGAGTATGGAGAAGCTCCTGATGATTTTCCTGATCGTGCCGCTGAAGCACAGCGATTCCACGATGAATAAAGGTGTGGTAATCTCGAATCTTGGACTGACTGATTTGAATCATGTGGTAGAGGGCTATGGAGTCGTAGGTATGAAAGTTGTTTTCCAAATCCAGCTTTTGCGGCATCTCGACGGCCATTTGGGCCTGGGCAAAGCCCTCGTTGGCCTCCTCCAGACAATGCAGTCGGCGGCTGATTCCGGCACGAGCTTCATATTTCGGAGCAGAAGCTCCAACTGGTCGGCCTGTGCAGTGCTCATGGCCGGCTCCGATACGTCCCCAAAGCAGAGCAGCAGGATTAGCTGATTAAAGTGATAGGTATAAGTATAGACCGGGACAATTTGATCGATCTGCTGACTGATAGAATATTGCAGCATAGGGAACTGCGCACCGGCAGGCATATCCCGCAGTGCCACATCTATAACATATAGCCCTGATGAAGCCGTCCAGCCAATGTCGTCCAGCCGCTGCTGAAGTGCGCTGGCATGAGGAATTTGAAGATCCAACAGATCATCAAACAGCATTCGGTGGGAATGAGGCGAAAGATCAGAAAACTGTATCATTTGGCTGAGCAGGCCACATTGCAGGGCGGCAGCATCAGCAATACAGCGAAGAAGTTCCCGGTCTGTAGGACGGAAGGCGTGGTCAGCATCGCATACGGCGGCGTAGCCCACAAGAATGCTCTGGACGATAATCGGCTCGATCATCCATGTTTCTCCGCAATTTCCGGGTGCCTGGCTGCATCCCAACTGGCAATTTTTCAAAACGGAGGCGGCTTGCTGCCTCCACAAGCTACACTGCTCCGATTCATATCCGCAGGTCTGAAACAGCGGATGATACCCGCAGTCCATCAAAAACACAGGATTCTCCATGTAGTGACACACGGTGTCCGACAACCGTGACGAATCATTGAGGGCAACGGCTTGATAAATGCTGAGCTTTGCTTCGGAAAGTACCATCAGGTTCAGCTCCCTTTTGAATTGTACAATCGCACAAAAACCGGGTGCAGAACACAGCACGGAATTTAATGTGCGTCCAATGACTTTGTCTTGAATACATCATACAATAGAATCGTCAAAAAGTAAATCATTTTGAAAGGATGTGGGAAAATGCAGGAGCTTTTTACAGATCTGCTGGTTATCGGTTCCGGCGGCGGTTTGGTGGCGGCACTGCGGGCTCAGGAATGTGGTGTGGAGCACATAATTGTGCTAGAGAAACAAAAGCGGGTAGGCGGTGTGTGCGTTATGGCCTGCGGTGTCAGCGCAGTGGGCAGCACAAAGCAGCTTGCCCGGGGAGAAAAGCAGATTCACGATGCGGGGAAGCTGTTCTGGGAAATAATGGATAAATCCGGCTGGGCAGCAGATCCCTATGTGGTTCGTGCTTTCGTAGACAACACGGGACACTTTATGGATTGGGTGGAATCCTAGGGAATCCATCCAGACATTGTAGAGGCCCGGGATCGCTGTTTCCTGTTGAAAACACCCTATTAAAAAGCGCAACGGCAAAGAAACCTCGGACTTAGGCAATGCCATTATCGACGAGGTATATGCCCAGGCTGTGGAAGCGGGGGTGCAGGTGTTGCTGGAAACATCCGGAAAAGAGCTGCTCCAGGATGAGAGTGGCAGGGTTGTCGGTGCAATCGCTGAAACAAAGGATGGCGATAAGCTGAAGATTCATGCCAAGGCGGTAATTATTGCGGCTGGTGGCTTCTGTGATAATGCGCAGATGCGAAAGGAACTGTGCCCCCGGTTCTTTGACCCGGAAAAGCCCTGGGAGTTTGCTCCCATGAACAGCACCGTCTACATGGGAGAGGGCATTGAGATGGCAAGGAAGGTCGGCTCCAGGCCGGATCCTCATGTGGACATTGTGGTGGGCGGGCCAACTCACCATGGTCCCATGAGCATCAGCGAGGCGGCCCTGAACCCACTGGTGATCGTTGTCAACAAGCTGGGGCGGCGGTATATGGCAGAGGTGCTGGGCAACGATGGGTATTTTGCCGCAGCCAATCAGCCGGATGCGGAAAGCTATGCCATCTTTGACGATGCGGCCATTGAGCCTCTGGTGGAAGAGCTTCGCCTAAATAAGCGCTATGTGCCCAACGAAAAGGAGATTCCCAGAATGGTTACGCTGCGTGAGGATCTGGAGCGAACTCTGTCGGCGGGACAGACGGAGTTCCACGGAACCGTCAAGAAGGGAGCCATTTGTCGGGCAGAGACCATAGAGGAGCTGGCAGAGTTTATCGGCTGCGATGCGGCAAGGCTTCGGAAAACCATTGAGGATTACAATCATTATGTGGAAACCGGCGTAGACGAGGAGATGTTTAAGAATCCGCAGTGGCTCAAGCTCCCAATCAAGACTGCGCCGTTTTATGCTATGCGCATGATGCGCTTTAACCAGTGTACCCACGGCGGCATTTCCATTGATGAAAAAACCCGAGTTATCCGGGACGATTGGCGGAATCCCATTCCTGGCCTGTACGCTACGGGAGACGGTGCCAGCGGCTGGTGCAGCGAGCTAGGGTGGCTGGGTATGACATCCCTGACCTGGGCACTGAATTCCGGTTATATGGCAGGAGAGAACGCTGCAGCGTATATTACACAAAAGGATTGTTAGGGCATCACCCCACGATTTCATCTGCGGGCTTTGACGGTTCTTTTGCCCTGTAAATCCCCAGAAAATCTTGAAATACAGCGAATATTCCTGCGTTTCCCAGCAAATTTATGATGCAGAATTCCTCGTCAAGTCTACTTGCCAAATGATATGGTATTACCTTAGAAAAACTACCAAACGGAGGAAAGCGTAATGAAAAAAACAAAGTCAATCCTATCAATGCTGCTGATCCTGTGTATGCTGCTGGCTCTGTGTGCGGGCTGCAGTGGGAAAGAAAATTCAGCGGTTCCATCATCCGTAAAGACTGCAGAAAGTGCAACCCCTGTGTCAGAGATGCCGGAGGCATCGAAAGCCCCTATTGACGGTGAAGCATCCCTGGCGGAGGCAGAGGCTTCCGCACCGGAGGAGACTGCCGGGCCGACACTTTTCGACTACGAATTGCCCATTACCACAGACTCGCCGGAATATGTTTTCCTTGTGGGCCTATAGCACTATGCCACTTTTCAATCAATATCAATGGCATAAATTCTGAATACCGATTTGAGGACTCACAAAAAAATTCATGACACACCTAACCAGATTGCCATCTTTTTAGGCAAAATTTTATTTATCACAAGAACCATTAGACACGAACCTGTTACTACAACCACAAAATTAATCGTGCAGTATATCAGACCATTATTTATATCAAAATTTATTAAATTCCAGATTTTTTGAATCGCATAGACAAAGCGCATATGCACAAAAAAAATGCCATATGATAGATTGCCGATTTTAATAAGCACTCGATTACTAAACCGCATTACCGTTTCCTCATTTATGTTGGCGGTTCTTGACAAAAACAGCATCACTACGCTCATTGCAAAACAATACGATGTTATTTTCCCCTGAGACATTGCCACTACCTGCTTGCCATAATTGTTCCAAATCGCTGCTTCTACAAACGATGCTCCAGCAAATAGCGGTATACTTAAC
>CAVJIP010000129.1:0-5218 GCA_963649625.1 Bacteroidaceae bacterium
GCCTGAATCAGCAGACAGGCAAAGATTTCAAGATGATAGGCTCCCTGGGGCAGAATCAGCGTCCCTGTGGTATTCTCCTGAAAAAAGCCTTCTTCCTTGTATAAATCCAGATCACCGAACATTTCGCTGTTTTCCATGTGATGCCCATAGAGCAGAGAATAGGAATCGGTAAAATCCCGATGATTTCGTGTGTCCAGGAAAATGCTCCCGGCCAGGGCAAAATTGCCGTAAACATCCTGATTGATATAGGTCAGGTTGGTGCTGCCCTGGAGGACAGGGTAATCAATGCCGGTGTTGTCCAGGGTGACCCAGGCGCAGACATCCGGGTTGACGGCCAAAAGCTCTGCAAAGGAGGCGCCGTCCTCCTCCGGCTCCGGGTCGGGCTTTAGCTTTGCCATATCCGCCTGAACATTCTGGGCGGCGGAATAAATCTGGTTGTTATCCCACAGGGCATAGGCCGCATAGGCCCCCGCCAGACACAGGCAAAGGATAATGACCAGGTTTACCAGTGCATTTGCGGCCTTGAGCATCCATCTGGACATGATTCTTCTCGGGCCAATGCCCCGCTCCTTTCAAGGCTTCCCCAGGGGCATCCGGGGCGGGACAGGCCCTGAATGCTCAAAAGAGGGAGGAAGGATTTTCAGCTTTCCCGGCGCAGGCTCTTTCTGGTCACGAAGAACACCAGGCCCGCACACACGGCCAGCAGAAGCAGGATGTAGGGCAGGGAGTCCAGGTTGACGCCGGTGTCGACTTCTTTTGTTTTTTCATTAACAACCACAACGCTTTTTTCATCACCATTTGCCACGGTAAATTCAGCCGCCTTACTCAGGTTCTCGGCACTGTCAATCACATAACCCTTCAGCGTGTACTCCGACCCTAGCTGTGTACCTTCGACCACGGAGACCTTGACGCCAGCGGGGATGTTGGCAAAGGTGGTTGCTCCATCCTTTTCAGACAATTTCAGGGTTGTGGTGTAAGTAAAAGTCTCTTTACCTGTGCTGTTCTCCGGCACTGTCCAATTATCGGGATCTACCTCTTCTCCGGCTACCTTGATTTTGGTGAGCACTTGCTGTTCAGAGGTCAATGTGACGGTGATGGAAAACTCATCGGTTTCATTGGCCATGTTGCCCTGAACGTCCTTGGCCACGGTGAAGGAGCCGGTGCTAAAGGTATTTTCAAAAGTGTCAGTTTTTTTGCCGTCTGTATCTTTGGCGATGTAATAGGTAATGCCACCTTCTTTTTTGTTACCAATGACCAATTTATGATTGACGTTGTCGTACTCAACCAAAATGGTAACATGGATGGTCTTATCGGTGTAGGTCACACCAGCGGTCTGGCCAGCAATTTCGTTAATGGTGTATTGATAGATGCCAGCCACGCTATAAGAGGGAACGTTAACAGTTATGCCTTGCGCTTTGCTGTTCGCTGTCACCTCATAACTATTGTTCTGGCCGATAGTAATCATTGGCACTACATCGTTTCCCGCTACAGGGCTATCGGTGCACGCGATGACGAAGTTCAAGGTTTCACCGGGGACAAGGTCAGAGGCGGAGGTGTAGGTTTTCTTGATGGTAAAGCTGGTTGACTCTGAGGCTGCGTAATTGCCGTCCCACTCCTCTTCCCCATTAGTTGGGTCCGTGGCCAGCACGCCAGTACACAGGCTCATGGCGAACACAAGCGCCAGCAAAATAGAACATAATTTCTTCATGTCAAATACCTCTTGTTCAAAGTAGATTTTTATTTATAAGCCCCGCCGGCGCAGAATGGTAATCACCTTGGCCTGAATCTGCGCCAGGGGAATCGGGCCGAAGTCCCGGCTGTCCTGGGCCTGGGTGCGATAATCCCCCAGGATAAACACCTGGCCTTGGGGCACGGAATAGGGATAAGTCAGGCCCTCCCCCGGATAGGTGGGGTAAAGGATCTCCCCGGACTGGGCGGTTCCGTTGACCAAAAGGGTGCCGCTGTCGTCCAGTGTCACCACGTCCCCGGCCCTGGCGGCAATGCGGCCAATGTGGGCTTCTCCCTGGACGGTGTACACCACCACATCGTTTTTTACATATTCCCCTTGGAGGCGGAAGCCGATCACCAGATCGCCGTCCTTTACCGCCGGGAACATATCGCTGCCGCTGGCCTGGGTCATGAGAAACACATGGGTGAGCAGCAGCCACAGAGCCGCCAGGAAAAACAGGAGCCTGCCCAGAAGGGCCACATAGCCCTGGCGAAGGAGCACACGGTTTCTCCGGCCTGCGATTATGCTCTGGTTGGTCTCTCGAGTGCTATGAATAGTCCTCATCACCGGCCCTTTCATAGTCCTCATAGCTTCGGCTGCGCTCCTCCTCCAGCAGGGCATCATATCTGGCCCGCTCGGCGGAGAGGGCGGCCTCGTAGAGGGCGTTCAATTCTCCCAGCTTTTTCCACACGTCCGCCTCCCGGAGGCCCCCAAAGAGGGCCCTTTGGAAGTGAACCTGACGGAGCCATTTCTGAATCCGCCTTTGCTCATGATTCAGGGGGGCGGCGGTGGTGAAGCCGGGTCTGCCCCGGTGCTTTGCACCTTTGGAGGCGGCAGAGCCTTTGGGGCTTTTATTCCCACTACTGGGCATTTTGGCTCCTGCGCTTTCTCAGGGTCAGCACCCCGCCGCAGGCCACCAGGCCCAGAATCAGGACGTAGGGAAGGGTGTCCAGGCCAATTCCGGTGTCAATGGTGGCGGTCTTTTCATTGTTGACCACTACCGTAACATTTTTGTTTGGCATGGTGAAGGAAATGCTCTTTTTATCCTCTCCGGCAGCATATTCTAAGTCGCTCGTAGTACCGTTGCCTATGGTGTTTGTGTAGCCGTCAGGTTCCTCCGACACTGTCACCACTGCGCCCACGGGGACGGTAATTTCTTTTGTCCCGTCAGCCTTGAGTTGGAATGTTTGCGGCGTACCTTGATTTACGGTCACGGTGAAGGTGAACGCCTTGGTCATGTCGGCCATGTTGCCGGAGACGGTCTTTTTGACGGTGAGGGTTTTGGTGGGGACTTTCTCCCACTGGGCCACCAGGCGGACGTGGGTGGGGAGCTGTACGGCACCCCCGGCGGCATAAGTGCCTTCCATGTACTTGCTATTGAACGACATTGTCTTATTATTGCCACGTTTGTCTGCCGCATCCGTTACGGTGCAATCGGTGTACCAGGTGGCACTCCAGCCAGCAAACTGGTAGCCATTTTGGAGGGCTTCTGCCTCTGCCGCAGCCGAAATGGTGTTGGCATAGTGTTTCCAGCTTTTTATATCAGTAGTATTGTTATAGGCATAAGCGAACTGTGTCCCGCTGGTCAGCACACCGGCATCTGTTCCTGTGCCGTAATTATTACTGCTATTTGCAACCGCCCAGGTGGGGGACTTGAAGGCGGAACCAGCGGAGAGAGTCCAAGGCAGCTCCCCATAGCTATACTCCACATACACCGGGGTAGGCACCTTGGCAGTTTTAATAAGGATAAAATAACCCGCCTTTTCGCTGTTACTGCCCTGATGGCTGAAGTTGCTTTTCTCGACATCTAGCGTCACCGTATATTTGCTGTCAGAATACGCTGAGTCATCCAAGGTATAAAATACTCTTAACGCACGTCCGTCTTTCCAAGTCCCACAGCTAACGTATGGAGCTCGGTTTTCCCAGGCGCACGCCACAATGACCTGGGTCACATAATAGCCCTCTGCCGCCGTAATGCTCAGTTTGATTTGATTGCTATTACCAAAGCAAGTACCCAGGGTCGTTCCGCTTAGTGTTGCTCCTACACTATTAGAATTGCTATAGGAAAGCAGCTTTTCACCCAGCGTTACAGAAGTTACTGTGCTGTTTCCGGCTCCCTTTCCGTCTCCTTTTTCCCCCGTACCTGTGAAAGTATCCCAGACAACATTCAGGTTTGCACTGTAGCCGCCACTTTGGCCAGGGCCGGCCTCCTCCGCCTCATAGAGCCCCAACTCCTCCATTTTTGCAATCAGGGCCTTCTCCTGCTCATCGGAGAGCTCCATCTCATCTATCAGATCTCCATATTTATCCACGAGTGCCTGCATCTCTTCCCGGGTCTCGCAGGCCATGAGCTTGTTATAAAGCTCCTCCGCTGTCAGCTCTGTGCCTTGCTGCGGATCCTCTTGGTCGTCCTGACCCTCCGGCTCATTCTGGCCCTCTTGGTCGTCCTGACCCTCCGGGTCATTCTGGCCCTCTTGGTCATCCTGGTCTTCTTGCTGGCCCTGTTCGTCCTCCTGGACGCCAGGCGTGGGGCTCACCCCTGCCTCCACTGTGGAGCCCTCCTCCCCGGTGGCAGACACCAGGGGCATGGCTCCCACCAGGCAGACGCAGCACAGCAGCAAAGCAATCAGCCTGAGGGAAAATGTCTTTGTTTTCCTGCTTTTCTTGTTCATCGAAATACCTCCAACTTCTCTTTTTGGCAAATATTTTCTATTTCATTGGCTCCGGAGCTTTCCGGCGGGGCCTGGGCCTCTTGCTCCGGCATTCCATAGCTGCTGTAATACCAGGTGATAAAATCATCGTGGAGCCGTTCTCCCGACTTTCTGGCCTTGATGGCCTCGGACTTGGCCCGGTAGCTGCCCAGGCTGTAGGTTTTCCTGCGGAAGGTGATTTGGGCGCACCAGCGGTTTCTCCGGCTGTTCCAGTACACGCCGGTGACGCCGCTTACATTATTACTGCGCCGCTTCTTCTGCACGGACTCCAGCAGGGTCACGGAGGTTCCGGCCACCAGCTTGAGGCTGTCCTTGAGCTGTTCTCCCGCCAGGCAGCCGCAGCTTTTGGTTTTGCCGGACTTTAGAAAGTCCTGGCGCACGGTGGTCACATTGCCGCAGTCGCAGCGGCACTTCCAATAGTGGGCGCCGTTTCGCTTTCCGGCATATTCCTGCACGGTAAGCTGATAGAACCGTTTGCCCTCCAGCTTTTCCAGAGGCGGGCGGGAAAGGCAGCCGCAGCTTTTTCGGTATCCGCTTCTGAGCTGGGGCAGAGGCGCATCCACCTCTCCGCCGCAGTCGCATTTGCAGTGCCAGACCACATTATCGTCCTTGTTGACCCCCACCGGAGCCACCGCAATCAGCTTTCCGAAGCGCATCCCGGAAATGTCCCGCTGTCCCGGCTTTACCACCGACACGCAGCCACAGTCACGAATTGCGCCCCGCTGCAGGCTCCGTGTGTCCTGGAGAATCTCCTTTCCGCACTCACACTGACATCGCC
>CAVJIP010000130.1:0-10984 GCA_963649625.1 Bacteroidaceae bacterium
CGGGCCGATGGGCTTGGGCTTTGGGGCCCGGGTCAGAGTAACAGAAATTTTTTCCATAAAATTCGACCTCCATATTTCACATACATGAGTATCATTATAGCAATCCGCCTCGGAGGCCGCAAGATGAAAAACCGCCTGTTTTTCCGAGGATTCCACCGGCAAATTCCGGCATTGTGACAAGAGCTTTTTAATAGCCCACCGCCGTGGAGCCTCCGTCAATGACAATCACCTGGCCGGTGGTGTTCTCGCTCCACTCGCTGAGAAGGTACACTGCCATGGCCGCAATCTCCTCCGGGTCGGAGAGACGGCCGGAGGGAACACCGGTGGTGGGTGGGCCGCCGGGGCCTTCGCCGGGGCCACCAGGGCCACCGGGGCCGGGCTGATTGGGGTCAGGAATATGCACCCCTGCGCCCCCGGACATGACACCGCCGGGCGCAATGGCGTTGGCCCGAATCTTGGAGCCGGCCCATTCCACCGCCGCCTGCATGGTCACGGCCACCACCGCCCCCTTACTGGCGGAATAGTGTGCCGAGCACATAGGCGGGGTCATACCCCGAATCCCCGCCATGGAGGCGATATTTACAATGGCTCCAAACTTCTGGGGCAGCATGGACTGCTTGACGCACTGCTGCATCATAAAGAACAGTCCCTTAGCGTTGGTGTTCATGACCCGATCCCACTCCTGGGGGGTCAAATCCACCCCGGGGCCTCCGGCCATGATTCCGGCAGCCTGAATCAGAAAGCGAACCTCCCCCAAGTCCTTACGAATCTGCTCCACCACGCCGGGGATAGCCTCCACATCTGACACATCCAGGGCATAGGGATACACCCTCCCGCTGTCCTGGAGCATTTCCGCCGCCTTCCAGATTTTCTCCGGGTTCCGGCCAATCATTGCCACAATGGCACCGCTCTCGGCCATAAGCTTGGCGCAGGTGAAGCCAATGCCGGAACCGGCCCCGGTAACTACACAAACCTGATTGTCAAAACGAATGTTCATCAGTTTTCCTCCTATTATCATTTACAGCAGAATGCTGCATTTTCCAAAGGAATAGCACTTGGCCTCCAATCCCTCCGGCAGAGGCATATCCGGGTCGGTGGGCGAAATTGTACCGTCCAGTGCCCCGTCCACCACGCCCATGAGCGCAGGCAGAACGGTCAGGGACACCGGGCAGGTGTTGTGACAGGGATACACCGTGTCAAAGCCGCCCATGTCCATGAGCATATTCAAAGTCTCCCGATAGGTGGAAACATTTCTGTGGGCCCCGAACAGGAACACCGGGCCATAGGACACCGTGTCCCCGGAGAACAGGATGCGCCGCCGCCGATCCAGCAGGCTGATGCTGCCGGGGGTGTGTCCCGGTGTCTCCACCACCTGGACGATTCGCTCTCCCAGGTCAAAGGCTGAGGAGCCGGTGATTGGGTGGAGATGGGCCTTTAGCTCCGGGCGAAACTGTCGGATAATGGGAAATTCCTTGGGATGGGCGTAGATGTCGGTAAACTGGCCGTCATTGGCGGTGTGATCCCCGTCTCCGTGGGTGTGAAGCACCAGCACCGGCAGCTTGGTTACGGTTCGGATCAGGGCCATCATGTCACAGGGCTCCGCCCCGGTGTCCAGCAGAATGGCCCTGGTGCTCCCCAAAATCAGGAAACACCGAACCATTTCCTGCTCAATGCCGTACACCCCGGAGCTGATTTTATGAATTGAGGTTGCCATTGGACTCCCTCCCAAAATCAGCGGAAATAGTCCACGCCGGCCTGGACGATCGGCTGGTACTTATTCCCATAGATGTTCCTGCCCACCAGCTCTCCGGCCCGCTCCGTGTGGCCCATTTTTCCCAGTACCCGGCCATCCGGGGAGGTGATGCCCTCAATGGCCAGCATGGAGCCGTTGGGATTGTAGCGGATGTCCATGGTGGGATTGCCCAAAAGGTCCGTGTACTGGGTGGCGATCTGGCCGCCCTCCACCAGCCGATGGAGCATCTCCTCCGTAGCCACAAACCGTCCCTCCCCGTGGGACACGGGGATATTGTGCAGCTGGCTCACCTGGCAGTGCATCATCCAGGGAGACTTCACCGAGGCCACTCGGGTGGTGACATACCGGGACTGGTGACGGCCAATGAGATTGTAGGTCAGGGTGGGGCAGGCATCATCCATGGGGACGATCTCCCCAAAGGGCACCAGCCCCAGCTTAATCAGAGCCTGGAACCCATTGCAAATCCCCAGCATCAGGCCGTCCCGCTGCTTGAGCAGGTCATGAACCGCATCCGACAGCAAAGGATTTCGGAAGAAGGAGGCAATGAACTTGCCGGAGCCGTCCGGCTCATCGCCGCCGGAGAAGCCGCCCGGGAGGATAATCATCTGGGCGGAGCGGATGGCCTTTTCCATGGCCGCCGCCGTTTCCGTCAGGGCAGCAGGGGTCAGGTTCCGCACCACAAGGATTTCCGGCTCTCCCCCGGCCTTAGCCACAGCCCGGGCGGTGTCGTATTCACAGTTGGTACCCGGGAACACCGGGATTACAGCCTTGGGCTTGAGGTGCTTATAGGCGGGGGCCTGGGTGCTCCGCTGATCATAGAGCACGGTGGCTACGGCCTCCTCCGTGCCGGCACGGGTGGCAAAGACCTGCTCCAGAGGTGTTTCCCACAGGCTGCGGTATTCCGCAATGGATACGGGGCCGTCGCCCAGGTCGATCTCCGGGGCCTGGGTGGTGTAGCCCACCAGCGTCCCCAGCGCAATCTTTTCTCCGCACTCGCAGAGAAGGGAGCCATAGCTCTGCCGGAACAGAGCGTCCGTCTCCAGGCCGTCCGCCGCCAGAAAGCCTATCTCATTGCCCAGGGACATTTTCAGAATGCCCTCCGCCCCGCCGCCTGCGGTCAGGGACCAGGCGGAGAGGATCTTCCCCTCCTCCGTCAGGTCATGTACCCTGCGGAAGATGTCCTTGGTGGCGGCGTAGTCCTCCCGACCGGGAACGGTAATCAAATAAACCGGGTGCTCCGCCCCCTTAAACTCCGGGGAAAGCACCTTATGGGCATCCTGGGTGGAGATGGCAAAGGAAACCAGGGTGGGCGGTACGTCCAGCTCATTAAAGGAGCCGGACATGGAGTCCTTGCCGCCGATGGCCGCCGTACCCAGCCCCAGCTGGGCGGTAAAGGCCCCCAGCAGAGCCGCAAAGGGCTTGCCCCAGCGCTCCGGCTCCGTGCGGAGCCGCTCAAAGTACTCCTGGAAGGTGAGATAAACCCTGTCCGGGTCACAGCCTGCAGCCACCAGCTTGGAAACGGACTCCACCACCGCATTGGCGGCACCTTCAAAGGGGTTCTGCTGGGAAATATAGGGATCAAAGCCGTAGCTCATTACCGAGCAGGTGGAGGTATCCTGGATGCCGGAGGGCAGCAGAGCCGCCATGACCTGGGTGGGGGTCATCTGATTTACGCCGCCGAAGGGCATCAGCACGGAGGACGCACCGATGGAGCCGTCAAACCGCTCTACCAGCCCCCGCTGGGAGCAGCAGTCCAGGCCGGAGGCCAAGGCTTTCATCCGCTGGGCCGGGGTCTGTCCCGGCCTCTGGGGTGCCTTGGCCCGGGGCAGAGCCTCCACCGCCACGGCGGCGTGCTTGTCCGCACCGTTGGAGCTAAGGAACTCCCGGCTCAAATCCACAATGGTTTTGCCGTTCCAACGCAGCACCATTCTGGGCTCCTGGGTCACAGCAGCCACCAGAGTGGCCTCCAGGTTCTCCCCTGCCGCAGCGGCCAGGAAGGCCTCCACGTCCTCCGGGGCCACCACCACGGCCATGCGCTCCTGGGACTCGGAAATGGCCAGCTCCGTGCCGTCCAGGCCGTCATACTTTCTGGGGACGGCATTCAGGTCAATGTCCAGACCGTCGGCCAGCTCTCCAATGGCCACGGACACGCCGCCCGCGCCGAAGTCGTTGCAGCGCTTAATCATCCGTGTGACCTCCGGGTTCCGGAACAGCCGCTGGAGCTTCCGCTCCTCCGGGGCGTTGCCCTTCTGCACCTCGGCAGAGCAGGTTTCCAGGGAGGTGGAGGTATGGCTTTTGGAGGAGCCGGTGGCCCCGCCGCAGCCGTCCCGGCCGGTGCGTCCGCCCAGCAGGATCACCCGATCCCCTGGTGCTGGGGTCAGCCGGATCACATTGGCCGCCGGGGCCGCACCCACCACGGCACCGATCTCCATGCGCTTTGCCACATAGCCGGGATGATAGAACTCATGAACCAGGCCGGTGGCCAGACCGATCTGATTTCCGTAGGAGGAATAGCCCGCCGCCGCCGTGGTGGTGAGCTTTCGCTGGGGGAGCTTTCCGGGCAGTGTCTCGGACAGGGGCACCGTTGGATCCCCCGCTCCAGTCACCCGCATGGCCTGGTAGACATAGCTCCGGCCAGACAGGGGATCCCGGATGGCACCGCCGATGCAGGTGGCCGCACCGCCGAAGGGCTCGATCTCCGTGGGATGGTTATGGGTCTCGTTTTTGAACATCAGAAGCCAGTCCTGGGTTTCCCCGTCCATATCCGCATCCACATGAACGGAGCAGGCATTGATCTCCTCAGATTCGTCCAGATGCTTCATAACGCCACGCTTTTTCAGGGTCTTTGCCGCCAGGGTGCCAATGTCCATCAGGGTCACGGGCCGTGTCTTAGCCTGCTCCCCATAGACCTCCTCCCGGCAGGCCAGATACTGCTCATAGGCGGCCCTGACCGCCGCATCCTTTAGCTCCGCCTCATCAATATGGGTGGAAAAGGTGGTATGGCGGCAGTGGTCAGACCAGTAGGTGTCCACCACCTTCAGCTCCGTAATGGTGGGCTCCCGATGGGCCTCGTTTTTGAAGTAGTCCTGGAAAAACCGCAGATCATCCAAATCCATGGCCAGACCGTATTCCTCCAGGCATTGCCGAAGGCCTTGTGTATCTGCCTCCAAAAAGCCCTCCAGGGTAGCCACCTGGGTGGGAATGGGATAGGTCTGCTGGAGGCTCTGGGGCTTGTCCAGGCTGGCCTCCCGGGCCTCTACCGGGTTTATCACATAGCCCCGAATCCTGTCCAGCTCTCCCTCAGTCAGGCCGCCCATCAGGGCATAGACCGTGGCCGCCCCGATCAGCGGGCGCTCACCGCAGGTGAGGATACCGATACACTGGGCGCAGGAATCCGCCCGCTGGTCAAACTGCCCGGGCAGAGCCTCCACCGCCAAAAGGGTGCAGGGCTCCAGCTCCGGCAGCTCCTCGTCATAGCAGTAGTCCACCATAGGCTCGGAAAACACCGTGTCTCTTGCCCGCAGGTAGATTTCCCGGCTGATGCCCTGGGCATCGTACCGTCGAAAAAGTCTCAGCCCTGTAAGGCTCCCAATCCCCAGCTGCTCCCGCAGATCCCGCAGAAGGCGCTCCGCCTCCACCTGAAATCCGGGCCGCTTTTCCACAAAACAGCGAAACACTTGCTCCATTGGAAATACCTCCGTTTTTCGTCCTGGTTAATCTGGTTAATTTTGATTCACATGAATCTTAGAAATCTGATAAAACAGTGCGTCCGGCGTGGGATTCAGTCCGGTAAATACGCCCCGGGTGGTAAAAACTGCATTGTTGATAAACAGCACCGGGCACAGATAGCCCCGCTCCATAATGTACTCATAAAGGTCATAGCTGTTGCCCCCGTTCTCCTTGGCACTGTCCATCAGGTAAAACAGCTCCGAAGGGCCGGTGAAGCTGCCGTAATTCAGGCTGCCGTCCGGCTCCAGCAGGGCACTAAGGTCAAAGTCCGGACGGAGGATCATCTCGCCGTAATAAATGTCCCACTCGCTGCTGAGCAGGGCAGACTCAAATTCCTCCTTGTCGTAGGACTTTAGGGTCACGGTAAAGCCCGCCTCCGTCAAGTCCTCCGCCGTCTCCTTGGCCGCCGTCTCCCGGTAAAGGTTGCCGCCTTGTACCACCATGGTGATGCTGTTATAGGCAACCTCCTCGGCCTTTTCGCCGGCGGCGGGAGAGGCCTCCGGGTCTGCCTCCTCGGTGTCCTCCTGGTCTGCGACCTCCGGAGCGGGAGACACCAACTCCTCTGTCTCCGGAGACGGGGACGTATCGGAGGCCGCAGTCTCCGTGGGAATCTGGAAGGAGTCGGTTTTCGCCAGCTCCTCCTTGGCGGCACTGGCGGAGGTAAATGCATATTTCTGGGCCAGCTCCTCATCATACAGACTGCTGGCCGGCGGCACCGGCAGAGACGCCGCATCCGCAAAGTTGTGGTACACCGATTCGGCGATACTCGTCCGGTCAATGGCATGGCTCAGGGCCGCCCGGAGCTCCGGGTCGTCAAATATCTCGGAGTTAAAGTTAAAGCCGATATACTGCATTGCGGTGCTGCGGCTGTTCCAAAGCTCATAATCACAGTGGAAGGTGGCCGCCGTGGAGGCGGTGGGGTCGTTATAGACAAAGTGTACGTTGTCAATTTCAAAGTTGTCCCGGGTGTCCTCGGCGGAGCCGCTGGCATACAGGGTAACGCTCTGGAAATTCAGGGTTTCCGGCCCCTGCCACCATTGGGTATTCACGGTGAGCACGCTGTCCGTGCGGACAAAGGGCCCGGTTCCCGCCGGGGCATTTGTCCCTCCCGCCGCCGGGATGACGGGAAAGTCCAGCAGGCAGGGCAGCCGCTCATTGGCCTGCTCCAGCTCCACAATGACGGTTTTCGTGTCCGACATATAGTAGGCCGAAATCTCAGAGAATCGGCCTGCGTAAAGGTCTGACTGGGCGGCCTGACCCATGGAATAGAGCACATCATCGGCGGTGAGGGTCTTACCGCTGGAGAACTTCACCTCCCGCAGCATCAGCGTATAGGTCAGACCATCGTCCGACACGGTGTATTCCTGGCAGAGCAGAGGCTCCGGCTCAAATTGGTTGTCCATGATAAACAGGCTCTCGTAGATCAGCTGCATCACCGCCCGGTTCTCCATGCTTCGGCAGTTATAGACCTCCCAGCCGTAGCTCTCGTTATAGGGCATGGAGAAGGAGTCTGTGGTGGAGCTCTCCGCCTGGGAGCCCAGCTCCTGGGCCCCGGAAACTGCGGCATCTACCTCCGTGCCGAAGCCCCGGGTGCTGTCTGCCTCGCTGGCCGAATCCCCGCCGCAGCCGGCGAAAAGCCCCACCATCAGGGTCAGTGCCAGCAGCAGAGCTATGCCACGGCGGCTCATCTTTCGCCTCCGGCCACGATTACAGCACCCAGGGACCCCCGCTTCTCTCCGTGGCGGCGGTGGGACCAGAAGGTTTCCGTATCGCAGGCGGTGCAAAGGGGACTAACGTCAATCTGCTCCGGCCTCAGCCCTGCCCGCTCCAGAAACAGGCGGTTGATGTATTTTATGTCCACATGGTACTTCTCCCCTACCCGCTCTATGGCAGGCTCCGCCCCAGCCCCCAGGGCTGCGGTCATGGCGGCGGGCACGTCCCCGTCCGTCTCGAAGCAGCACCGGCCAATGCAGGGGCCAAGAGCCCCGTAAAGGTTCTCCGGCCTGCTTCCAAATGCATTCATCATGGCCTTGGCCGTCTTTCCCGCAATTCCCAGGGCCGCACCTCGCCAGCCTGCGTGACAGGCCCCTACCGCTCCCGTGACCCGATCCTCCAAAAGGACGGTGCCGCAGTCGGCGGAATAGACAAACAGTGCCGTACCGGGAGTGTTGGTAATCAGGCCATCGGCCAGATAATCCGAATGGACATACAGGCCCTTGCCCCAGTCCTCCCGGGTGGCCAGGCGGACATCATCCCGGTGAACCTGCACGGCGCAGACCACCCGATGGGGGGCAAAACCGATGGCCTCCCCAAGAATCTCATAGTTTTTCAGGACGTTTTCCATGGTATCGCCCCGCCGCTGGCCCAGGTTCATGGAGGCCAGATACCCCTCCGACACGCCCCCCAGCCGGGTGGTGAACCCGTGGGCACTCCGGATCAGGCCGCTTTGATAGACCAGAAGGCCGTCCCTTCTCAGTTCGTGAAAGCTCATGGCTCCTCCTCAGGACTGGACATTCTTCCCTGCCGCCAAATCCTTGTCCAGACAGCAGTTTTTATACTTCTTGCCGGAACCGCAGGGGCAGGGGTCATTCCGGCCCACCTTGACCTTCTTTTTCATAGGCTCCCGCTTTACAGACTTGTCGTCCCCTGCTCCGGCGGCAGTGACCTTGGCCACCTTTTCCCGCTTGAGTGGCTCGTTTTTCTGAATGCGGAACAGGAACATCCGCCGGGTCGTCTCCTCCTGGATGGCCCGGATCATGTCCTCAAACATGGCGTAGCCCTCCCGCTTGTACTCCACCACCGGGTCGTTTTGCCCGTAGGCCCGAAGTACAATGCCCTGGCGCAGATCCTGCATGGCATCGATTTGATCCATCCAGTATTCGTCCACCACCCGCAGGGTGATAACCCGTTCCGCCTCCCTCATCAGCGGCGAGCCGTACACGGCCTCCTTGGCGGCATAAGCCTTGTCGGACAAATCCATCACCGTGTCCAGAAGGCTCTCTGCGGTAACGGCGGAAAGCTCCTGGTCGCTGGGATTGTAGGCTCCCTTGGGGAAATACAGCCCCTCCATGGTTTTGAGGATTTCCTGAAGCTCCTCCCGGCTTTCCAGATAGCCCTTTTCGCCCATGACCCCGTGAATTTCCGAGGTAAGCACGGTCTTGCGCATATTGCGGAGATAGGTCTGCAAATCCGCCCCATCCAGCACCATCTGCCGCTGCTCGTAAATGACCTTCCGCTGGGTGTTCATTACGTCGTCGTATTCCAGCACGTTCTTTCTGGTCTGGAAGTTCAGACCCTCCTTCTTCTTCTGGGCGTTCTCAATGGCCCCGGAGAGGATTTTCTGGTCAATGGGGGTATCCTCATCCAGCCCCAGCCGGTCCATCATGGCAGACACCCGCTCCGAGCCGAACAGCCGCATCAGGTCATCCTCCAGGGAGATGTAGAACCGGGTTTCGCCCGGGTCGCCCTGACGGCCGGAC
Organism: Bacteroidaceae bacterium; assembly: GCA_963649625.1. Classification (GTDB taxonomy): domain Bacteria; phylum Bacillota; class Clostridia; order Oscillospirales; family Oscillospiraceae; genus HGM13006. Next base: position 8,962 of record CAVJIP010000130.1, read on the forward strand.
CGTCCCCGCAGCTGATTGTCAATCCGGCGGGACTCATGCCGCTCCGTCCCGATCACAAACAGACCACCGGCGGCCCGCACCGCCTCCGCCTCCTTGGCGGTGACTGCGTGATATTCCTCGTAAAGGGCCTGATAGGCCGCCCGGGCCTCCAGAATCGCCTCGTCCTCGGTGTCGGCGTAGGATGTGGACTCGGCAATCAGCTCCTCCTCCACGCCTTGCCTGCGCAGATCGTTCTTTGCCAAAAACTCCGGGTTGCCGCCCAGCATAATGTCCGTACCACGGCCCGCCATATTGGTGGCGATGGTCACGGCCCCCAGCTTACCGGCCTGGGCCACGATCTCCGCCTCCTTCTCATGGTGCTTGGCGTTTAGAACATTGTGGACAATGCCCTCCTTTTTCAGGAGCTTGGAGAGCACCTCGGACTTTTCAATGGAAATGGTACCCACCAGCACCGGCTGTCCCTTTTCGTGGGCCGCCTTGATCTGGGCGATCACCGCCCGGAATTTACCCGCCTCGGTTTTGTACACCACATCGGGATGGTCGATTCGGATCACCGGCTTGTTGGTGGGGATCTCGATCACATCCAGATTATAAATCTGCATGAACTCGTCCTCCTCGGTGAGGGCGGTGCCGGTCATACCGGAGAGCTTGGTATACAGGCGGAAATAGTTCTGGAAGGTGATGGTAGCCAGGGTCTTGGACTCGTTGGCCACGTCCACCCCCTCCTTGGCCTCAATGGCCTGATGGAGGCCCTCGGAGTACCGGCGGCCATACATCAGCCGGCCGGTAAATTCATCCACGATGATAACCTGGCCGTCCTTTACCACATAGTCAATGTCCCGCTTCATAACGCCCCGGGCCTTTAGAGCCTGGTTCACATGGTGGGCAATGGTGGTATTCTCCGGGTCGGAGAGGTTTTCAATGCCAAAGAACTGCTCTGCCTTTTTGATGCCGGAGGCGGTCAGGGTGGCCACCCGATCCTTTTCGTTGACAATATAATCCCCGTCCAGGTCGTCCTGGGCCTCCTTGTCATCGGTGTCGGTAAATACCAGCTTTTTCATCCGGGCCACCAAGGAATCCGCCTGGGTATAAAGGGCCGATGAGGCCTCTCCCTTGCCGGAAATAATCAAGGGGGTTCTGGCCTCGTCGATCAGGATGGAGTCCACCTCGTCCACAATGCCGAAGCTGTGGCCCCGCTGCACCATCTCCGTTTTATAGGTGGCCATATTGTCCCGCAGATAGTCAAAGCCCATCTCGTTATTGGTGCCGTAGGTAATATCCGCAGCGTAGGCCTCCTTCCGCTGCTGGTTGGTCAGGCCGTGGATAATCAGGCCCACGGTAAGGCCCATATAACGGAACACCTTGCCCATCCACTCCGAGTCGCGCTTTGCCAGATAGTCGTTGACCGTGACAATGTGGACCCCCTTTCCGGTCAGGGCATTGAGGTAAGCCGGGAGGATTTCCACCAGGGTCTTGCCTTCACCGGTTTTCATCTCGGCGATTCGCCCCTGATGGAGGATAATGCCGCCGATCAGCTGCACCCGGTAGGGCCGCATTCCCAGTACCCGATCCGCCGCCTCCCGGATGGCCGCAAAGGCCTCAGGCAGAATATCGTCCAGGGTCTGGCCCTGCGCCAGCCGGGCTTTTAGCAGCTCGGTCTGGCCCTTGAGCTCCTCCTCGGACATTTTCCCATAGGTTTCCCCCAGGGCTTCGATTTTGTCCACCATCGGCGTGATGGCCTTTACCTCACGCTGGGAGTGGCTGCCAAAGAGCTTTGACATGGTGTTGGAAAACAAGCTCATAGTTCAAAGGTCCTTTCCACAGGCAATACCGCACAAATCGGTGCGGCATTGCCTATACAAATCTCTAAATTCAGACGGGAAGCCAACATACCCATCTTAATTGTTTCATTATAGCACACTGTTTCCCATAAAAAAAGTAGAAATGCGAAAAAAGCGGATTCCTCTGTCTGTGATGTAAATAGATATGACCCAATCAAGGTGAAACAATCTCAATGTGGTAC
>CAVJIP010000131.1:0-30052 GCA_963649625.1 Bacteroidaceae bacterium
GGACAAACTCCGTAAGGGTTCCCCCCTCCCCGTAGCCTGCATAGCCCGGTGGAGCACCGATCAGGGTGGCGGTGCCGGTTCTTTCGCTCAGCTCCGTCATGTCCAGCCGGAGAAGAGCATCCCGGCTGCCGTAGAGGGCCTCGGCCAGAGCACGGCACAGCTCCGTTTTGCCCACCCCGGTGGGGCCGGTAAACAGGAAACAGCCCCTGGGGCGGCGGTCATTTTCCAGACCCAGGCGGCTCCGAAGCAGAGCCCGGCTCACCGTCTCCACCGCCTCCTCCTGGCCGATGACCCGCCGGGACAGGGCCTCCGGCAGATTTCTCAAGGCCTGATCCAGGCCACCCAGCACCGCCGTCTGGGGAATCCCCGTCCGGCGGGAAACCACCTGGGCCATGTGCCGTGGCTCCACCATGGCCCGGTTCCTTTCATGAAGCTCCCGGTTTAGTCGGCTCAACTCATCCCGCAGGGAGGCGGCCCGCTCAAACTGCCGCTTCTCCACTGCCCCGGACAGCTTCTCCTCCAGCTGCGCCCTGGCCCGCCTTCCCTTTGGCTCCTGGTCCCTCTCCCCCTGGAGCCGCACCAGAGCTGCCGCCTCATCCATTAAATCCACTGCCCGATCCGGCCAGCACCGTTCCGGGAAATACCGGCCGGACAGCTCCACCGCCGCCTCCAGGGCCTCCCGGCCATAGGTGATGCCGTGATACCGCTCATAGTCTCGGCGAAGCCCCCGGAGGATGGTCAGTGTCTCCCGGGCCGATGGCTCCGGCACCTCCACCCGGGAAAATCTACGGGACAGGGCCGCATCCCGCTCAATGTACTTCCGATATTCCTTTTCCGTGGTGGCCCCGATCATCTGAATTTCACCCCGGCCCAGGGCGGGCTTTAGAATATTGGCCGCATCAATGGCCCCCTCGGCAGAGCCCGCTCCCACAATGGTGTGCATTTCGTCCACAAACAGCAGCACATTTCCCGCATGGGTGACCTCCTCCAGAATGTCCCGCAGCCGCTCCTCGAACTCCCCTCGGTACTTTGTCCCCGCCACCAGAGAGGACATATACAGTGCCACCACCCGCTTGTCCCGGAGCTGCTCCGGCACCCGTCCCCCGGCGATCTCCCAGGCCAGCTTCTCAGCCAGAGCGGTTTTTCCCACCCCGGGCTTGCCCACCAGGGCGGGATTATTCTTGGTTTTCCGGCACAAGATTCCGATGATCTGCTCCAGCTCCGCCTCCCGGCCAATGACGGTGGGACACTCCCCTGCCGCCGCTCTCTGGGTCAGATCCAGGCTGAATTTATCCAGCAGCTTTGTCATGGCTACTCCTCCATACCCTCGTTTTCGGGAACACTCCAGGCTCCGGGTAAACAGCCGCTCCGGGTCTGCCCCCAGGGACAGGATCATTTCCCGTCCGGGACATTTGGCCTCCCGCAGCAGTCCCAGCAGCAGATGCACCGGCTCCACCTGGCCCCGGCCCGCTTCTCCCGCCGCCCGGTACACCACCTTCAGGGCCTCCGGGGTCAGCCCCTGGATGGGGTATTCCCAGGAAATCCCCTGGCCTTGGCCCAGCAGCAGCTCCCCCAGCCCGGTTTCCCGGATACCCTCCGCCTCCAGCAGCTGCTGCACGGTGGTGTCTCCGCAGCGGCTCAGGCCCATCAGCAGATGCTCGCTGCCCACATAGCTGTGGCCCAGCTGAGCCGCCGTCAGCTCCGCCCATTTTACCGCCGCAGCCCCCTGGTCGGAGAACCGTCCCTTTCCCATGGCCTTCTCGCCTCCCTGCCATTATGATTTCCATTTATTCCCTTAATATTCATTTCCGGGACAGGAAGAAAAAAGGATTTGCATTTTCGGAAAATCATGATACAATGAGGTCAAAGGCCGCCTGCGGCCTAAACGCTTTGGAGGTGTACATTATGGCATATAAAATCGGTGAGGATTGCATCAGCTGTGGCCTGTGCGCCAGCAACTGTCCCGTGGAGGCCATCTCTGCCGGAGATGAGCACTACGAGATCAACCCGGATACCTGCATTGAGTGCGGCACCTGTGCGGACAACTGTCCCGTGGAGGCCATCGCCCAGGACTAACATCCTCTGAACTGCGGGTGCCGCCTCCAGGCGGCACCCCTTTTCCTTGAGAGAAGGGAGGCTTTTTATGGCGGAGGCCCTTTGGCCCGGCGGCCCTGTGCTGGAACAGGCCCCCGGCGTTTTTCCTTTGGGGACGGACTCCATTCTGCTGGGCCACTTTGCCCCCTGCGGCCCCCGGGACCGGGTTTTGGATTTGGGTACCGGCTGCGGCATTCTTCCCCTGCTGCTCCTGAGCCGCTGCCCCCAGGCCCAGGTGACGGCCCTGGAAAAGTCTCCCGCCGCCTGTGCCCTGGCTCGGAGGAATCTGGAGCAAAACGGTCTGACCCATCAGGTACGGCTGATTCCCGGGGATATTCGAGCCCATCGAGCCCTCCTTCCCACCGGGGGCTTTGACCTGACTGTCTCCAATCCGCCCTATTTCCTCCAAAACGCCGGCCGCACCGCCGGCGGGGGCATGGAGGAGGCCCGAAGTGAGGAAGGCTGCACCATCGGAGAGCTGTGTCAGGCCGCCGCCTGGGCCACCCGATGGGGCGGACGCTTCTGCCTGGTCTTTCGGCCGGAGCGCCTGACCGACCTGCTGTGCGCCCTGCGGCAGTGGGGCCTGGAGCCCAAGCGGCTTCGCCCGGTTCGCCACAGCCCCGGCGGGCCGGTGATTCTCCTGCTGCTGGAGGCCCGCAGAGGCGGCAGGCCCGGGCTTTCCTGGATGCCTGATCTATGCCTCCGCACAGCGTCCGGCCAGGAGTCGGCGGAGCTTCGGGGAATCTATCACAGAGACTGACAACAATAGGAAAGGAGCCCTTTCATGAGCCTTGTTCTGGTTCCCACCCCCATCGGCAATCTGGGGGACATTTCCCCCCGGGCCGCTCAGGCCCTCCGGGAGGCGGACTTTATCGCCGCCGAGGACACCCGGGTGTCCATCAAGCTGCTCAACCACCTTGGCCTGAAAAAGCCCCTGGTCAGCTACCATGAGCACAACAAGCAGGAAAGCGGCCCCCAAATCCTGTCACGGCTCCAGGCCGGAGAAACCTGCGCCCTGGTCACGGATGCAGGCACGCCCGCCATTTCCGACCCAGGGGAGGATCTGGTCCGGCTGTGCGCATCCCAGGGCGTGCCGGTGACGGCCATTCCCGGCCCCTGCGCCGCCATTACCGCTCTGGCCCTCTCCGGGCTGCCCACCGGGCGCTTCACCTTTGAGGGCTTTCTGTCGGTGAACAAAAAAAGCCGGAGGGAGCATTTAGCCTCTCTCCAAGGGGAAACCCGAACCATGATTTTCTATGAGGCCCCCCACAAGCTCCGGGCCACCCTGGCGGATCTGCGGGAGGCCTTTGGCCCCCAGCGGCCCATCACCCTGTGCCGGGAGCTGACCAAGCTCCACGAGGAGGTGCTTCGTATGACCCTTGAGGAGGCTGTGGACTATCACCGGGAGCAGGCTCCCCGGGGGGAATACGTTCTGATTGTGGGGGGAGCGGCTCCCAAGGCCCAGGAAGTCCCTTCCCTGGCCCGGTGCCTGGAGATGGTGGAGGCCCTTCGTGCCCAGGGCAGCAGCCTCAAGGATGCGGTTCGTCAGGTCAGCCGGGACACCGGCCTGGCCCGGAACACCCTCTACGACGCCGCCGTGGAGCGGAGCTAAACGGATTGCGGCAGCAAGGGAAACCCATGAAATCGCAGGATTTCATGGGTTTCCTGATTTATATTCCGTTTACACCAGGCACAGGGTGAGAAAAAAGTGGGACAAAATCGGGACAAAAACGGGATGAAATCTACCTTTCCCTGTGCTACACTGGTATTATCCCCCGGGGGAAATCCTCTTCCGTCTTGCCCTACGGGCAATCCACCTTCCCCAAAGGGGAAGGTTACGAGGAGCCTTCTTCCTTCCCCCGCACCCCAAGACCTTCCCCCCTGGGGGAAGGTGCCCCCGATGGGGGCGGAAGAGGGAGAGCGTCCCACCCAGGACCTTCCCCCATTTTGGGGCCCCGGCAGAACCGGCGGGTCTGCCGGGGAGAGAAGGAGCAAGGGAGCGAAGCGAGGGCGACCAAAGGAAGCCCGAACAGGAGCGGACTTTGCGACGACTTAGGAGGCCATATAGTTGTCGTAGGCGGCCTGCTTGGCCTGGATGGCGGTGTCAATGTCCATAGAGCGCACCGTCTCCACAAAGCTGTCCCACTCCGCCAGATCCTCCTGGCCGTAGATAAACTGCAAAACGTGCTCAGAGATGTAGGTGTTAATATCTGCGGCCACCGTGTTATACTGCCGGGACTGCTCGGTGTTCATAATGGCACCGGCGGGATAGTCCATGGTGTGGTCGCAGTCCTCACTGTAGAACTCCACCGCATCCCACTGCTCCGGGGTGAAGTTGGCGAAGCTCCGCTGGAAGTCGGACACAAAGGGCATCCGGCTCCGATTGGAGGTGGCGTAGAGATAGGCCGCATGGGAAAAGTCCAGTCCGTCCGGATTGGCCAGCACCAAATCCGTCAGCACGGGCTTTCCGTCCTTCATCTCATAGGTAACGCCCTCCTCGCCGTAGTTCATCAGATAGAACCCGTCGTCGGAGAACATATAGTCGATCATCTGCAGCAGCAGCTCATAGTTTTCCGTGGCCGCATTGATGCTCCAGGCGTTGGCGTCCATCAGGGAGGAGGTCTCCATGCCGCAGACGTGAATGGCCTCTCCGGCCTCCTTTCTGGGCATATGAATAGGAACCATCGGCGCAGAGATCACCATATTGGCCACCTCAATGATCTCCGGAGGCTTTACGGTGACGGAATACTGTCCCCCGAACAGCTGGGACAGATCGCCCCGGTCAGAGGATACAAAGTCCTGATAGATGATCTTTTCTCCATACCACTCCGTGACCATCTCCAGATACTCCCGGAACTCCGGCTGCAAAATTCCCAGCTGTACCTGGCCGTCCTTTACATACCAGCCCTCCAGGGTGTCATTGCTCAGGGTAGCGTTGATGCCGTAGCCTGCGCCCAGAATGCCGTCACCGCCGCTGGAGATCATCTCCAGTCCCGCCCCGGTATCCTGATAGATGGCCAACAGCACGTCATGGAGCTCCCCGTAGGTTTCCGGGGCCTCCATTCCCTGGGCATCCAGCCAGTCCTTCCGAATCATGTAGCCGCTTTCGTCTCCCACGTCCTGATAGATTTCCGGGAAGGCCACCATGGCCCCGGTGTCTGCGCTGGTGATGGCCTTTTTGGCGTCCTTGTACTGGGAGAGCACATAGGCGTAGTTGGGCATATCCTCCAGATAGGGGGCATAGTCCAGCAGAAAGCTGTCCTTGGTGGCCGCATCGTCAATGCTGCCGGTATAGTAGGCCATGGCGTCGGTGATAATGTCCGGCAGGTCGTCCGCCGCAAACAGCAGCTGGAACTTCTCATTGGCAGTCTCCACGGTGGTCAGCACAAAGCTCAGGTGAATATTGGTTCGCTCCGCCAGCAGCCGGAACACATTTACGTCCTGGGCCGGGTCGCTGACATAGTCCGTAAAGGGCTCGTTGTACCAAATGGTGTAGTCCGCCTGTTCCTGGGTCAGGGGCAGCTCCACCGGAACCTTTTCCGGCTTCGTCTCCTCTGTGGAGGCCTCCGCCTCCATTGTGGATACCTCTGCCGGGGCGGCGGAGGGCTCCTGCGCCCCGGTCTCCGCCGCTGGGGCGGCAGTCTCCTTGGGGGCCTGGTCAGTGGCCCCGGAGCTGCCGGCCTTATCTCCGCAGCCTGCCAACAGGCCCAGAAGCAGCGCAGCAATCAGTAACAAGCTCATTTTTCCTCTCATGGTTCTTTCCTCCTTATTTGATTTTATGGATGCTCCAATGGGGCAGTGCTTACCTGGAATACCGCTCCTTTCCTATAAAGCTGGTATAGGTATGCTGATTGTCCAGGGTCTCATAGGGCTCCGGCCAGGGGCAGGTGTCCTGAATGGGCATCAGGAACTCATACTCCCGATGGAGAGGGCCGGGATCGTCCAGCATCATATCCCGGGGGCCGGATGCGCCGGTGTCCGGGGGCGGCCCCTCCGGCTTGTCTCCCGGCCCACCGGGTGCGTTTGCGCCCTCCGGGTGTCCCGCAGAATCCGCATCCGGGGGCGGGGCGGCGGAGTTCCGATGATGGGGGTCGGTGGCGGTCTGATAGGCCTCCAGACCCCAGTTCACGTTGTCATAGTTCCCCTGGAAGTCCGGGCAGACCTGCTCATGGAGATATTTCCAGTGGCCGTCCTCGTCCAGCACAAAGTCTGCCCCATAGCGTTCCCACATAAAAATGGCTCTCCGCCGCTGCTGGGGCTTTAGATACTCATAGATGTTGCCGGGGGTCAGGAATGCGCCCCGGGCGGATTTTCCGTCGTCGGCCACCTCGATCACATCACTGGACAGATTGTGTACCGGGGAGAAGTTCAGGGGCCGGGGATCCATTCCCATCACGTCCGGGTAGAGCTTATAGAGCTTCATATAGTTGGTGAAGGTGGGAATATCCCATTCCGTGACAGAGTTCAGGTAGACCTTATAGCCTCCTCGCCACCGGCCAAAGCCGTGGGCCCAGGAGCAGTCATCAGAGAGATTCCAGATGTTGCTCCACTCCTCCACAGGCCAGTTTCTGGCATGGGTATAGGCGTGAATCGCCTTGAGATTTTCCACCTGCTGGCTGGCATCGGCATTATGGATGCGCTGGTGCAGGCTCAAATGGGTTTTCATTTCCCGCATCCTCCCTTCTGAAATCCGGGATGTCCCTCCGGGGCCAGGCTGCCCGCCACGGTATAGGTGTCATAGGGCAGGGGCATAGGAGGATAGTTGTCGGAAAGGTTATATCTGGGGTTGTGTACCACCATGGGAATGTCCGGGGTGCCGAACTCCTCCCGGAAGGGGTCGGGGCCGGTCAGGGGCTCCAGGGTGCCGGTCTTAAAGTCCGTCCCGGCCTCCACAAAAAAGTCGCTGCAAACCACCAGATGCCAGATTTTCCAGCTTCCGTTTTCCCTTACAAAGTCTGCGGACATATTGTCCATGGTCCAGTAGGCCTTGGCGGTGCCGTCAGGCTCCATAATCGTCTCCTGTCCGGCCACATACCACAGGCCCCGGGCGGTTTTGCCGTCTCCGGCAATGTAGATCATAGGCGTTGTCACCGTATGGAATGCGGTACAGCCCCAGCCCAGGTTTTGACTGTTGACCTCCGCCTGGGGATTGTTCTCGTGAATGGCCTCCAGGGCCTTGTACTGTCTGGCGGTATGGTCGATTACATAATACTTGGCAATGGAATCCATTCCCACATAATAGCCCCAGTTCCGGCCATAGGAGGCGGTGGGCTTGTACTCAGGGGTGTGTACCCACAGCTCCTCCAGCTCCCGGCGGCGCTGGTTGTTGGCGTAGTAAAAGGCACGCCGGGCCATGAGCTTTTTGATCTCCTCCTTGTCCATAATGCGGAGCATCAGCTCATCATCGGTAAATTGCTTGTTCTCATAGTAATTCATACCCCGGCCTCCTTTCTGTAGCCATAGGAAAAGGTCTCCGAGAAGGTTTCATAGGGAACCGGCGGCTCCGGCAGGGGAGCAAAGGGCCGTCCGGGATAATAGGTCTCCCGGAGCGCCTCCGGCACCGTAGGCTCCGGCGGCGTAAAGGGCTTGGCTCCTGCGAACTCCTTCAGGTCGGCAAAGGGGGCCGGAGCCGGATCGCCCCAGCTTCTTCCGCCGGGCACATGGATGTCCGTCAGATTCAGCAGATTCAGCACCCGCCAGGCTCCCTCCTCCCGGACAAAGTCACAGGCATAGACCCCCATGGCCCAGAAGGCCAGGGGCCCCTGGGGGGTAAGGTCGTTATAGGTCCCCCGGGAATACCAGATTCCCTTGGCCGTCTCTCCGTCTCCGGCGATCTCGATCACCGCCGTATCCATGGGCCGCACGTCCATGGAGCCCGCTCCGTACTGCTCCTGCTCGGTGAGCCTTCCCATACGATCCGGAAAGGCCTTCTTTAGAAATTCCGTGCAATCCCGGGTGTGGCGGCACACGGCGGCATAATAGCCCTCCACCGCCTCCCGGCCCACATACCAGCCCTCATTGATGCCCAGGGAAATGTCCTCCCGGGCCGACCAGAACCGGGTGAGCATCTGGTCCTCCTGCTTGAGCAGAATGGTGTAGCAGAGCTTTCCCATGAGATTCTTCAGATCACGCTGATCCTCCCATATCCCCACCAGCTGCTGACTTGTGTAGGTTTTCATGTGGATCCCTCCCTTTCTTGGTGAATACCTCCAGGGTACTCCACCTTCGGCGGATTGTAAACCATTTTGCCAAAGGTGAGAGCTTTCCCTGGAAATGAGAACACTAAATCATCGCCGCCGCAGCCAGGGCGCTTCTGGTGCAGGTATGGATATTGCCCACCTGATTGCAGTCGCCAATGGCGAAGAAGTGGCCGGCACTGCCGTAGAAGGCCGCCGCCTCCTGCTGCAGGGGCTTCATCCCGCCGCAGGCCACCACACTGTCCCCGGTAAGGGTATACTCCCTGCCGTCCTCCGCCAGATAGGTCACGGACTGCTCCGTAACCGCCACCGTCTTGGCCCGGGTGATGGCCCTAAAGTCCTGCTGGGCATGAATGGCATCCATAAGGCTGCCGTAGTAGTGGGAGAACTGGGCATCGGTGGCCAGCTGCTCCCGCCGGGTGAGAATTGTCACCTGATGGCCGCACCGGGCCAGATACAGGGCCGTCTCCGTCCCCGTCTCCGAGCCGCCCACCACAATCACATGGTGGCCCAGCTTCTCCTGATTTCCATAGACCCACAGAGGCGTATGGACCCTTTCCGCCTGAGCCCCGTCCACTTGGGGCTTTTTCGGCTCCGCTCCCACTGCTGCGATTACCGCATCGTAGTCCTCCCTTTGGATCAGCTCCGGGGTGGCCTGGACACCAAGCTGTATCTTCACCTGCTGCTTTTCCATCTGGAATACCAGGTAGTCCTTGAACTTCCTTAGAGGCCACTTAAAGTCCGCATAGTCGGCGTGGAGCATCTGTCCTCCCAGCCGGTCTGCCTTCTCATACAGGGTCACTGCATGGCCCCGCTTCCGGCACTCCAATGCCGCCCACATTCCGGCCGGGCCGCCGCCGATCACGGCTACACGCTTGGGCGCAGAGCCGGTGGGAAGCATCCGCTCGATTTTATGCTCCAGGCCCATCACCGGGTTTACATAGCACTTCACCGTATCCCGGCAGTGGCAGCGGTTGCAGCGGAGACAGGGAACCACGTCCTCCCCCCGCCCCTCCAAAATCTTTTGGCCATAATCCGGGTCGCAGATAAATGCGCGGGCCACCGCAAACAGATCGGCCCAGCCCTGCTCCAGATACCGCTCCATCTCGTCAGGATCCTGATAACCCCCATTGGGAGCCGCCAAAATGGACACGCCCGCCTCCTTGAGTGCCTTGGAATAGGCAATGGTTCTGGGCTTTCCCTCCAGAGAGTTCAGACCTGTGGGATGGGCCAGATCCCCGTCGTAGGAGCGGAGCTGGAGCACGTCCACCAGTCCCTCCCACTTCTTGGCATAGCCCACAAAGTCCTCCAGAGTAAAGCCTCCGGGCACGCCCTCCTCCCCGGAGACCTGGGCCTCGATCAGGAAGTCCTTGCCGCACAGCTCCTTGGTGCGGGCGAAAATTGCCCGGGTAAAGGCGGTTTTTTCCCCGTACTTGTCCGTTCTCCGATTGTGGATGGGAGACAGGGAGCGGGCCATCAGGGAGTTTCCGTAGGACATATAGAAGCACACCATGTCAAAGCCCATCTGACAGAAGGCGTGGGCCTTTTGGGCCATCAGCTCCACCAGATGATCCAGCTCCTCCGTGCTGGCCACATGGGTCTTGACCGGCGGGCCCATGTGAGGCATTCCCGCAGGCTCCTCCGACAGGGTGAGATTGCGAGGCTCAATTCCCATCATGGACGCTGAGGCCAGGGAACCGTAGAAATGAATCTCATCGCACATATGGGAGTAATAGAGCTTACAGCCCCGGGTTTCCGCCTCCAAATCCCCCATACCGGGGCCTTCAAAGCTGCCCACGCCCCAGGTGTCCGGCCCCTCGGGGCCACCCGGCCCTGGGCCGAAGCCACCGCCGCCTCCGGGGCCAAAGAAGGGGTCGGCCTTCCAATCCGCCCCCTGACAGGTGACAATGGCGGCCCCGGAGCGGGCCATCTGGGCCATGTGGGTGATCATGGCTTCACCGGGATAGTTCTCGTCTCCCTGAAAGGCACCGGACACGGCACGGGTCACAAGCAGCCGGCTTTTTAGCATACGGCCGCCCACGCAGACGGGAGAGAGCAGATGAGGATAACGCATAATACCTTCTTCCTTTCTATGAAGGCGGCGGAGCCAAGGACTCTGGCCCCGCCGCACCTTGGTTTGTTTATTTGCTGTTGTAGCGATCCAGCGCCGTCTGACGAATCGTCAGGCAGTCCTCAATGCCCATGGAGATCAGGTTCTCCTTAAAGGCATCATACTCGGTCATGGGCTTATCTCCCAGAATAAACTGAAGCACGGCCTCGTCAATATAGGTGTCGATCTCGTTGTACTTGGCGTAGTAGGCCTCGCTTTCCGGCACGGTCATGGCTGCGCCGGAGGGATAGTTGTAGGCCGTGTCATTGTGATCCGCCCAGATGGCCCGGGAGTCTATCTGCGCCTGGTCATAGGTGCTGTCCATACGGACGTTGTCCACATAAGTGCCCGCCGTATTGAAGAAGGCGTAGATGGCCAGGGTCTGGTTAAAGCTGATGCCGTCGGGGTTGTTGGTCACAAGGTCGGTGAACTGGGGCTTGCCGTCTACCATCTCATAGCTGACCCCCTCAATGCCGTAATTGGTCAGAAGCCTGCCATCCTCAGAGTAGAAATAATCCAGGAACTTGGCGGCAATCTCCGGCTCCTGGCACTTGGAGCTGATCACCCAGCAGGAGGCGGTATTCACCTTGTCAGGCATTTCACTAAAGTGGAGTTGCTGGCCCTTTTCCTTCACCGGTGCGCTGATGGCACTCTGGGGTACGGTGAAATAGCTGTAGGCGTTGGAGGAGTTCCGCCAGAAAATGCATTGCTCCTCCTGCACAATGTCCGTGGTGTCAGGCTTATCCGACCCGGAGGCCTGGGTGTAGAAGTCCTGATACACCAGACCCTCGGCATACCACTTGCTCATCATGCTCAGGTAGTCCTTCATGCCGTCCTCCAGATAGCCGAACTTGACCTGATTGTCCACCTGGTAGAAGTCCCGGGTCACCTCATAGGCCCCCAGCAGGTCTACCGGTGCGCCGGTGCTGTCCATCCAAAAGGCAGAACCTGCACCCAACTCGTCCCGGGCCGCCACCAGGGTGTCGTACCAATCCTCCAGGGTCACAGGCACATCCCGTCCCAGCTTGGAAAGCATATCGGTGTTGTACCAGTAGCCGCCCCGGATAAAGAGGTTGTCATCGTTGATGGCGGCAAACATGGGGACATTTCCCTCGTTGGTCACAATGGTCTTATAAATGCTGTCATCACTGTGGAGCAGCTCATAGTAGTTCGGGCAGACGGTGTTGATATACTCCGTCAGGTCAATGATGGTATCCTGTTCCACGGCCTGGTCGAAGGTGCCGCTGTACATACCGCCGAAGTCAGCGATAATGTCCGTAAGGTCATTGGATGCCATCATCAGAGAAAACTGCTCCGAGGCGGAAATCAGGGACACCCCCACCACGTCCAGGTTTACCCCGGTGCGATTGGTCATTTCCACAAAGGTAGGCTTTTCTGCGGCATCGATAAAGTTGGTCAGCCAGGGGGGATAGGCCCACCACACGGAAAGGGTCACGTCATAATCCGCCAGGGGAAGCTCCAGCGGCGCAGGCCCCTCCGGCTCCGGCTCCGCGCTGGACACCTCCATGGCGGAGGCCTCCGAAGCAGGTTTCGCAGGCTCCGGCTCCTGGGTGGCCTCCTGGGTCTGAACCGGGGCCTGACTTTCCGGCGCAGCCACGGACTCCTTGGTTTCCCCGCCGCAGGCCGCCAGTGACAGCACCATGCCCATAGTCAGCAGCAACGCCACAATCTTTTTCATATTCTCATTCCTCCTGTTCCGATAAGTTTTGCAGGGACTGCTCGTCCCTTCCCTCCAGGCTTATCCTATCCCGGAGTCTATGCCAAGACAATCCTATGTTGTCATGGTTTCAGTTCTTCCGGGTCATGGTCAGGGCATTCCCGGCCCTCGCTTTTCTGTGGGCTCCATCATCACCGGCGTGCGGTGGGCGTTGTCCATGTCAATGCGCCAGGTTCCTCCCAGGAGCATATCCCCATAGGGCTTGAGCTGGAAGGTAAACAGCTCGCTGCTGGTGGTGCCCGACCAGAGGTTCCAGCAGAGATAGCCATTTTCCATGCGCACATTCTGCATAACCTGGCAGTCGTTCTCCGTCTCATGGGTTCCGCTCAGGGTGCCGTTTTCGTTTTTTAGGGTGATTTTATGCTTGGGAACCCCATGCATCCCCAGAATGGTCAGGTAATAGACCCCGCCCAGCTCCGGCTCCCGGTGAACCATAGGATGGGTCCGGAATTTGGCGTAGATGGTTTCGTCTACAAATACCGCATAGCTGCCGCCGGCCTTCCCGGCAGCTGCCGGGTCGTCCACCACAAAGACCCCGCCAATGTCCTTCCCTGCCCCATTCCGGAGCAGTCCCGCCTGGTTCCGGCGGAGTGTGCCCTCCTCCAAAATCCCGCCAAATTGCAGGCACAGCTTCTCATAGGTCTTTGCCGCCTCCCGGGTCAAAAGCACTGCATCGCAGTTCACAATGACCTTTCGTCCGTCCTGGGTGCGATGGCCCATGACCCCGGCCACCCGGCCCTCGGGGTACAGGATGATTTTATCCAGGGCCACCTGTCCGATTCCCTCCACCTCCGGGGGGAGCTGGGCCAGGGCTTCGGCATCCAGCAGCATTGTCTTGGCCCCCTCCTCCAGGGCCGCCCGGGCCGCTGACACCCCGTCTGCGCCCTGACCTACCACCAGGGCCTGGGTTTTATAAATGATTCGATCCATGCATTGCCTCCTTCCTTGATATTATATATTGTATCGGATGGCCCCGGCCAATAGAAGGGCCAGAATCCCAGATTCCAGAGCCAAAATCGGTCTGGCGGAATGGTGCCGAATATGGTACAATGGAAAAAACATTTCTGGAAGGGAGGATCGCCATGACACAGCCCCACAGCCCCCAGGAGAAGGCCCCTCTGGCCTACGAGACCCTTCTGGCCCAGCGGAACGAATATTTTGAAAAATACCGGCAGCTCCGGCTCCAGACGCTTTTTGACCATCTGGTGCGGGGCAGGTTTCTGGATACGGAGTCCATTCTCCGGGATTTTGAGGAGCTGGGGGTTTCCTTCCAGCGGGAGAGCTATATGGTGCTGGCCGTCCGGGTTTTGACCCCGCCGGAGGACATTCCGGCCCTGGCCGCCGGAGAGGATCGGGCCTATTTTGATCAGCACACCGCCCGGCTGGAGGCCCTGATCCTCCGGCAGTTTTCCCCGGAATATGAATGCCATGTGATTCCCGGAGAGATGGGCGTTACCTGCCTTTTGGGGTCGGAGCCTCCGGTGGTGCAGATGCCGCCCCCAAGGGAGCAGTCCCCGGACGACCTTCCCCCAGGCCCCAACCGCATTCTGCGGATCAATTCTCTGGCCCTGGCCCTGTATGATTCCATCAAATCCCAGCTGGGCTTTGACGTGTTCCTGGCCATCTCCCGGCCCTTTCCCGGGGTGGAGGGCATTGCCCAGGGCTATTCCGATGCCAAGCAGATTTTGGCCTGTCGGCAACTGACGAATCTGGACGTGCCGGTGCTGTGCTATCACGACTTTGAAATCGCAGACGACCCCCGCTTTGTAGAGTTCAGTGCCCTGCAGCTGGAAAAGGACTATCTCCAGCTGGTGGAGCGCCGGGACTACCCGGCTGCCCGTCAGGCCATGCACGCCCTGCTCTCCAGCGATGAACGACTGAGCCTGTCCTCCCTCCACTCCACCGCCGTGAAAACCAGCGCACGGCTCCACGCCCTGCTGCTGACCCTGGAGCGGTTCCAGTCCGGTCAGCCCACAGCGGCCCATGCACCGCTGACCGATCAGATTCGGCGCATTGAAGAGGACGCTCTGACCCTCCCGCAGCTCCACCAGATTGTGGATCAGGTCTTTGACTTTATTCAGCAGCACTATATGCCCGGAGGTGCCGATGCCCCCTGGCGGCAGAAGGTCACGGCCTATGTGGATGCCCACTATAACAACCCGGCTCTGAACGTGGCCTTTCTCAGCGACCACTTTCAAATGAACCCCTCCTACCTCTCCAAGGAAATTAAAAAGGAGACGGGACAGAGCCTGTTTGACTACATCCAGCGGCAGCGGCTCTCCTGCGCCAAGTCCCTGCTGCTCCACGGGGCCAGCATTGTGGAGGCCGCCCAGGACAGCGGCTTTTCCAACATCCGCGCCATGCGCCGGGCCTTTCAAAAATACTATCAAACCACCCCCAGCGACTACATTCTCTCCGGCCAGGGCGACAATCTGCCCTAAGGGCCAGGGTAAAATCCTGCGGCAACGCCGTGGGATTTTCTCTTTCCAGCCATTCCAAATCCGCAATGATCGCCTCGAAACAAGAATTGCAAGGGCCTGCGGCTTCTGCTAGGATTGGACTGGAAATTGTGAAAGGAGAACGCCTATGAAACGAACCATTGGAATCCTGCTGACCGTCTCCATGCTTTTGGGCATTGCCGCCTGCGGCGATGGGGCCTCCGGCAGCAGCGCATCTGTCAGCACCCCCACCCAATCCCCGGCTCAGTCCCCGGCCACCGTCTCCTCGGAGGCAGATGGCGAAGTGTCCTCTGCCGCAGAGACTTCCTCCGTGGAGTCCTCCTACATTCCCACAGAGGAGGAGCTGGAGGCCCGGGCCGTCATAGAAGCCACCCTGAATCTCAAGAATAATCCCCAGCAGGAGTGGGCCTATGACGTCGGCTCGGACAGCTGGGTGCTCTCGCCGGTCGGCGCCGTAGCCTGGCCGGAGCTGCCCCAGCAGCAGGGGGTATCCGTCTGCGTCCCCGGGGGCTACGTCACCGGCATTGACACGGACGGGGACGGAAACGCCGACATCACCGCCCAGGAGGCGGATGCCGCCGTTCAGGGCAGCCTGGTCATTGACCGTCAGGCGGAGCTGACCAGCACCAACGGCCAGGTCTACTCTGCCGATACTGCCCCGGTGATTCTGACCACAGGGGCGGCGGGCTATGGGTCTGCCACCAACGCTGCGGCCTCCACCTCCTACGCCGCCGATGGCTATATTTCCGTGGCCTGCGGCAACCGGGGCAAGCAGGACAGCGTGACGGACGAGGAGGGAAACCTTCTCTACTACACCGGCGATGCCCCCAGCTGCCTCTGTGACCAAAAGGCGGCGGCCCGG
The DNA here is from genome assembly GCA_963649625.1 of Bacteroidaceae bacterium. Taxonomy (GTDB): domain Bacteria; phylum Bacillota; class Clostridia; order Oscillospirales; family Oscillospiraceae; genus HGM13006. The sequence goes on from CAVJIP010000131.1 coordinate 15,461, forward strand.
TATGTGAAGTACAACATTCTGCTGGGGAATCTTCCCGGCAGTGTGGACCGGTTTGTCTCCACCGGCGGCTCCGGCGGTGCGGCCCATGCGGCCATGTTTGCCGCCACCTCCAACAACCCCGATTTTTACGACTATCAGATTGCCGCCGGAGCGGTGGGAGTCTATCAAAACGGGGACGGCAGCTACTCCACGGAGGTAACCATTGACGGGCAATCCGTCTCCCTGTCTGACGGGTCCTGGGGCTGCGTGGCCTACAGTGCCATCACCCCGCTTTATGAGGGAGATATGGCCCAGGCCTTTGAATACTATATGGATACCACCTATTCCTTCAACACGCCCTTCCAGGCCCAGCTGGCGGAATATCTCTCAAATGCCTACATGGACTACATCAACGCCCAGGGGCTTACCGTGGAGGAATCCGCCATAGGTCTTGATCTGAACGGAGACGGAAAGCTCCAGGACACCATTGCCCTGACCATCCAATATGACCCGGAGACACACCCGGAAACTGGCGGCTACTACGGCACCTATCTGGAGCTCTATCTGGCCAAATTTACGGAAAACCTCCAATGGTATCTGGACAGCCTGGACTATGCCCAGGACTGGACATGGTTTGACAGCCAGGGAACTGCCCTCAGCGACAGTGACGTTGCCGCCATGACCTCCGCTGACCGGGCGCAGGCCTTCCTGGAGGGACGGTATGCCAAGGCCGCCTCCACCATGGGCGGCCCCGGAGGAATGCCTCCGGACGGAGGCATGGGGGCTCCGCCGGATCAGATGGATGCGCTTTTCGGAGAGGGCATTCGGGACGGTGGCCCCGGAGCCGGAACCACCGCCTCCTCCGGCGGCGGCACGGATTCCGCCAACTACAGCTCCTTTGCGGAGATGGTCTCGGCCTATGCCGCCGATATTGAGGAAATCGAGGCCGGGGACGAGTACGGCAACAACATTGTCTCCCTCTATAATCCCTTAAACTACATTGGTGCCGACGGCACCGAGAACCCGGCCTGGAGCCGGGTGGTCATGGGCGCTGCGGAGGGGGATATGCCCATGATGGCCTCTCTGAACCTTCAGCTGGCCTGGCTGAAGGCCGGAACCGATGCCCAGGTGGAGTGGCAGTGGGACGGCGGCCATGTGCCCTCTGAGATCCTGGGAAATTCCCTGTCCCTCTATGTGGATCAAATGTACGGAAAGCACGCCGGCGGCAGGGAAATCGAAAAGCCCGCACCTCAGGCCCAGACCGCCAACGGAACCGCCACAGAGATGTCCGGCACCGACATTTCCGGCTGGGTAAAGACCGATGACCTTTCCCATGTGTCCTTTACCCTTGCGGATGTGCTGGCCTATCGGAACGCCGGAGCCAGCAAGGCCGTTCCCGGCTTTGACGTGCTGGACTACGGCCAGGAGGACTATGTGTTCGGCAGCAAAACCGCCGATGCCAGGCATTGGAACCGGGTGCTGCTGGACATCTTCCAGGACGAGACCTGTGCCAAGGCCCTGGCCGCCCTGTTTAACCGGTCATAACTTCTCTCCCAAACTAAAAGCACGAGGCTCCCGCCAAGGGCGGGGGCCTCGCACACATTGCTTATTGTTTCTTATGCCGCTTTCTCCAGGTAGGCATCTACCGCCTCCTGATAGAGCTGGGTGCAGCGGTCAATTTCCGTGCCGAAGGAGGTCTCCAGCTCGGCGATAAAGTCATCCCACTGATCCATGCTCCGCTCTCCCACCACAAACTGCATGATTGCGGTACTGCAATAGGCTGTCACATCGCTCAGGCTGCGGGCATACTCGGTCTGGGCATCGGTGCTCCAGTCGGTTCCGGGGGCCAGATGGCTTTCGCCGGTTTTTGTCCAAAGGTCAATGGATTCCTTCTGGGCATCGGTATAGGCCAGGGTGTTCCGAACCGGATCCAGAATCGAGCAGAAGTCCGAGGAGGAGGTGTACTTAATGACCGCAATGGCAAAATTCAGACCATCGGGATTGTTGATAACCAGGTCGGTCAGCTGGGGCTCGCCATTGGCATCATACTCAAAAGTCTCTCCCTCCACGCCGTAGTTAGCCAGGAGAATGCCTTCACGGGAATAGAGGTAGTCCAGCAGCTGTACGGCCAATTCAGGATACTCGCAGTTGCCGGAAACCGCCGAGCCAACTCCCACCGGGCTGGAATTGGCATCATCAAAGTGCATGGTATCCCCTTCCTTCTGGACAGGAGCCGGAATCGCCTGTACATCGCACTCCTCATAGGCGGAAAGGGTGTTCATGGCCATGGTGGAGGACCACCAGATACCCGCTCCGCCGCCGGAAATGTCATCGGCGGTAGCGGTGCTGCTGGCAGTAGCGGAGAAGAAGTCCGGGCTGATATAGCCCTTGCCGTACCAGTCGGCCAGCTTGGCAATATACTCCTTGTAGCCGGAGTCGGTAATACTAAAGCTCACGGTGCCGTCCCGGTAGGTAAAGCCGCCGATGCCGCTGGTGTCGGACTGGGTACACAGGTCAAAGCCGGAGGCCACGCCGCTGGCGGAATAGGACAGGTTAGAGGGGCACCACATGGGATGCTGGCTTAGCCCCTCAGACTGGAAAGCGGCAAGCACCTTGTCGTAGTCCGCAAAGGTCTTGGGCTGCTCCAGTCCCAGCTGATCCAGCCAATCCTGCCGGATCACCGGACCGGAATTTGGAAACTGATCCATGGTCACGGAGTTCACCGAGGCAATGTAGCCCTCATCGGTGCAGACGGCCCGATACACCTCCGGGTTGCTGTTGAGCAGGTCGAAGTAGTTGGGCATAAGCTCCTCATAGTCGGAGAAGTTCAGGATAATGCCATCCTCCGCCAGCTGATCCAGACTGCCGGTGTAAAACTTCGTAAAGTTGAATACAATATCCGGCAGCTCGTTTGCCGCCACCATCAGGGCCAGGGAATCCGAGGCGGTCAGCAGATTTGCGGTGGTAAAGTTAAACTGAATGCCGGTGCGCTCCTGCAGCTGGACATAGAGGGTGGCCTCTGTGCCGAGATCGGAAATCACCGCCCCCACCGGGGGAACCACGTAGTCCCAGGCAGTCATTGTGACCTTATCCTCCGTCAGGGGCAGGGACACCTCCGTAAACTGATTCCGCACAATGTCTCCCAGCATCTCCGCCTCCGGGACGGCCTCCGTTTCAGAGGTCATGTCCGGCTCCGCTGCGGAAGGCTCGTTGGCCGCCGTAGGTTCCTGCGTGGTAGTCTGGGCCGATGTTCTGGCCTCCGTGGTCTCCGGGGCGGAGGATGCCGTGCCGCTGTCGGTGCCGCAGGCGGACAGCAGCAGTCCCATCATGGCGGCGGTAAGGCACAGGGCCAAAATTTGTTGGAGCTTTTTCATTTGACGCAATCTCCTTCCTGATAAATGATACTGCTGAATTCCATTACAGGGCGGTATCATCCTTGATGATACGATGGGGCATAGAGGCGTAATCCCCATAGGCCGTGGGCGGCTCCGGCATATCCGCCGGGAAAATCTCATCGGCCTTCCACTCCCACATGGAGCGCCGTCCGGTACCCATGGCCTTGGGTGGGCCTCCGGGACCTCCCGGGCCGCCGGGACCGCCGGGACCTCCTGGACCGCCCGGGCCTCCGGGGCCGCCTGCGCCGCCGGGAGGGGGCATCATTTTCCGGGGCACCGTCCAGGGCTGATAGAAGTCCGTATCGAACATGGGCCAAAGCACCATGTGCCAGAACTTCCACCCATCCTCTTCCCGGATGAACTCCACCTCATAGCTGCCCCAGTTCCAGCAGCCGCCGTGGCCGCTTTTGGTCTCCTCGCCGGGGCAGCGGAACACTGCCTTGGCGGTTTTCATGTCCTCGGCCACCTCAATCACTGCGGTATCCATGGCGTGGATCACCAGCTTGCCCTGGAGCTTCTGGGCAAAGGCCGGGTCGCTGCGATCTCCGTGGCCCTTGACATAGCAATCATAGAGCCCTTGATAGCCCAAGTACTCTCCCAGGGGAAAGAGGAAATAGTCGTCATCCCGCTTTGCCCAAAGGGTCATATAGTCGATATTCCGGGAGGCGGTGTGATAGTAGGCGTATTTGCCCATAAGGTTCCGGCAGGCCTGAATGGCTTCCAGCCGGTCAAGCTCATGATTCAGCTGTTCCAGTGTCATTGTTTCCATGTTCAGTCCTCCTTGATGCAGGAGCCCACATCCGCAAAGGTCTTATAGGGCAGCGGCGGCTCGGGATGGCCTGCCGGTGCCATGGCCGTGGGGCTCCATTCATATACGCCGGTAATGGGCTCAGCCTTGGAATTGGGATTTCCCTGAATGCCCGAGGGCTCCATATCCGTCCAGGCCTTGTCATAGGGACACTTGAACATGGGGGCCAGCTCCATATGCCAGAACTTCCAGACCCCATCCTCCAGGATAAAGTCCACCCCGTAGCGGCCCCAGCACCACTGGGGCTCCATCTCCCCGGGATGCTCCCGGCTGGGGAAGGTCTCATGGCCCGGAGAGATCCAGGCTCCCTTGGCGGTCTGCCCGTCTTCGGCCACCTCGATGATCTCCGTGTCCATGTTGTGAATGGCGGCAAATGGCAGGCCAGGGTCTCCGGCGGCCTCGTCCACCGTGCCATGCTCTACAAGATAGCACTGGCGCACACCCTCTATGCCGTTATACTGCCCCCAGGGCATCCGCAGGGCGCAGTCCTCCCGGTTGGCCCACAGCGCCACGTACTCGGCGTGCCGTCCGGCGGAGTGATAATAAAGATACTTTGCCATCAGATTCCGGCAATCCTGGGCCGCCTGGATTCGGGCAAAGCCCAGCTGCAATTCCTCCCAGCTTCTCATTTCGCCACCTCCCCAAATCTGCATCCGTCATAGTGTTCATAGGGCAGCGGCGGCTCCGGCTGATGGAGGGGATAGGGCTGGCCATACTCCCAGACCGGGTCAGGGTTGGGCCGATCTGCGTGCTTTTTCGCCGCAATTTCGCCATAATCTATGTGGGTCTTTGTCCAGGGCGTGTCATAGGGGGTCTTAAAAATGGGATAGTACCGCACCCTCCAGAACTTCCATTCCCCGTCCTCCAGGATAAAGTCTCCCTCGGCCTTTGTCCAGCACCAGAAGCACTGGCCGCTGGAGAGGGTCTCATGGCCGGGAGACACCCAGGCCGCCCGGGCCGTCAGGGCCTCTCCGTCCACCTCTACCATGGCAGTATCCACCTCGTTGACCACCATCAGGCCCTTGAGCCGTTCCTGATCCTCCGGGCTGCTCCGGTCTCCGAAGCCGTCCTGCTCATAGTACCGCCGGACACCCTCCATGCCATCATAGATGCCCCAGGGCGTCACGATCATGCAGTCCTCCCGGTTGGCCCACAGGGCCAGCAGGTCGGCCCTGCGAAAGGCTGTTTCATAATAGGAATGCTTTCCCAGCAGATTCAGGCAGGCCTCGTGGGCCTTGAGCCTGGCGCACTGTAGGGTCAGCCTCTGTGCAAGCTCCATTGCCTAGCTCCTCCTTTGTTTTGATACTTCCATTATATCGGCCCAAAACTATTTGAACAAGCAACAATATTGCACTGGTTGGTCAACCAAACGGTTGACATTTCTCTTGCCCCTCGCTACAATAATAGTACCGCAGAAAGGCAGGCTGATTTTCTATGACGGAAACGGATATTCGCGTGTTTTTATGTGTCGGGCGGCATCTGAATTTCTCCAAGGCCGCAGAGGAGCTGTTTTTCTCCCGGCAGGCGGTGAGCAAGCAGATTGGAAAGCTGGAGCAGCAGCTGGGCCATTCCCTTTTTGTCCGAAGCAGCGGCGGGCTGAGCTTTACGGCGGCGGGCCGGGCCTACTATGATTTCTTCCATCGGGCCACAGAGGAATTTCATAGGCTCCAGCAGCAGCTCCTCCAGGCAGATGCGCAGGCCCATCCCATTCAGCTGGGCTATGTGCCCGGATGCGCCTCGGCTCTGGATAAAATACTCTCTCTGGTGCAGTTCTGCCAGAGCCACGATCACCTGCAATTTAATCTGGTGTGCTGCGACCCTATGGATATGCAGCAGATGCTGCTCAACGGTGCCTTGGATGTGGCCATCAACTTTGACCTTCAGGGCACCCACGGCGGGGCCCTGGCCGCCATGCCCTTTATCTCCTCCCCCCGGCTGCTGCTGGTGTCCCGGCTTCACCCTAAGGCCACCACTGCCCGGAGCTGCGCAGAGTTTGAATCAGAGCCCCTTCTGGGCTGGCGGCGCAGCAATGAAACCTTGGAGAATGCGGCCACGAACCTTCGTAAAAACAGCACCCAGTATGGCTTTCATCCCCGGGAAATTCGTATCCTCCCCAATTTGGAGTCCGCCAACACCGCCCTGCGGATGAATGAAGGGGTCGCCCTGGGCACTCGGTTCAACACCATTTCCGCCAGCCCGGATCTTGTCTCCTTCCCCCTGCATCAGAATGTGGAGCTGCTGCTGATTTGGCGGAAAAACGAGCCGGATCTCGGCATCCTCCGATTTGTCCAAAACGTCAGAACCCACAAGCTGCCGCTGATTCTCTGACAGGATTTTCCATGTGCGTATTTTATTCGTCCCGGCGGCGATTCATTCTTGACAGCGACTGTAAAACGCTATAGTATGTAGCTGTGCTAGAGCACAGAAAAGTAGAAAAGGAGAGCGATAGTATGTGGAACAGAGCGGAGCTGAAAACAGCCGCCAAGAGGCTGTTAAAGGCGAATTATTGGAAGTCTGTGCTGGTGGGCGTGATTTTGGCCTTTTTGTATAGCTCCTTGGGGACCTCCGGCGGCAATGCAGCCAAGGATTCCGACTTGTCCGGCCAGCTGGCGGGGCTTTCTGACGGAGAGATTCTGGCGGTTTTTGCCGTGATTATGGGGATCATCGGCGTTGTGCTGATAATCGACCTGGTGCTTACCATTTTCCTCTGGAACCCCATTGAGGTGGGCTGCCAAAAGTTCTATCTGAGCTGCAAGGAGGAAAAGGGCAGCCTTCGTGACCTGGGCTTTGCCTTTAAGAACGGCTATGGCCATGTGGGTCTGGTGATGCTCTGCCGGACGATTTTTACCGGCCTGTGGTTCCTGCTGCTGATCATCCCCGGAATCGTAAAGTCCTATGAGTACATGATGATTCCCTATATTCTGGCGGACGACCCCACCATCAGCAGGAAGGATGCCTTTGCCAAAAGCAAGGCCATGATGCAGGGCAACAAGTGGAACGCCTTTGTGCTGGATCTGTCCTTCCTGGGCTGGCTCATTCTCGGCGGCCTGACCTTGGGCATTCTGAACATTTTCTTTGTGGATCCCTATATGTATTTCACCCATGCGGAGCTGTATCACGCCTTGAAGAAGCAGGGCTAAGCATCCCATAACTGAGGCCCCTGCCAAACCGGCAGGGGCCTTGGGTTTATCCCTTCATGGTGGCCACGGCCTCCTGACTGCGGTCATAGGCGGTCTGGTAAATGTCGGTCATCTCCTGGAGGCCCATGTCCATGCAGGTGTCCAGGAAGGCATCATAGTTGGACAGGGGCTCATCCCCCAGGATGAACTTCAAAATCACGCTTTTGGCGTAGGTGTCCAGGTCGGTGGCGTAGCTGTTGTACTTTTCCAGCTCCGCATTGGAAAGGCTCACATAGGCGGGCATATTATAGGCTCCGTCCGTCAGGCTGGCCAGGGTGTCCACCGCCTCCAGCTGGTCGTCATTGTAGGAGTAGAAGCCCTTTTCCATGTCGTACACCCCGGGGAAGTATACGGAGCCAACGCCGGTGGCATACAGATAGGAGGCGAACATAAAGTTCAGGCCCTCGGGGTTATTGACCACCAGGTCGGTCCACTGGGGGTCGCCGTTGGTGTCATACGCAAAGGCAACGCCCTCCTGGCCCCAGTTGTACATCATCTGGCCCTCCTCCGAATACAACCAGTTTACCAGCTTCATCAGAGGAACATGGTCGCCGCAGGCAGTGGAAACCGCCCAGGTGTCGGCGTTTTTAATGAGCTTGGATTCAAAGCCCACATGAATCTCGTCCACCCCCTGGGCCTTGGGATAGTGAATGGCCATCAGCTCCATGGCGGTGTTTTCCGGGTTCATGTCAAAGATATTGCTCATGCCCTCGGCGGAGCCGTCCACAAAGGAGCAAAGGTCATTGGCCATATCCGTGCGGACGGTGGTAATGTCGGTGTCATTGTAGAAGTCGTCGTTAAACAGGCCCTTCTTGTACCAGTCGTTCATTTTGGCCAGATAGTCCTGGAAGGCCTGGGTGGTAAAGGAGTGTACCAGCTTGCCGCCTATTACGTTAAAGTTGCCGGGGGTCACGTTAAAGCCGGAGGCAAAGTCCGTATCCATGCCCTGATACTGGAGATAGGCATAGGCCCCATAGGTGTCCTTACAGTAGGTGAGGTATTCCTCAAACTGATCCATGGTGTCCAGGGCTTCCACCCCGGAGGCCTCAAACCAGTCCTTCCGGACGATCATGCCCTGGTTCTCCATGCCGGCCTTTTTGAGAAGCTGAGCAATGCAGCCCATATAGCCGGACTGGGTGCGCATGGTCATGTAGGCGTTGGTGTCGGAGGTCAGTAGCTTCCAATAGTTCGGGGCGTACTCCTTCAGGTCGTCATACAGGTCGATGATAATGCCGTCGTCAATGGCCTTTTCGTGGCCTGCGCTGCCGCCGGAGGCCCCGCTGGCGCTGCCGTAGTAGTTCATAACCCCGATAATGTCGGTGTAGTCCCCGCCGGCGATCATCAGGTTAAAGGCCTCCTGCTCCACAAAGCCACCGGCCACTGCGTTAAAGTCAATGTACACATTGGTGGCCTCGTTGATCATCTTCACCATGGCCACCTTCTGGGAAAACTCATCCAGATTCATCATGGTGCTGACATAGGGGGCAACCGGCATCCAGCAGCTATAGTGAATCTCCTCCGGCTGGATGGGCAGCTCCACCTTCTCCAGCACCACCGGGCCGTCCTCCGGAGTTTCCTCCACCACAGATGTCTCAGTCTCTGTGCCGGACGCCTCCGTGGGGGCCGGGGCCTTTGTCTCCGGGGCCTGACTGGGCTCTGCGGCGGCCTGGGTCTCTGAGGCCTGCGCAGAGGAGGGCGCTGTGCCGCCGTCGGTTCCGCAGCCGGCCAGCAGGCCGAGGGCCATGGTCAGGGCCAGCAGCATTGCCAGGAGCTTGGTACAATTCTTCTTCATCACATATTTCCTCCCAACGAGTAAGGTGGCGATTCCCGCCCCATTCCACTATAGCACAAGATTACATTTCTGGAAACTGACAGAAATCATAGCGGTGCCTACAAATTTTTGACGTTTTTTCCGCAAAGAGCTTGATTCCCCACCACTAAATTTGATACTATATATGTGAATATTTCATCACAGACAGGAGCTGATGCCGGAATGGCAATCAAACAGGAGGCTGCAGTTGACCGCCGCCTTACCGACTTGCTGGTTTCCCACCTGACCAGTTTTCAGTTTCTCCGGGATGAGGGGGAGCTTCTGCGCATTGCCCGGGAGGGCGGCTTCTGCCCCGTCTCCAACCGATTCGCCGTACTGGTGGTTCAGGTTGAGCGTTGGAGTGACAAGTTCTCCTCCGAGGCCCAATGGCTGGAGACCACCCGGCATCATTTCTTCCTGCTGACCAATATGCTCCAGGAGCTGCTGGAGCGGGACAATCTGGCGATCATTGCGGAAAAGGACTATCAGCTGGTGTGCCTGGTGAATCTTCGCCAGACCTGGAGTGACTTTCGGGCCGCCCTTCCGGGGCTGCTCCGGCAGCTGATGGAGGTTTTGGAGACGGAGTTTGACGTGAGCGTCTCCATTGCAGTCAGCGAGGAGACCGCCGGACTGGCGGGGCTGCCTCTGGCCTATCAGCAGGCCCGGGACGTGCTGTGGTACAACGGCTTTTTGGAGGTGGATCAGCAGGTCACATTTTATGAGGAGCTGTATGGGGATATGCTCCCGATGATCCGCTCTGACCTGACGATGCTGGACAAAAAGCTCATTACCCAGCTCCAGCTTCGGGATGCCCAAGGGGTAAAATATGTGCTCCACGAGATGATTGACCGGGAATTTCTCCAGGGAAAGCCCTCGGTGAAGATTTTGCGGATTCGCCTGGGCGGAATCTCCTGTAAAATCCTCGATGCGCTGGAGGAGCTGAAGGCCTCTATGGGCAGCGACTTCTACTATCAGCTCAATCCTGCTCCCAAAGTGGTGGAGGCCCGCACCCTTTCCGAGCTGACCTGCGCCATGGATGAGCTGTTTGATGCGGTGGATCACCGGCAGAACGATGCCCTCCAGGAGCCCAAGCCCCAGTGGGTGGATAAAATGAGCCTGTTTATTGAAAGCCACTATACCGATGAGCAGCTGGGGCTTACGGAGGTGTCCGCCGCCTTTGGCATCACTCCCTCCTACGCCACCCGGGTGTTTAAGCAGTACACCGGCCGGGGCATCTACGAAACCATCCAGCACGTCCGGCTGGCCGCTGCGAAAAATCTGCTGAATACCGGCCGCACCATGAAGGAGATCGCCCAAATGGTGGGCTATACCAGCTTTCTCTCCATGAACCGGGCCTTCAAGAAATATGAGGGAGCCACCCCCTCCCAGTTCCGGGCCCAGTGAGCTTTGGGACAGATTGGCCTTTTTGCCCGGGGAATGTTCATAATTTATTCACACTTTCTTGGCATAGGAATGCTAGAATACGACAAAATAGAATGGGAGTGAACCACATGAGTAAAAAGCACATGATCGGCGGGCTGGCCGCCATGGGCGTTGCCGCCGTGGCAGGTGCCACCGTGGCCGCCGTGAAGCTGGTAAAGAAAAAGCATCAGAGCCTGGAGGCCCCGGAGGAGGCCGTTCTCCTTGACCTGGACGGCGACAGTGCGGTAGAGGAGAAGCTGGGGGATCTGGATGCCCCGGAGGCGGAGGCCCCGGAGGAGACTGCTGAGGCCACCGAGGAGGCCCCTGGGTTGGAATAACCATAGGGTAATGAAATGTCCCTGCTTCGGCGGGGACGTTTTTTTGCCCTGAGCAGCCCTGTACCCCTTAAATCCCCTATTGCATTTTTCCGGGGCAGCCTGTAGAATATCCTTCGGAGGTGGATTCCGTGAAAAAGCTATCCCCGGTGCTGATCGTTCTGGCCGGGTGCCTTTGGGGCACCATGGGCCTGTTTGTGCGGCACCTGAACGCCATGGGCCTTGCGTCCATGGAGATCGTGGAGTGCCGCAGCATTCTGGCGGCGCTGATTTTATTTCCCTGCACCGCTCTGCGGGAGCCCCGGCTTTTACGGCTCCGGCCCAAAAATCTTTGGCCCCTGATTGGCTCCGGCATTTGCAGCATTGTGTTTTTCAACTACTGCTATTTTTCCACCATTGCCCTGATGGATATGTCGGCGGCGGCGATTTTACTATATACCTCGCCGATTTTCGTGATGCTTATGAGCCTGGTGTTTTTCCGGGAGCGGCTTACGGGGAAAAAGCTCCTGGCTCTGGGGCTGGCCTTCGGAGGCTGCTGTCTGGTCAGCGGCATCGGCTCCGGGACGGCCTCCCTGTCCACATGGGGACTGCTGCTGGGCCTGGGCTCCGGCTTCGGCTACGCCCTTTACAGTATTTTCTCCCGGGTCAGCCTGAATCAGGGGCTTTCCAGCCTAACCATCATCAACTACACCTTTTTGTTTGCCGCCCTGGGCGGCGGGTTCTTTACGGATTTCTCCGCCGTGCTTCGGGCCTTCTCCCAGTATGGGCTAAAACTGCTGGGGCTGCTGGTGGTCTACTGTATCATCACCACGGTACTGCCCTATCTCCTTTATACCGCCGGTCTTGCCCGGGTGGAAAACGGCACCGCCTCGGTGCTGGCCTCGGTGGAGCCGGTGGTGGCCACCCTTTTGGGGCTGCTGGTCTACCGGGAGGCCCCCTCTGTCCCCGCCCTGGCGGGGATGATGCTGGTGCTGGGGGCTCTGGCTCTGCTGAGCTTCTCCCCTAACCCACAAAAGCGCATATCCCATGAAACATAACGCAAAGTCCCACCCCCACCGCCGTGGGCAGGGCCATGGCCAGCAGCATCCACCGGGTGCTGCCGGTTTCTTTTTTTATGGTCAGACAGGTGGTGGTGCAGGGCCAGTGAAACAGAAGAAATATGGCCGTACACAGGGCCGTCTCCCAGCCCAGGCCCAGAGACATAAGCCCCTGGGCTCCCTCCTCCATGGTTCCCGTCGCCGCCAATACCGCCACCGGCAGCACCAGCTCATTGGCGGGCCAGCCCAGGATAAAGGCGCCCAGCAGGGCCCCATTCATCCCCAGGGCCCGGCCCAGAGGCTCCAGCAGCGTCACCAAACAGGTCAGCAGGGAGCGGCCCTCCAGGGTCACGGCTTCCAGTCCCCACAGCAAAAGCCCCGCCGGGGCCGCCACCAGCACTGCCCGGCCCAGCACCCGCCCCGTCCGATCCAGCACAGACCGCAGCAGCACCTGGCCCACCCGGGGACGGCGCAGGGGCGGCAGCTCCAGCACAAATTCCCCGGGCATTCCCCGCAGCACCGTCCGGGACAGCACCCGGCACACCAGCATGGTCATTCCCACCGATAGGGTGAGCAGTCCCGTCAGGCCCAGGGCCGCCCCCAGGCTCCCCAGCTCCCGGGGAATCAGGCACACCGTCAGCAGCAGAATCAGCCCCGCCAGCCGCCCGTTGCAGGGGATGAACCCATTGGTCAGCACCGCCAGCAGCCGCTGTCTGGGGGAGTCCATAATCCGGCAGCCCACCACTCCCGCCGCATTGCATCCCAGACCCATGCACATGGTTAGGGCCCTCTGGGGCAGGGCATCGGAGCAGCACCCGAACCCGCTGCCACCATTGCCTTTTTCCCTGGGGATCGGTTTCCCAGCGGCCCTGGCCTACCTCCACCCGCTCCACCAGAGCCTGGAGCACCGGACGGCTTAGGCTCTGGGGCATGGGAGGCAGCTCCACCGCCGGCTCCGAAACAGGCTCCAGGGCCATCCACTCCCGGCCATAGGCCTCCCGCTGGGCCAAAAACAGCTCCTCCGGCAGACCGCCCTGGGCCCAGTCCTGATAGAGCCGCCCCATGGCCCGGGTCAGGGCCTGACGGCGTTTTTCCCTGTTCCCCCGAGCCTCCCCGGAGGCGGATTGCAAACGCATCGCCAGCTCCCGCTTCTCCTCCGGCGACAGACGCAGCATCGGCTCCAGCACCTTCCACAGAGCATTGAGCAGGGTGCTCTCCCGGATAAAATGATTGGTACAGCACCGGGTTCCGCCGTTTTTGTAGCCTCCGCAGCACAGCCGTCCCTTGTCCGCCGGGGTCATATTCCGTCCGCAGTCGCCGCAGAAGGCAAGGCCCCGGAGCAGGTTCTCCCGCCGGAGGCCGTTGGTTTTTCTACCGACGATTCGGCTTTGTACCTGACGAAACAGGGCCTGGGAGACAATGGCCTCGTGGGCATGGGGCGTAATCTGCCGCCGCTCCTCCGGCACCGGGCGGACGGACTTGCTTTTGAAGGACAGCTTTTGGGTTTTCCCCTGAATCAGCGTCCCCATATACACCGGGTTTTCCAGCAGCTTCCGCAGCCCTCTGGCCGTCCATTGCTCGGCCCCGGGCCTTGCCTCCGGGCGGTAGCGGCTGGGGGTTGGGACGCCCCGTTCATTGAGCCACCGGGCAATCTCTCGGGGAGACTGGCCCTGGGCCGCCCGGTGGAATATCTCCTCCACCACCAGCCCTGCCGCCGGATCCACCGCCAGCCTGGCGGGCTTCTCCGGGTCCCGCCGGTAGCCGTAGGGTGGCCGGTGGCCGATGTACTCTCCCCGCTCCATTTTGGACTGGAGGGCACCTCGTATTTTCCCGCTGATGTCCCGGGCATACATTTCGTTCATCACCAGCATCAGGGGTGCCGTCATGGCCATGCCCCCGGTGAGGTTTTGGGAGTCGTACCCCTCGGAAACCGCAATATACCGCACCTGCCGGGCGGGGAAATACTCCTCCAGCAGGTCTGTGGTACGGGCGGAGTTTCGCCCCAGCCGGGACATATCCTTGGTCAGCACACATCGCACCCTTCCGGCCTCAATGTCCCGGCACATTTGGCGAAAGCCCGGGCGGTCATAATTCGTCCCGGAATAGCCGTCATCCACATACTCCCCTGCCACCTGGAGGCCCCGGAGCCGGGCGTACTGCCGCAAAAGCTCCCGCTGGTTCTGGATGCTGCCGCTCTCCCCGGCGTTGGGGTCGTCCCGGGAGATGCGCAGGTAAAGATACGCCCCCTCCCCGCTCATGGCTCCTCCTGGGGAAACCGGGCCAAATGGGACAGCAGCTCCCACAGGGCCTCCAACCTGCTCTCCCGGCTCCCGGCCACCAGCTCCAGCTCTAAAATCACGTTTTCCTGTCTAAGCTCCTCCATATTGCATCACCCCTAGAGCCTATGCGGGAGGGAAGGCGGGAAATGACCTGGGGATGGATAGTATTAGTGTAGCACAGGAAACGGTAGAGTTCATCCCGATTTTGTCCCACTTTTGTCCCGTTTTTGTCCCACGTCGGAGCAAAGTCCGCTCTTGCTCGGGCTCCCCTTCTGGTCGCCCTTGCGCCGCTCCCTTGCTCCTCCTCTCCCCTGCGAACCCACTTCGTTGGGCTTCGCCGGGGGCCCC
>CAVJIP010000132.1:0-12455 GCA_963649625.1 Bacteroidaceae bacterium
TCCGCACAGCGATACGCTGTGCTCCAATGAACGGCACCGCCGCCCTTGACATCCGTCCTGTCTGGCGGTATGCTTGTAGACAAGGCGGCATCGGATAGCCGATGCCACCCTGCAGAATATATCCCTGTTATGCTGTGGGTTAGAGGTTTACACAAAATTTGGGGGAGACCCGATTCTGCTGCCCCGAATGCCTCAAAAATAATTCCATATTTTTTTGTCTTGGGCTTGACATACGGGTGGCGCAGATCGTGAAAGCGCACATGCTTGCACCCTGCGTGTTCCAGGATGAGCTGTACTGTCCATCGTAATATTTGTCATCGTCTACGGCCGCATGATCGAGATCTACTTGACGGTCTCGCTTGCGCCGATCCCGTTCTCGACGATGGCAAACCGGGAATGGGGCGCAATGGGTCAAAACTATCTGCGCTCCCTGTTCGCGCTGGGATTCCAGGGCTTTTTGATTCTTGTCTGCATTGCCATCTATGCGGTGCTGGTGCAGTCTATCCCGGCTTCCGGCAGCATACACGGTGCGATCTGGGGCACAGCAGGCTACACGGTCCTGCTGGCCTTCGCCCTCTTTAAGACAGGCTCGCTGTCCAAGAGCGTATTCAATGCGCATTAAGCGCAACTTTTCACAATACCAACAATTCAGGAGGTTCTTTTATGAGTAACGAAACCAATACTCCCGCCCAGGCGGCGGCACCTATGAAGCTGGATGTTTCTGTCCGGCCCATTTCGCCCATCGACAATCTGATTGGCTTTGCCAATGTGACCATCAACGATTCTTTCTCGGTAGAGGGATTCCGTATCTGTTCCGGCGATAAGGGCCTTTATGTGCGGATGCCCTCGCAGCAGGACAGCCGCGGCAACTGGCGTGACACCTTCAAGCCCATCACCTCGGAGGCTCATAAGCAGCTCTCGGCGGCCATCATTGAGGGATATGGTATTGCCATTGAGAAAATGCAGGCCACCCTCGATGCGGCCAGAAGTGCGGCAGAGAAGCCGTCCCTTTCCGGGGCACTGAAAGAAAACGCCGGAAAGGTCAAAAATCAGCCCACCAAAACGCCCGCTGCTAAGGCGGAGCCTTCCCGCTAATGCCGGAGGCAAAGAAATATGGCGTGATCTACGCCGACCCGCCCTGGCACTATGACCGCAGGCACGGTCACGGTGTTGCCGAGAACCACTATCCCACCATGAGCCTGGATGAAATTTGCGCACTGCCTGTTGCGAGCCTTGCAGCAGAAAACAGTGCGCTTTTTCTATGGGCGACCTTCCCGCAGCTCAAAGAGGCGCTTCGGGTCATTGACGCCTGGGGCTTTCAGTATAAGACGCTGGCGTTTCTCTGGCTCAAACAGAACCGCAAGGCCGATACCTGGTTTTACGGTATGGGATTCTGGACCCGGTCGAATGCGGAGGTGTGCCTGCTGGCGACCCGAGGCAAGCCCAAACGCCAGTGCGCCGGTATCCATCAGTTTGTGGTTTCCCGTATCGAGCAGCACAGCAAAAAGCCGGATATTGTGCGGGATAAGATCGTGCAGCTCATGGGAGATGTGCCGCGGGTAGAGCTGTTTGCCCGCCAGAAAACGCCCGGGTGGGACACATGGGGCAACGAAGTGGAGAATGATTTGGAAATGGAGGTGACGTAAATGCCCTATGTCCCTGTGCCCAAAGACCTGACCAAAGTGAGACCATCCCAAACTTTGTGTAAACCAAGATCATGGTGTATAATAGGCAACGCCGTTTCTACCGTTGAGCATAGCTCCGCAGGTGGTGTTCAGTACCAGCTTGAGTGCGTTGGCAGTGTCCTTGTCCCCGGCTTTCTTTGCCTTAACCCTGTTCTCAAGGGTCTGGGCGAATACCGCAGGGGAAGGGATGTTCCTACTGCAAAATCCATATCCTGATGAACTGTTCTGACACATTCATCAGTTCTGCAACTTCTGCAACTGATATCCTATTCTTCATAGCGGGACAAAAACGGGATGAATTCTACTTTTCCCTGTGGTATACTGGTAGCATCAAGGCCCCTGGGTATGGGGAACCCAAGGGCCTTATTAGGGGGAAAGAAAAATCAGGCTTTTACCAGCTTGAGCGTGCCGCCGGAGGCCAGGGTCAGGCTGCCCTCCTGGCCGCAGATGGCCTCAATGGTGACGCCGGCGGGGGCGTCAAGCTGATGGGGCTCCACCTCGCCCACGAGTGTGACCCTGGACTGGTTGGTGGCGGTCCAGGTGCTCTCTCCGTCAAAGTGAAGGATGGCCCCCTGAATGGCTCCGGTGAGGCTGGCGTTTTCCAGGTAGACGTTCATCTCCCGGTCAGGGTCCTCATGGAGGATGGCCCCCTCCAGGTCGGACTCCGTCACATGGACGTGAATGCCGTAGACCCGCTTGCCGCCGGTTTTGGTGGCGTTGGGGTCGGTGTTCACAATGGAGTGTACCAGCACTCCGTTGTCCGGGATGATCTCGCTGGACTGGATGTTCACAATGGCGTTCTGGCTGCGGATGGAAATGGCGTCCTTGCCGGTGTTGATGACGCTGTCCCTGACAGTCAGGGTGCCCACCTCCTGGGGCATTCCCATAACGCAGTGGATGTGGGCGAAATAGCTGCCGCAGACGGCGGTGCAGTCGTTAAAGGTCATGTCGCATTCCCCGGCCATAATTCCCGCCTGGTCGGCCACGTCAAAGTCACAGCCGTTGAAAAAGTCGTGGCACATTCCGTCGGCGTAGGCTCCGTAGCCGGAGAGAATGGTCTGCACCTTGCAGTTGTTGGCCTCCAGCTTTACATAGCCCTCGGAGCCGTCGGTGGACAGGGCGGCCCAGCCATCGCCGATGATGGTGGAGTCGTAAAAATAGGTTTCCGAATTGGACTGGGTGCAGTGGGTGCGGCAGTTGCCGGAGATCTCCAGGGCGGCGGGAGGACTGCCCGCATTTTCCAGATTGGCGGCGGCAGGGCCGAAGGGGGCCCCGTGGCCGTGGAGATAGCTGTTGTAAACGTACATTTTGGAGTACTGCTCCGTGGCGGTGCAGCAGCGGGACTTGCCCACGGTGAGCACCTTGCAGTTTTTCACGGTCATCTCCGAATGGTCTCCTGCGAACAGGCCGGAGCCCTTGCCTCCCAGGCCGTTGGAGTTGGAGTGGAGGAAAATGGTGGAGTCCTCCACAGTGTAGCTTTCCCCTGCCCCGGAGACGGTAATGCCCCCTGCGTCCGGGTCGTCGGACTCCAGATAGACCGCCTTGGCCTCGGTCTCCCCCAGAGTGCCTGCCAGGGTGGGAGCCTTGTCAAAGCTGCCCATGACCAGCTTGCCTCCCTCCTTCAGGGCAATGGGGGTTTTGGGGGTGTTGGGCCCACCGGGAGGGCCGCCAGGGCCGCCAGGGCCGCCAGGGCCGCCAGGGCCGCCGGGGCCGCCGGGGCCACCGCCGGGGCCGCCCATCATTGCCATCATTTCCTCCAGGGTGGGCATCTTAAATGCCTCCCGCACCGGAGGGTCATATGTAATTCCCTTGATTTTCGTCATAAAGAGAACCTTCCTTCCCTAGTGTACGGAGTGCTCCGTCCCGTCCATTATACAATACCACCCAAGGGAAACACAAGGCAAACTTTTTGAAGCCGCAGTATTTTTCCTGTTCTCTTTGCACCCTGAACCATCCACATTTCTTCCGCCTTGACGGAGCAGAAATTTTTCGATACAATCAAAGCAGAAATCCAAGCAATCGGGAGAGGAGACAAGACCATGTATTATCTGGGCGTAGACCTGGGAGGAACCAACATTGCCTGCGCCGTGGTGGACGGCGGCGGGCGAATCCTGGGCAGGGCCACCCTGCCTACCGGCCTGCCGGACACCCCGGAGGCCATTGCGGGGCGCATCGCAGCAGGCTGCCGGGAGGCGGTGGAAAAAAGCGGCCGCACCCTGGAGGAAATGGCCTCGGTGGGGGTGGGCACCCCGGGCATTGCCAACGCCCGGGAGGGGATGGTGGAATACAGCTGCAACCTGGGCTTTTCCCAGACCCCCCTGGCCCGGCTGGTAGAGGCCCGGCTGCATAAGCCGGTGTATCTGGAAAACGACGCCAATGCGGCGGCCCTGGGGGAGTTTGTCTCAGGCTCCGGCCGGGGCAGCGACTCCCTGGTGGCCATCACCCTGGGCACCGGCATCGGCGGCGGGGTGGTAGTCCATCGGCGGCTGCTGACAGGGTTTAACTTTGCCGGGGTGGAAATCGGCCACTTTGTCATGGTACAGGACGGAGAGCCCTGCACCTGCGGGCGCAGAGGCTGCTTTGAGGCCTACTGCTCCGCCACGGCCCTGATCCGCCAGACCCGCCGGGCCATGGAACAGGCCCCGGATTCCCTGTTGTGGAAGGAAGCCGGAGCCTTAGAGGGGGTAAACGGTCAGACGGCCTTTGCCGCCATGGAAAAGGGGGACCCGGTGGCCAGGTCGGTGGTAGAGGCCTATATCCGCCATCTGGCCTGCGGCCTGACCTCGGTGGTGAATATTTTCCAGCCGGAGGTGCTGTGTGTAGGCGGCGGGGTAGGCAACCAGGGAGAGGCCCTGCTGGCCCCGGTGCGGGAGATTTTTGACCGGGAGGACTACGCCAGAGGCTCCCGCCGGAGAACCCGAATCGTCCCGGCGGAGCTGGGCAATGACGCAGGGATCATCGGGGCGGCCATGCTGCCTCTGTACCGCTGATCAGGGGAGCAGGGCGATAAACTCCTCCAGGGTGGTATACCGGCTGACGTAAATTCGGTCAATGCGGAAGTAGTCCCCGGCGATGGTCCAGGTGCCTCCGTTCATGTCTAGGCCGAAGCTGTAGTATTCCGGGGCCAGGGTCAGGGTGTCCTCGTCCCGCTCCCCAGAGGGATAGGCCAGGGCGCAGGGGATTTTCCCGGTGATGCGGGCCAGCTCCAGCCGGGACCGGGCCATCTCCTGCTCCTGGGAATCATAGCTCAGGGTGCTGAGTTCCTCATGGCTCACCGTGTGGCTCTGAATGTCCACCAGGCCGGACCGGGACAGCTCCCCCACCTGCTCCTTCGTGAGATAGTGCTCGTCCCCCAGCATTCCGGTAATCACAAACACCGTGGCCTTGACCCCGAACTCCTGCAAAATGGGATAAAGCTCCGTGTAGTTGTCGTCATAGCCGTCGTCAAAGGTCAGAAGAATGGGGTTGTCATAGTCGGAAAGATGGGGCAGGTCAGAGAGGAAGATGGGGTCGTAGCCGTTTTCCGTCAGATAGGACAGCTGGGCCCGCAGATCCTCCGGGGAGACAAACAGGGATTCAATCCCCCACATATCGTCAGACACCGCATGGTACATGAGAATGGGCACCTGCTCCCCCTGGGGGATATTCTCCGTGTCCACCGCCGTGGTCAGATAGACGGTGTTCTCCTCCGCATCCCAGAGCAGCTCCAGCTCCAGCTCCTGGGCCAGGGTACGCACCGGCAGCCAGTATTCCTCCTGGGCCCCTTCAAAGCGAAGCCCTCCCTGGCCGGAATACAGCACCGCCTCGGCCTCATCGCTGACGGTCATACAGGAAAGGGAAAAGGCCTCTCCGTTTTTCCGGGTAAACTCCGGGGTGTCTCCCCCGCCCAGGGCCTGGAACCAGTCAAACAGGCCGGACAGGTCGGCGGCACTGACCAGGGTCACGTCCTGAAGGGAAATGCTATATAGCTCCGTCCCGTCCAGGAGCACCCGGGGCCCCTCCGGGCAAAGCTCCCGGAGAGATTGGGGCAGGGCCTCCTCCTCTCCCGCCGGGCTCTCCAGGACGCTCCCCTCCAGGGAGGACACGGTGGAAAGGGCCTCCTGGGGGGCAGCGGGAGCCTCCTCCATGCCCCAGGCATCGACCTGAGAGGCTTGGGCGGTCTGGTCGGATACATCGCTCTGGGCCGGAGCACCGCAGCCGGTGAGCAGCGCCAGAAAAGCAAAAAGGGCAATCAATCGTTTCATGGTGACACCTCCGTTTCCTCCATTGTAGGGTCTGCCGGGGAAAATGTCAATGGGGTGTATTTTCTGGAAAAAGGGTACGATTTCTGCGTTCCGGTGCAATTTGCGCCATATCCGTTGACTTCACGCCCCGGGAATGGTATGATAGACTTCACAATATCTTCACAAAAAAGAAGATAGGAGAAGAAAAGAGAAGGTAAGGAGTGTAAGCCAATGGCGATTATGGCAAAAACCGCCCATCGGGCCGATGGGGCGGAGCAGCCCTCGGTCAAGCTGGGGATGTTCCGGATTCGTGTTCCCTTTCTCCATGCGCCCTGGGAGCTGCCGGAGATGGTACAGGCCATTGTGGTCTTTGTGACCGGTGTGTCTGCGGTGGCCTATTTACAGGACATTTTCGGGCTGCCCTTTTCCATCGCCCTGTCCATCGTGTGCGTCCATGAGCTGCTGTATGTGTTTCAGAACATTATGGGCGACCCCATTGTGGGTGGCTGGATTACCCCGGCCATCCCCCTGATTACCACCTGGCTTTTGGGCTTTTCCGACACCACCGAGCGGATCCAGGCCCTGGTGATGCTCCAGCTTATCCTGGGGCTTTTGTACCTGATTCTGGGGGTGACGGGGCTGGCCTCCAAGCTGGTCAACAAGGTTCCCGTGTCCGTCAAGGCGGGGATTTTGATTGGGGCCGGCTTCTCGGCGGTGATTGGAAAGTACGGCTTCGCCTCCGGGGACAGCGGCGGCATGGGCTTTTACGGCAGCCCCGTGAGCTTTTCGGCAGGGGTTCTGGCGGCCCTGTTTTTGCTGTTCTCCGTGGGCTTTAGCAAGCAGAAAAGCAAGCCCGGCCATAAATTCCTCAAATTCCTGGGGAAATGCGGCTTTGTCCCGGCCCTGCTTCTGGCCTATGTGGTGGGGATGCTCACCGGGGAGATCGGCACGCCGGTGGACATTCTGGCAGAGGGCGTGATTTTTAATCCCATTCCGGGGCTGAAATATGTGCTGCAAAACTTCTGCCTGGTGGCGGTGGGCTTCCCCTCCTGGAGCGTGATTTCCTCCGCCGCTGTCATGGCGGTGGTGGCCTATATTATCTCCTTCGGAGACATTGTCACCGGCACGGAGTTTTTGGAGGATGCCAAGCAGTACCGGCCCGATGAGGACGTGAGCGTCAACCCCAACCTGACCAATATCTGCTGCGGGGTGCGGAACGTTCTTCAGAGCTTGTTTTTCCCCACCGTCACCATGTCCGGCCCCCTCTGGTCGGCCATGATGGTGACAATTTGTGAGCGGTACAAAACCGGCAAGGAGAATATGTACTCCTTCTTCGGAGGCTGCATCACCTTTAACGTGGCCAAGTGGGTCTGCTGCCTGATTCTTCCTCTGGTGGCCCTGATTCGGCCCATTTTGCCCCTGTCCATGTCCCTGACCCTGATGATTCAGGCCTTTGGCTGCTTCTATGTGGCCCTGGGCCTGTGCAAAAACAACACCCAGCGGGGCGTAGCCGGGATCATCGGCGGGGTGCTGGCCATTACCAACCCCCAGACCGGCCTGATTGTGGGCATTGTGGTGTCCTTTATCTGCGAGTGGCTGCTGACCCGGGAGTTCGGGGACAAAGCCCCGGAGGAGGCCCCGGCGGAGCAGGCAGACGCCGCCCCGGAGAAATAAATCCCCGGCGGAAGGAATCGTAAACATTTTTTTAAGATTGGGGAAAACCCCCTGGTTTTCCCTTGTCAGAACCGAAAAAGTGGTGTATGATAGGGCGGCAAATTCGGTACTGGAGTGTTACGATGAGACTTGGCAGAACGGAACGGCCCCACAGCCTGCGCTTTCTTGTGGCCCGGGGCGTCATGACGGTGTTTTTGGTGCTGGCGTTGCTGCTGGGGCTCAAGCGGGCCGGCATCGCCGTGGTAGAGCAGGATGCGCCCATTGGGGCGGTGGAGGCGGACGTGGCCCAGGAGGGGGGCCTGCCCCCGGTGGGCCTGCCGTAAAAAAGGAATACCTGCGCCGGAGGTTATGGCCTCCGGCGCTTTCAAATGGGACCCACTCCGTTGGGCTCTCCTTTGAACAGGCTGTCTCCGGTGCTCTGCTTTTTGGGGACACAGAAAAGTAACACTTCCCTCGGCAAAATCGAACATATCTACCCATAAGGTTAAAAATTGTAGGTTACATTTCACAAAAACGGTCAAATAAAACCTCTCTTTTGTGCATTGCGCTGGGAATGCCTTTTCCGATATAATACGGGTATATCACAAGAAGGAGGCAAACCAAATGAAAAAGAGAACCCTTGCGTTGCTGCTTTCCGCCCTGATGGCCCTGAGCCTGCTGGCAGGCTGCGGCGGAACCGCCGCCAGTACGGCCTCAGCCCCGGCAAGTGCCCCTCCGGCGGAATCCACCGCCCCGGAGACGAAGGAGCCGGAGGCCGCCGACCCGGCCCCCCGGGAATCCGCCCTGGAGGCCTCCGCTCTGGAGGAGGAGGGCTTCACCTACACCGGCCAGTGGGCCAGCTATCCCCTCTGTGACCCGGGCAGCAAAACCCTGACCATGTGGTGCGAGTTCCCGGGCTTTCTGACCATGGTGGGGATTGATTCCTACAACAACTGCTCTGTCTGGGATGCGGCGGAGCAGGCCACGGGGGTACACATTGAGTTTACCGAGGTGTCCATGATGAACGCTTCGGAGCAGTTCTCCCTGATGTGTGCGGCCAACGATATGAAGGACATTCTGGGCGGGGCCGGCAGCTATTACGGCTCCACCGCCGGTGCCATTGAGGAGGAAATCATCATCGACCTGGCCCCCTACGCCCAGGAGTATATGGGCAATTTCCTGACCATTCTCAATGACCCCAAATACACCTATTATAGGGATAAGGCCTACAATTCCGAGGGCCAGCTGGCGGAAATCAGCTCCATCTCCGATGACTTTAAGCCCACCTCCGGCACCCAGATTCGGAAGGACTGGCTGGAGGCACTGAAGCTGGACACCCCCCAGACCTATGAGGACTGGGAAAATGTGCTCAAGGCCTTTAAGGACAGCTACGGCTGCACCAACGCCCTGCTCCTCTCCGGTGTCACCCAGATGACCAACCTGGTGGCGGGCTACGGCACCGCCGGGGCCGCAGAGGCCTCCATGGGCACCTCCAGCGCCGTGAATATGTACCAGGTGGACGGAGTGATTAAAAACGGCTACCAGGACGACAGCTACCGGGCCTATCTTACCATGATGCGCCGGTGGTATCAGGAGGGCCTGATTTCCAAGGACTTTATCACCGCCTCCAGCGATGGCTCCCAGAACAACACCGACGGCCTGATTCTCTCCGGGGATTCCGGCATCTGGTTCTCCCAGGGGAACTTTATCACCCAGTATGAGCAGCAGGCCCAGGTCTCCGAGCCGGACTTCTCCGTGATGGGCATTACCGACCCCTATTCCCCGGAGTACAACCCGGAAAAGACCACCCACTTTACCTCCATGGGCGGCGGCACCGCCGGGGGGAGCAGTGCCCTGAGCGTGTCCACCAACTGCGAGGACGTGGAGCTGGCCTGCCAGTGGCTGGACTACTTCTGGACGGAGGAGGGACAGCTCCTGTGCAACTACGGCATTGAGGGCGAGGGCTTTGAATACGATGCCGAGGGCAAGCCCCAGTTTACGGATTTCGTGGTCAACGGAGGCAACTTCCAGTTTATGATGACCGGCTACACCCTCTCCGGGGTACCCTCTCTCCAGGATTTTGACAAGTCCTTCTTCACCTACGGGGACAACGTGATCGAGGCCTTTGACACCTGGGCCAGCTGTGTGGACGACAAGTACACCCTGCCCGCCGCCCTGACCCTGAACACCGACCAGAACGAAAGGTATTCCGCCAAGTTCAACGACATCAACACCATGGCCGAGGAGCGAATCGGTAGGTTCATCACCGGCGAGGCCGACATTGACACCCAGTGGGATGCCTTCCAGGAGGAATTGACCTCCATGGGCCTGGAGGACTGCATCGCCATCTACCAGGAGGCCTACGACAGCTATATGGACAGTCACGCTGCATAAGAGACAAAACGGCTGCGCCCCCAGAGCTTTTCTGCGGGGCGCAGTTCTCTGCCGTTGCAATTTTCCCGGGAATATGCTTTAATGGAGGAAAAAAGGGGGAATGTCCCGTGGAGCAGCTCAAGGATTTGATGAAGCGCGCCACCCTGACCAAGACCAGCCGCCGGATCGGAGATTTTATTCTGGACCATGAGACGGATGCCTGCTTTATGACCTCCACCGAGCTGGCCCAGGAGCTGGAGGTCAGCGAGGCCAGTGTGATTCGCTTTGCCCGGGCCCTGGGCTTTACTGGCTTTATGGATTTTCAGAAGCAGCTGCGCAGGTCCCACACGGAAAAGCTGGGACGAATCTCCAGTGCCGTGGCCGTGCCCTATGAGCGCCTCCAGGCCAGCATGGCCACCGAGGGCGGGGACTATATCCAGGAGTTCCTGCTCAACACCCAGACCAACATCACCTCCGTGGTGCGCAACAACCCCAAGGAGGCCTTTGACAGGGCTGTTGACCTGCTCATGGGGGCCAGAAGAAGATATATTGTGGCCTCCCGGGCCAACACCGGGGTGGCGTCCTACTGCAACCTGCTCCTGCGCCATCAGCTCACCGATGTGATTCCCACCTGGGAAAGCTCCGTCAATGTCATTGACCATATGTGCGACATCGGCCCGGAGGACTGCGTGATTACCTTCAGCTTTCCCCGGTATTCGGAGATGGACCGTCAGGCCCTGCAAATGGCGGAGGATGCCGGGGCGAAAATCCTGGTGATTACCGACCGGCCCAGTGCCCCCATGGCCCGGTTTGCCACGGCCCTTTTGACGGTGGACGTGGACACCAACACCTTTTTTAACTCCTATGTGGGGGTGCAGCTGGTGATGGAAATTCTCTGCGCCGGTCTGTCCCGGAGAATGGGCGGGGCCAACGCAGAAAAGCTCCGGCTCATTGACCGGTACATTGGCCGGCTGGGGGTGTACTAATGCGGTTCTTCCTCACCCACTCCCCATAACCTTCCCCCTTTGGGGAAGGTGCCGCCGCAGGCGGCGGAAGAAGGAGAACGCCGAAAGAGGGAGAAAAAGACAAAAAAACAGGCGCACCCCTTGGGTGCGCCCTTGCCTGTCTCTAAGCCAGATACTCTCTTAGCTCCTTCTCCCTTGCGTGAGCCTGATCCACCCCGGACTGCCACAGGGCCCGAATCTTCTCCAGATTCCGCTCCGTCCGGGAGAAGCCCTCGGTGTTGTAGGGCAGGAACAGGAAAACGTCCCCCTGCTTTTCCAGCCGGAACAGTTCCTCCCGCTGGCGGTTGTAGACCTCGGCCCGGCGCTTGAGTGCATCCACAAACCGGGGATATTTCCGGTACCGATGGGTGGCTGCTGTCATCAGGGTTTCCTGCTTTTTTTCATAGGCCCGTTCCCGGGTGGCCACCACGATCACCCTGTCGCAGCCGGCCTCCATAACGTGCCGGAAGGGAATCGGGTCGGCAACGCCTCCGTCCATACAGGAGATGCCCTCGGCCTCAATAATGGGAAACAGCATGGGCAGGGCGCAGGTGGCCCGAAGGGCCATGTATTTTTCGTCCCGCCGGGGGATGTTCAGATAGGCGGCCTCCCCGGTGTCCACGTTTGTGACCACCGCCTCCACCACCCCCGGATAGGCCTCGAAGGCGTCATAGTCATAGGGAATGAGCTTGTTGGGGATTTCGTCATAGATAAAATCCAGATTGAAATAGCAGCTGTTTAAGGGATTGAGCAGATGGCTGGAGCCCATATACCGGTCGTCGTTGACATAGTTCTGGAGGATCTGGAGATTCCGCCCCCGCTGCCGGGAAATATAGCTGACCCCGTAGGCGATGCCTGCGGAAACTCCGGTGACGTGATCGGCCATGATTCCCAGATCCAAAAGACCGTCGGTCACGCCGCTGGAGAAAATGGTTCGGTTGGCGCCGCCCTCCAGTGCAAGTCCTAGCTTCATAACACACGCCGTCCTTTCTGGTGTTTGCCTCTATTATACTACCAAAATTCCCAAACGGATGAAAAATATTTTTGAATTTTTCAGGTATATTCTTCCAAACCTCCGGGGACAATAGCCTCGGAGGTGCAAAAGCATGAAACAAGAAAATTCCAAAAAACGCTTTGCAGGCCGGGGCTACTACATAGCCCTGATCGCCTGCATTGCAGCAGTCGGTATTTCAGGCTATGTATTCGTCAAAACAGCCCGGGATTCTGCGGTGGAAACCGTAGCCCAGGTGTCCCCCATGTCCAGCCCCAGGGCGGAAAATCGGGCTGCCCCCGCCTCTCCGGAGGCCTCGGAGGCCTCGTCCCAACAGGAGACCATGGGTCGGGAGGCCATCTGCTGGCCGGTAAAGGGAGAGATTCTCTCCGCCTTTAGCCGGGACACCCTCACCTACAGCCAGACCATGGGAGACTGGCGCACCCATGAGGGGCTGGACATTGCCGCCCCGGCAGGCTCCTCCGTTTCCGTCACCCAGGACGGCACCGTCACCGCCGTCTATGAG
>CAVJIP010000133.1:0-4743 GCA_963649625.1 Bacteroidaceae bacterium
GAGTAGCCTCCACAGGAGCCGAAACTTCCTTGGAAACCTTCTTATCAGAGTCCAACGGCTTCATTGTCGGGAACAAAATCACATCCCGGATGGTACTTGCGCCGGTGAGCAGCATAACGCAGCGGTCAATGCCGATGCCCAAGCCGCCTGTGGGGGGCATACCGTAGGACAGGGCGGTGATAAAGTCCTCGTCCATCATGCCGGCCTCCTCGTCGCCGCCCTCCCGGAGCTCCACCTGCCTGCGGAAGCGCTGCTCCTGGTCGATGGGGTCATTGAGCTCGGAGAAGGCGTTGCCCATTTCGCTGTGGCAGATAAACAGCTCAAACCGCTCGGTGAGCCGGGGATCCTTGGGGCTGCGCTTTGCCAGCGGGGACACGTCCACAGGGTGCATGGTGAT
The DNA here is from genome assembly GCA_963649625.1 of Bacteroidaceae bacterium. Taxonomy (GTDB): domain Bacteria; phylum Bacillota; class Clostridia; order Oscillospirales; family Oscillospiraceae; genus HGM13006. Next base: position 398 of record CAVJIP010000133.1, read on the forward strand.
AAAGGTGGGCTGAATCAGCTGCTCCTCCACCTTCTGGTCAAAGCATTCGTAGAGGGCGTTGCCCCAGGTGGGCTCCTTACCCTCGGGAAGCTCCACACCTACGGCTTTTGCGGCGGCAACCGCCGCCTCGTCTCCCTCAATGGCCATAAAGTCCACATCCAGATACTGCTTTACCGCCTCCGCCATGGTGAGCCGGGGCCAGCCCCGCTTCAGGCTGATGTCCTGGCCCATCCAGCTTAGCTCTGTGGTGCCCAGAAGGGCCTCAGCGGCACCGGACAGCAGATCCTCAAAAAGATCCATCATATCGTTAAAGTCTGCGTAGGCCTCATACAGTTCCACTGTGGTGAACTCCGGGTTGTGCTTAGGATCCATGCCCTCATTGCGGAAGATGCGTCCCACCTCGTAGACCTTTTCCATGCCGCCCACAATCAGCCGCTTCAGGTTCAGCTCCGTGGCGATTCGCAGATACATATCAATGTCCAGGGTGTTGTGGTGGGTGATAAAGGGGCGGGCACTGGCACCGCCGGAGATGGTGTTGAGCACCGGGGTCTCCACCTCCATATAGCCCCGATTGTCCAGGAAATTGCGGAGATATTTGATAAACCGGGATCGGAGCTCAAATGTCTTGCGCACCTCGGGATTCATAATCAAATCCACATACCGCTGACGATACCGCAGCTCCTGGTTGGTAAGCCCATGGAACTTTTCTGGCAGAGGCAGCAGAGACTTGCTTAGCAGCGTGACCTCCCTGGCCCGCACGGAGATTTCTCCCCGCTGGGTCCGAAATACCACTCCGTCTACGCCCACAATGTCCCCGATGTCGTATTTCTTAAATACCTTATAGGGCTCCTCGCCCACCTCGTCCCGGCGGACATAGAGCTGTATCCGGCCGTCCCGATCCTGAAGGTCGCAGAAGGTGACCTTGCCCATGACCCGCTTGCTCATGAGCCGCCCGGCCACAGAGACCGGCTGCTCCTCCAATCGGTCAAAGTCCGCCACAATCTCAGCGGTAGTATTTTTCTTGTGGAATTTGGTGATTGCAAAGGGATTTTCCCCGGCCTCCTGAAGGGCGGTGAGCTTATCCCGGCGAATCTTCAAAAGCTCTCCAAGATTTTCCGTATCATTTCTGTTCTCAGCCAACAGTACTCCTCCGTTCAACGTGTAATGCTGATTACCTCATAGGAGATCTCGCCAACAGGGGCCTCCACCTTTACGATCTCACCGACCCGCTTGCCCACCATGGCACGGCCAAAGGGAGCGTCATCGGACACCCGACCCTTCATAGGGTTGGCCTCCTGGGAGCCCACCAGCTCATAGGTGATCTCCTCGCTGGTTTCCATGTCCTTTACGGTGAAGGTGCAACCCAGGCCGATGTGATCCGTGCCTGCGTCCTCGTTGCTGATAATCACCGCATTGGCCAGAATCTCCTCTACCTCGGCAATCCGAGCGTAGAGCTTGGCCTGCTCATTTTTCGCATCGTCATACTCGCTGTTTTCCGACAGGTCGCCATAGCCACGGGCGACCTTAATCATTTCCGTGACCTCCTTGTCACGGTCTGTTTTCAGATAATTCAGCTCCGCTTCCAGTTCCTTGAGGCGTTCCGCACTCAGCTTATACTCTTTTGCCATAAAAAACACCAATCCTTCCGCCGGGACAACCCCGGCCATATATCTGCCCCTTAGGGCTGTAGGCATTGAATTGCAGCCTGCACCTGAGGATCCTCCTCCGGTTCCAGCTTATTTTGGGCCAGGGCTGTGGCCTGGTCGTCCTCCAGGTCCAGCTCCACGTCCGGGGTAACACCCACGTCAATGAGGCTTTCGCCCTTGGGGGTAAAGTACTTTCCAATGGACAGGTTAATGCAGGAACCGTCACTGAGGGTCAGCCCCACCTGATAATACCCCTTGCCGCAGGTTTTCTCTCCAATCACCTGGCCCAGGCCGTATTCCTGAATGGCGCAGGCAAAGTACTCCGCCGCACTGTAGCTGTTGCCATTTACCAGCACTGCCATGGGCATCTCCACCCAGGTGGCATCGGAGGAAATAATCTCCTCCTGGCCGGCATAGTTCACCGTGTGGAAAATGATACCCTCCGGCAGCAGGTAGTCCAGCAAATCGGTCAGCTCCGACTTCAGGCCGCCGGGGTTGTTCCGCACGTCAAAGAGCAGAGACTCCGCCCCCTGAGCCTTGAGTTCCTCCACCAGGCCCTCGACAGTGTCGGTACAGCCTGCATCAAAGTTATCAATGGTAATATAGCCGATATTCCCCTCCAGCAGTCGTCCCTGGGCGGGAATCACCGTCAATGCCCGGCGCTCTACCGTAACCAACACAGCCTCCGTCCCTCGCAGGAAACGCAAATCCACCGTGGTGCCTTCCTCTCCCTGCACCATGCTCTTGACCTGGGAGAGGGTAATCTCCGTTACCGCCGTCTCATCCACGTGGGTCAGCAGGTCACCGGCCAAAATCCCGGCCTCCTCCGCCGGGCCGCCCTGGGTCACATCCGTCACCTGGTAGCCCAGCAGATTGCCCTCATCGTCATTCTTGGCCGTGATGGTAATGCCAACGCCCACATAGGCGTTGTTAAGATTGGCCAGATAGGACTGATAATCCTGGGCACTGACGTAATAGCTCCAGCGGTCTCCCAGGCCGGAAATGATTCCGGAGGCCATGGCATCATTGACCTGGGTCGTGTCCACATCGTCTCCAATGAAGTACTGGTCTACCAGGGTCATGATTTCCGTATATTTTGCCGTTCCTGTCTCCAATGCCTCCTCCGGCAGGGAAGAAGCATTCAGCGCACCTGTGGCTGTGCTGTAGGTCACAACAACGCCGATGGCGCAGCCCATCATCAGGCAAGCCGCCGCACTCAGCAGCCGTCTTACTTGTTCTCCCATGGCTGCACCTCTTACATCAGACCGGCAATAATGCTGGCCAGAGTGGGAACGATGATGAGCAGTGCCAGCAGAGTTGCCAGCACCGCCGTAAGGGTCTTTCTCTTTTTCATGAATTGCCTCCGAATGTTAGTTTAACCGCAGCGGGCCCTCTCTGGAGTCCAGGTATTTCTTGACCATCAGGGCCACCTTAAAGATAATGGCGTGGTCAAACTCCCTTAAATCCAGACCGGTGATCTTTTTAATTTTCTCCAGCCGGTACACCAGGGTATTCCGATGGACAAACAGCTTCCGGGAGGTCTCGGATACGTTCAGGTTGTTTTCAAAGAACTTGTTGATGGTAAACAGCGTCTCCTGATCCAGGGAATCAATGGAGTTCTTCTTAAACACCTCCGACAGGAATATCTCGCAAAGGGTGGTGGGCAGCTGATAGATCAGGCGGCCCAGGCCCAGGTTTTCGTAGTTGATGACGGTTTTCTCCGTATCAAAGACCTTGCCCACCTCAATGGCGGTCTGGGCCTCCTTGTAGGAGTCTGCCAGCTCCCGGATGTGGTTGGCGATGGTGCCGATGCCAATTACGGTCTTAATAAACAGCTCTGCGTTCAGCGTCTCCTCAATGGCCTGAGCCACCTTTAGCAGTTCCTTGCCATCGGTGCCGGGCTGCACCTGGCGCACCAGCACAATGTCCGTCTCGTTAATGGAGATCACATAGTCCTGCTGCTTTTCCACAAACATATTCTGGAGAATGTCCACAGCCGCCACGTCCACCTTGCCTACCTGGCGCACCAGGAACACGGCCCTGGGCACGTCGGTGACAAAGTGCAGCTCCTTGGCGTGGATATAAATGTCTCCGGGAAGAATGTTGTCGGTGATAATATTCTTCACGAAGGTTCCCCGGTCATGCTTTTCCTCGTAGCTGGTTTTTGCCCCGTTCAGGGCCACGCAGGCCATAATACACAAGCTCTTGGCCAGGGCGTCCTCTCCGTCCACAAACACTGCGTAATCAAACCGCGCACTCCAGCTGGCCAGGGCCTTAAAGGTCTTTCCTCCCATGACCGTTACCGGCTCGTTGGTGGCGTTGATGCGGTGGGCCGCATCCTCCCACTTGTCTCCCAGACCGGAGGGCTCACTGGCGGCGATCACGCTGCCGTCACCGTCGATTACGCCGATGATGCGATCACTGGCATCCTTCATTTGCATCAGTACACTTTGAAACATTCTGCTGGACATAGCGGTTCCTCCTTCAGGGAGCCGTCAGCCTCCCCATATTGATTCGTCCGGCCCTCACGGCCTGTTTATACATATACATCAGGAATCCTATCTACTATAAACTTTTTTTGTGAAATTTGCAAGCCCTGTTTGCGGATTTGCCGATGAAATTCCTGAAAAATGCCCTGGCCAGTGGATATTCCCATAACTTTTTCGTGAATTTCCGCAAAAAAGACGAAATACGGAGCCG
>CAVJIP010000133.1:4828-11583 GCA_963649625.1 Bacteroidaceae bacterium
TTTGGATTAGAGATCGATGCACTTCTCCGTGTCAGGATCAAACAAATGGATACGCTCCGCCTCGAAGGTGACATCTACCCGATCACCCATCTTGGCCACAGAGGTGGGATCCACCACAGCGGTGAACTGCTGATTGCCCAGCAGCAGGAACAGGTTGGTCTGAGCACCCAGAGGCTCCACATTGTCCACAGTGGCGGTGAACTTGTACTGAGGATAGTTCTTCAGGAAGATCTCCTCATCGTGGATATGCTCGGGACGAATGCCCATAATGACCTCTTTGCCGATATAGGCCATAACCTCCGGCTTCAGGCCGATGGAATCGGGCAGCTGCACGGTGGCGTTCTCATTCTCGTTGCCGAAGGTGATGTAGGTGTGGCCGTCCTTGGAGGAAAGCTTGGAGCCCTCCAGCTTGTTCATGGAGGGAGAGCCGATGAAGGTGGCCACGAACAGGTTTACGGGGTTCTGGTACAGATCCTGAGGTGTGGAAACCTGCTGCATAATGCCGTCCTTCATGACCACAATGCGGGAGCCCATGGTCATAGCCTCGGTCTGGTCGTGGGTAACGTAAATAAAGGTGGTGTCCAGCTTCTTGTGGAGCTTGGTCAGCTCGGAACGCATCTGGGTACGGAGCTTTGCATCCAGGTTGGACAGAGGCTCGTCCAGTAGGAACACCTTGGGGTTACGGACAATGGCACGGCCCAGGGCCACACGCTGACGTTGGCCACCGGACAGAGCAGCGGGCTTACGGTCAAGCAGGTGCTCGATCTCCAGAATCTGAGCGGCCTCCTCAACGCGGCGCTTGATCTCGTCCTTGGGCGTCTTGCGGAGCTTCAGGCCGAAGGACATATTCTCATACACGGTCATGTGCGGATACAGAGCGTAGTTCTGGAACACCATGGCGATGTCTCTCTCCTTGGGAGGAACATCGTTGCAGAGCTTGCCATCGATGTACAGCTCACCCTCGGAAATTTCCTCCAGGCCCGCAATCATACGCAGAGTGGTGGACTTACCGCAGCCGGAAGGGCCGACCAGAATGATAAATTCCTTATCTTCAATATCAAGGTTGAAGTCGGTGACAGCAATGACGCCGCCTGCATATTTCTTGTAGATATGCTTCATTGTTACGCTGGACATAATATACCCCCATCTTTTTGCTTGTTTAAGATGGTGCTATTTTAACACACCCAAGGCCGGATGTATAGTATCCGATTCACCAAAGGTTTACAAATCCCTTTGGTGATTCTGCCCATGGAGAGAAAAATGCAGGAGCCTTCCGGGGGTTTTTACAGCAATTTGTTGATTTCCTCCGGGGTCAGCAGCCGATAATCTCCCCGGGCCAGGAACCCCAGGGCCAGGCTACCCTCCCGCTCCCGGCGGAGATAGGTCACAGGTGCGCCCCGGGAGGCCAGCATCCGGCGAACCTGATGATACTTTCCCTCCCGTACCGTGACCCGACAGCCGCCGGGACACAGCTCTAAAATGGCGGGCAGACACCGTGTCCCGTCCCGAAGGGTAAGCCCCTCTCGAAAGGCCGCAACGTCCTCCCGGCCCAGAAGGCCCTCTACCTCCGCATAGTATTCCTTTTCCACATGATGCTTGGGGGAGGCAAGCCGGTGGCCCAGCGCCCCATCGTTGGTAAACAGCAGCAGCCCCTCCGTCTCCTTGTCCAGCCGCCCCACCGGGAAAAGCTGCCGGTATTCCGGGGGCAACAGCTCCATGACGGTGGGATCTCTCGGGTCGGAGGTGGAGGTCACATAGCCTGTCGGCTTGTGGAGCATCAGCACCACCTGGCCCCGCTGTCCCACCGGCAGACCGTCCAGGGCCACCTGCTGGCCCTCCTGAACCTTCCACTCCGGGCGGGTAACGGTCTGGCCGTCTACCGTCACCCGGCCGCTGCGGATGATCTCCCGCAGCTCCTTCCTGGTGGCCACACCGGCCTCGGATAAAAGTCTGTCCAGTCGCAGCATAAAATCCCATCCCTTCGGTTCTAGGTTGTCCGCCTGTCCCATAGACTGGAAGCAGATAAAACCGATCATCCAGACAGGAGGAACCCTCTATGGTAATTGTTACGGCAAAGCTATCCAGGCCCAAGCTCATCGGCATCCTCTGCGGGGCGGCGGCGGTGCTGCTGGCGGTCATTGTGCTGGCCAACCGGGGCGGCGATTCGGTAGAAGCCTCCGCCGGACGGCGGCTGGGCACCCAGGAGGCCCAGATGGAGTTTCTGGCCTCCTGCGGCTACGAGGCCGACCCGGAGTCGGCCCGCACCCAGGAGGTGCGCATCCCCAAGGAGTGGACCCAGGTCTACACCCAGTACAACGCCATTCAGCAGTCCCAGGGCTTTGACCTGAGCCGCTACAAGGGCAAAGCCCTTATGCAGTATGTCTACCGAATCCTGGACTATCCCGGCGAGGGCAGCGAGCCGGTGTATGCCACCCTGCTGGTCTATAAGAATAAGCTGGTGGGAGCCGACCTGAGCCGTGGGGGAGAGGAGGGCTTCCTGCGGCCCCTGCTGTCCGCCTAGGCTTATCGCCAGATGGGCAAGATCCGGATGCCCTTGGCCCGGGCGTAGCGCACCGTGGCCGCCGTTCCCCCGGGAGAGCCGTCAAATACCGTCATAAGAATGCTTGCATGGTTTACCATGTAGTAGTTTCGCCGGAGCATACAGCCCGGAGAATAGCTGTCCTCCAGCACCTCCATCCGGTCACACAGCTCCAGTACCTGGAGATAGCGGCGGCGCTGGGCCTCCGGCCATAGGCGGGATTGATCCAGACAGGGGATCACGGCCTTTACATGGAGGGGGAACTCGGCCCGAAGCCCCTCCAGGGCCTCTAAAAAGTACAGGTCACAGCCTCGGGCCATACCGCATAAATACCGGAGACAGCCCTCCCGGCATAGCCCCCGAAGGGCCTGCTCCATTTGCAGCTTTAAGGCCAGGCACCGGGGGTCCAGCTCGTTTTCTCCCCAGGGGAGCTTTTCCGGGCGATGGCCGGAGAAGGCACAGGTCAATTCCATGGGCAAAACCCTCCCTTCTCCGTAAGTATAGCATAAAAACCAAGAAAAGGGTTGACATTTTTTTCGGTCACAGCTATACTGTAGGGGAATTGAATATCTGATGAACCATGTTTTCAGGGCAGGGTGCGTGGCATATGCCACAATTCCCGACCGGCGGTGATTGCAGCTTGCACAGTCCGCGTGCGCCGAAAGGTGCTGAACCGGTGTGATTCCGGTACCGACAGTAACTGGCCTTTGGGCCACAAGTCTGGATGAAAGAAGATGTGTCTCACACCTCCATTGATGATTGTGACACCTGAATGCACGGCGGCATTCAGGTGTTCTGAATTTTAAGGGAGGTTTTTCTCATGACCAACACCGTATCCACTCCAAAAGCCTCGGCCACCCACAAGCTGGTGGTCACGGCCATGCTCTCTGCCGTGGCCTTTGCCCTGATGTTTATTGAGGTTCCCATTCCGGCCCTGATTCCGTCCTTTGTGAAAATGGACATTTCCGACCTGCCGGAGCTGCTGGGGGCCTTTGCCCTAGGCCCTGTCTATGGCGGCATTGTGTGCCTGCTCAAGAACCTGCTGCACCTTATCATCAAGGGCACCAGCTCCGGCGGAGCGGGAGAGCTGTGCAACTTCCTGCTGGGGGTCTTTTTCGTGGCACCTGCCGGCGCTCTCTATCAGAGGCTCAAGCCAAAGGACACCTCCGGTATGACCCGTCAGGAGATCAAAGCCAAGGGACTCCGGGCCGCCGTGATCGGTGCGATGGTGGGCAACATTGTCATGGCCGCCGCCTCGGTGCCCCTGAACTATTTTGTCACCTATCCCATCTACGCCAAGCTCTTTGGGGGCATGGAGCTGATCGTCAATGCCTATCAGGCCATTCTTCCCTCCATGAAAAGTCTGCTGCAATGCCTGGTTGTTTTTAATATGCCCTTTACCTTTGTGAAGGGACTGTTGGACGTGGCCCTGTGCTTTCTGATTTATAAGCCCCTGTCGCCTCTGCTGCACAAATAATTTTTTATTCTTTGCGAACACCTGAACCGTTTTGTGCGGTTCAGGTGTTCCTTTAATATCCGGGCTGCCTCATCAACCGAAGTAGCGCTTGTGTCAGTTGTTTTTGCAGTTCGCCATGTTTTTCCGTGCTGAATGCTTTCGTTGAATCGTTTCGCACCGAGCCTGGATAAATCCAGCTGGGGAGGTATTTATATAGATCCGGCTCCCATTCATAGCGTGCTTCAATGTGGGTGTGTAAGTAGCCATCAAAATTCATCAGGGTAGAGTAGTTGATACGCCGTGGATGGAGCACCTGTTCAATGGCATCTCCAATCAGTTTGGTACCAATAAATACTGCCGCCGCTCCTCCAGGCTCAAGTCCGCCAGGGACGCAACCTGCGGGTCATGGAGCAGAATGCAATAGCCTGGCAGGAACTGAGTGTCCGCCATGACTGCAAAGCCGCTTTTCATGCGCACCAGCATGGGTGGCTTTTCGCCTCGCCGGCAGGCACCAATCCGGTCTTTTTTCCAGTTCTCCATGGATTTCTCCCTACTCATTCTCCGTTTCCAGCAGTCCCTGGGCCTCGGGCTCTGCCAGCTCCTGAACATCCCGGAGCTTTCGGTTGATGGCACGGGTTCGGGTGCCCATAAGGGTTTCCAGGTCGCTGCTGGTCTGTTTGAGGTGGCCCTGCATCCGGGCCATTACGTCCTCAAATTTCCCAAACTCCGTTTTCACTGCCCCCAGCACCTGCCAGACCTCGTTGCTGCGCTTCTGAATGGCCAGGGTGCGGAAGCCCATTTGCAGGGAATTTAGCAGGGCCGCCATGGTGCTGGGGCCTGCCACATTGATTTGATATTCCCGCTGGAGTCCCTCAATGAGTCCCTGGTTCACCACCTCGGCATATAGCCCCTCAAAGGGCAGAAACAGAATACCGAAATTGGTGGTATAGGGGGGCTCCACATACTTCTCCCGAATGTCCTTGGCACTTTTTTTCAGTACCGCCGTCAGGGCCCTCCGGGCCTCCGCCAGGGCTGCGGCATCTCCGGCGGCCTGGGCCTCCTGGAGGTGCATATAGGTGTCTCCCGGGAACTTGGAGTCAATGGGCAGATACACATGGCCCCCGTCGCTGCCCGGCAGCTTCACCGCAAACTCCACTCGCTCCCGGCTTTCGGGAATGGTGGCCACATCGGTGTCGTACTGCTCCGGGGAGAGAATCTCCTCCAAAATGGCTCCCAGCTGCAGCTCTCCCAGAATGCCCCGGGTCTTGACCCCGGAAAGCACCTGCTTGAGCCCACCCACATCCGAGGCCAGATGCTGCATTTCTCCCAGGCCCTTGTAGACCTGCTCCAGCTGCTGGGACACGGCCTGAAAGGAATCAGTGATTTTTTTCTGGAGGGTGTCCTGGAGCTTTTCATCCACGGTGCCCCGAATCTCCTCCAGCTTTTTGGCGTTCTCCTGGCGCATTTCCAGCATGGAGGCCTGCATACTCTGGCGAAGAGCCTCCAGCTTCTGCTCGCTCATCTGCTCCAGCTGCCCCAGCCGTGCCTCCATGGCCTTCATTTGCGTTTCCACCGTCTGGTTCATGGCCTCCTGTCGGGCCATCACATGGCGGTCAATGCTGTCGAGCCTCTCCACCTGGGCCTGGGAAGCCATTTTCTGGCTGTCTGCCATGGTGGCCTTCATGGCGGCAAGGCTGGTATTCACCGACTCCCCCAGAGAGCGGACGTTGCCGCCCAGACTGTCGCCCAGGGCGTTTACATTGGCGGTCAGGCCCTGGCCCATGGTGGTCATGGTCTCCACCACCGCCTGATGGGTATCCGACACCGTCTGCTGACCCAGCCGGGACAGAGCTCCCTCCAGCTTCTTGGCCTGGGCATCATCGTCCCTCCGGCTCAGCTTTATCAGCACCAGCCCCAGCAGCACCACCGTAAGGGCCAGCAGCCCTAATATTGCAATCTCCATAGCCTTGCCTCCCTATACTGTGATTTGCCGCACTTCCACACAGCGGCCCGTCTCCGTGTCCACCGTAAACACCGCCCCGGAGAGGACGCAGGGCCCCTCCGCCGGACGGTAGGGCTGATATACGTTGCCCCGGAACTTGTCAATGGACAGCTGGGGCTGAATCCCGATCACGGCATGCTTCGGCCCGGTCATGCCCAAATCTGTAATGTAGCCGGTGCCCTGGGGCAGCACCTGGGCATCCGCCGTGGGTACATGGGTGTGGGTACCCCACAGGGCGGTGATTTTCCCGTCCAGCATATAACCCATGGCCTGCTTTTCCGAGGTGGCCTCTGCGTGGAAGTCCACCAGCACATATCTGGCCTCCCCCAGCTCCGGCAGGATGCGGTCTATCAGCAGAAAGGGGTTGTCCGGGCCATAGTCCATATTACACCGGCCAATCAGATTCACCACCCCCACAGGCCCGATTCGGCAGTCGAATATGCCATAGCCCCGCCCCGGAGTCTGGGGGGCGTAGTTGGCGGGCCGGAGAATATAGGGGGTGTCCTCCAGATAGTCCAGGACGCTCCGCTGCCGGAAGGCGTGGTTGCCCAATGTGACCACATCCGCCCCCGCCTGGAACATATCCTCCGCCTGCTGGGGGGTCAGCCCTACGTTAGAGGCGTTTTCCCCATTGACCACCGTAAACGCCGGATTCCAGGCCCGGCGCAGCTCCGGGAGCTTTTTCCTGAGATACCGAAGTCCCTGGGCTCCCACCACGTCTCCCACCGCCAAAATGTTTTCCTGCATTGCTTGTCTCC
>CAVJIP010000134.1:0-5755 GCA_963649625.1 Bacteroidaceae bacterium
CCGGACTTCTCAGCCGCTATTTTCTCCACCTCGTTGATGTTTTCGCCGACTGTGGACATCCAGTTGGTCTCGTATGCCTCGGTCATATACTTCAGCTCTTCGCCATGCATGGTCGGACTGGCCAGCCAAATTTTGCTGTCGAATCTTTCAATGCCTCGAAAACGCTCGTCATGTAAAAAGTCCATTTTGCTCTCCCTTTTTCCAACACCACCATGAGTGGCTATGTACGTTCCTTTTGCAAGCACTTGCTGATTTGCTTTATCCGGCCAGTTCGCCTGTTGCAGTGCTTGCGCCGGCTGGGTGATAGGTCGGCACGGCCTCCTCCACAAGGGCTCGGATTTCCTCCTCCTCCCCGGCATAGGCCGCCTCCATCAGCGTTTGGAGCTGGTCAAGAAAGGTATCTGTGTCAAATTGTATGGGGCTTCCGATGTGAATTAGATGGTTCGGCGTTGTCCGCAGGCCCTCCTCGGACATGAGCTTTTCCTCATACAGCTTTTCCCCCGGGCGAAGGCCCGTGTATTCGATTTTAATGTCCTCGTCAGGTCGCAGCCCCGACAGCTTAATCAGGTTTCTGGCCAAGGTGTCGATCTTCACCGGCGAGCCCATGTCCAGCACAAAGATTTCACCGCCCTTGGCGTAGGTTCCCGCCTGGAGCACCAGAGATGTGGCCTCTGGAATTGTCATAAAATACCGGGTAATATCGGGATGAGTGACTGTAACCGGCCCGCCCTTGGCGATCTGCTGCTTAAACAGGGGCACAACGGAGCCGTTGCTGCCCAGCACATTGCCGAAACGCACCGCTACAAACTCGGTTCTGGGACTCCCTCCGGTTTTCGCAATGTCCCGCATGGAGCCGTCCTCGTCCCAGCTGTGGACGTGGAAAGGAATCAGCTCGTCCGACCTGCCCTCCCGCAACTTTCTGTCAAAGGATTGAATAATCATCTCGCACAACCGTTTGGATGCGCCCATAATATTGGTAGGATTCACCGCTTTGTCGGTGGAAATCAGCACAAACCGCTTGCAACCGTTTTGCATGGCGGCATAGGCCGTCTTATAGGTACCGATGGCGTTGTTTTTGATAGCCTCGCAGGGGCTGTATTCCATCAAGGGAACGTGCTTGTGGGCCGCTGCGTGGTAGACCACATCCGGCTTGTACTGCTGGAACACCTGGTTGATGCGTCGACTGTCCCGCACGGAGCCGATCAGCACCCGCAGTGCCAAAGATGGATACTTCTCCTGAAGCTCCAGCTGAATGGCGTGGGCGTTATTTTCGTAAATGTCAAATATAACAAGCAGCTTTGGTTCATGGGCGGCGATTTGCCGGCACAGCTCACTGCCGATGGAGCCTCCGCCTCCTGTCACCAGAATCGTCTTTCCCTTGATAAATTCGTAAATTTCGTCCATATCCACCCGGACAGGCTCCCGTCCCAGGAGATCCTCGATTTCCACCTTATGCATGGCCGTCACGGACACGGTTCCGTTTACCAGCTGATACATTCCCGGAAGGTTTTTCAGCTCGCAGGAGGTTTCCTTACAGATGTTGAGAATGTCTCTGCGCTGCTCCGCCGCCGCACTGGGAATGGCCAGAAATATCTTCGTAATGCGGTACTTCTCCACATTTTTCAAAATATCCTCCCGGCCGCCCACAATGGGAACGCCGGAGATATAGCGGCCCCATTTATTGGGGTTGTCGTCAATAAAGCATATTGCTGTGTTGTTGGGCTCCTTGGTGCTTCGCATATCCCGTAGCAGCATCTGTCCGGCCTGGCCCGCTCCAATAATCATGACCCGGCCCGCTGCGCTGTCGTTAGCTTTCAAATTTGCCTGAATAAACAGCAGAAATCGAAAGGCAAATCTCGGCACCAGCAGGAACAGCAGCTGCACCACCCCGCCCCACAGGTAATAGGACACGGGCATCCGTCCAAAGACCAGCGTGGTGATAATGGAATAGCTCACGGAGGCCGCTGCCGAACCAAGGAAGGTCCGCAGCAACTCGTCATAGCTGGCGTATCTCCAAACGCTGCGATACATCCGAAAAAGCAGAAATACCACTATGGAGCCAACAGCATAGGGCGTAATAAACGAACCGTAAGCGTTCAGATATTCCGCCGGGATTTCCGAGTAGACACAGCCGAATCTGTACCATAACGCCAGAAAATAAGAAAGATGGATAGTTCCAAAATCGCATATCATAAGACCCAGGGCAACGATTCTCCAGTGCCCCAGTGCTTTGCTTAACGATTTGATTCCTACTTTATTTTTCATGGTTTCAGTACCCCCCCCCCCCCCGAATATTCGGGGGACCTTTGTGTGTCCGGGAGAGAACTTGCGTCCCTGTCCCTTGAATCCCCTATGGCTTTCCTAGTGGTTTTCATCTATATTAAGAATTGGTTCTGCTTTATTTTATCTTCCTTCTCAAAAGCTGCCTGGCCTTTTCCCAGTCCTTATACCCGCCGCCCAGCATATGAATATCGCTGCCCAGGTATGCTACATACCCCTTCCCGATCCACTCCAGGTAGGTCTTTCGGCGCAGAGGTTTGATCAGGCACTCCACGTTAAGCTGCAGCGGCACGCCCTCCCCAATCAGCTCCTCAATATCCTCCTTGGGATACCGGTCTGCGTGAGCAATCACCACTTGAATGTCCCGCCGATCACAGAGCAGGTACAGGGTGTCCCATATGGACTCGGGCCAGGTATAAAAGGGCATTTCCAGCAGCAGCTCGTTGGTTCCCGCCCGGCACAGGCGAGCCAGGTCATCCATATTCTCCAAGCCGTCACATATCAATACCTCGGCTCCCAACTGGATTTCAGGCGCACCCTCCGGCAGATTCCCCCGCAGCAGCTCCGCCGCCCTGTCCCGCCGACGGAGAAAGCCCGAAAGGGACTCCTTATGGGGATAAAAGTGCGACGTTGCACATATGGTTTTCACCCCAGCGGAGGCGGCCATGATGAGCTGTTTCCGGGAGGTTTCCAGGCCGTCACTTCCGTGGTCACAGCACGGAAGGATATGTGCATGATAATCCAGTGTAAAGTCCAGCTTCATATCATTTCTTTTCTTGTGTCTGGGCATAGGAGTAGGAATAGCCATACTTATATCCGTACTTCCCACCGTATTTGTATTTATAGGCGTATCTCATGGATTTCATATTCATGTCATTGAGGACAGCACCGCAGAGATTTCCTCCGGCCCGCTGCACCTCGCCCACGGCCTCGCTTAGCTCATCCTCCGTTGTGCTGCCGGACATAACCACCAGCAGTACGCCGTCCACATAGGTGGACACAATCTGAGCATCGGCCACCGTATTGATGGGCGGCGTGTCGATGATAACGTAATCGTAGAGCCTGGCGCATTCCTCCACAAAGGCTTTCATCCGCTCTGAGGAGAGCAGCTCCGAAGGGTTGGGCGGGATGGTGCCGGTGCAGATAATCCACAGGGGCAAATCCTCCACCTTGTTCATTTCCAGGTTACATATCTTCGCCAAGAAATCACACAGGCCTGCTGCCTTCTGTACCCGCCACAGACGGCGCTGGGTGGGCTTACGCATATCCGCATCAATCAGCAGCACCTTTTTCCCCAGCATAGCATAGCTGATGGCGATATTGGCCGCCGTCAGGCTCTTGCCCTCTGAGGCTCTGGCGCTGGTGATGGCAAAGGTGGTACAAGGCCGCTCCTTATCCGCCGTGAGGCAAAACATCAGGCTGGTGCGGAGCTTAACATAGGCCTCCTTGATGGCGAAGGGAGAATCATTGGTCAGCAGACGCTTTCTGTTGATCTGGACGGCCTCTCGCTCCGCCCGTTGGCTGTCATTCTTTTTCGCCATAGCGCACCCTGCCTCCCTCTACCAGCTTCCAGCCGGTTGTATTCTCCTCTGCTGCGTCAATTTCAGGAATCTGCCCCAGGACAGTCAATCCTACGGTCTTTTCAATGTCCTCCGGCAAATAGATGGTGGAATCCATCATCATGCGCAGGATAAACACACCGGCACACAGCACCACACCGATCATAAAACCGATCATGCCGTCCCGGAGGGTTCGGGGCGTGGACTGTGATGTAGCCACCTCTGGGCGATCCACCACCTCAACACTTCCGGCCTTGGTGATGCGGATGATCTCCGCAGGTGCGGCCTGGATAAAGGAGCTCGCCACCTTGCAGGCCAGGGCCGCATCGGTAGAGGTCACTACCACCTCCAGCAGCTGAGCATCCGTCACCGCAGAGGTGCTGACCATGCTGCTAAGCTGGGCTCTTGTCAAATCGCTGTCCTCCCCTAAGTCCTCCAGCACCGCATCCAAAACCGTATTGCTCCCCAGTATCTTCGCATAGGTGGTGGTAAGGCTCCCCGCCGCCTGAAGATCCGCATTGCTCACTGTTCCGATCTGGGTCTGGCTTACCTTATCCGAGCTGCTATATACATAAAAGCTCACCCTGGATTGATAGGTGGGCGCTACAAAAAGCATAACGCCGATATATGTGGCAGCACCCACCAGAACCCCCGCCAGCAGCAGCCAGTGAATCTTCCGAAGCAGGAGCGTAATAATTTCCCACAGATCCAACTCCACCGCACCTGCCCGGAGGTTTGTTTTTTTGTTTTCATTCATATTGCGGGTTTCCCTCCAAATACGCATTTGACCGGGCACTGTCTCCGCAGGGAATCATACGGAGGGTTTCCGGATTGGCCGTCAGCCGCCACAGCGGATGACTCTTTTTTGTTTCGCATCCCCGGGTAAGCGTTATGTAGCCACGGAAAAAATAATTGGCGTCAGCTTCCTGTGGAAGCGTCCCAGGCCAATTCCGTACCTTCGTCCCGCACCACAGCGGAACGTATATTCCATATGTGTCACCATGCACTACCCCCCCCCCGGAAAATTATGACAATCCCCCGGGAGAGCTATCTTTTATGTTCTAGCGTATTATATCATATCACGCTCATATAAGCAAGTGTTACATATGGAAAATTGATGAATTTTGAAACTCCGATACGCAGAGGACAGGCTGCGCATCCTGCGCTGTTGCATATTATATCATCTCATACCCCCCATATGCAAGTGCTATTGTTGGAAAATTATTGCAATTCAGGGTATTTCTTTTTTGGTCTGGCTTTCCTCTCCCTAACAGGGCAGCAATATTCAGCTTTCTCCGCCTTCTGGCCCACATTTTCTCCCCCGCCTCTTGCAAAGGCGAAGAAAGCATGATATATTGGGATGGAAGGCAGTGCAAGGAATGATTGGAACAGGTTAACGAAGGGCCGCAGAAAGGCGGTTTTTCAAAAGCAGCTCGGTTAGCTTCATCTAACCAGCGCAGAGCAGAAGCTGCGAGGCTCCACGCTGCTTGCAGGCAACCCCGGGAGGATATTGACCGCCGAATGAAAAAGGCAATCAAAGAATGGATGGAGGAAAAATAACAATGAAATGGTTCATCATACCCGCATTCTGGTTTCTGTACTGGGGCATCTGCTTTCTCTGCACAGGGACGGACAAGAAAAACCTGGCTGGTCTGCGTTCCTACCCGGACGCAGTACAGAACATTGTGCGTGAACGGCTCGCTGACGCACCGAAGGAGAAGTCAATCCTCTCAATTTTGCTGGGCAATCTCATTCTATTCACTGTAGTATTTTCTGCGCTGGGACTGGGCTTTAAGAGTATCCTCAGCTTTTGCAGCTATCTTCCGGCATTTTGGTATTTTCTCATTCTCGGCGAGGGACTGGGGCTGTTCGACCTTCTGGTCATAGACCTGCTCTGGTGGCGTAATACACGGCGC
>CAVJIP010000135.1:0-2806 GCA_963649625.1 Bacteroidaceae bacterium
CTGCTCTGGTGGCGCAATACGAAACGCATCCGCTTTTCCTTCCTGCCGGATAAGGAAATTTACCAAGACCCCTCCAAGCATATCGGCTCCTTTGTGCGGGGCATTCCCCTGTTTGCCGCCATCGCCGCCCTAAGCGGGTGGGTGGTTACGCTGATATGAAAGGACTCTGAGACAATGCTTATATTTATCATTGAGGTGCTCGCCGCCTGTCTGCTGCTGACGGCGGGCTGCCTGCTGTCCACCCACAGGCTCATGGATAATCTGGAGCTTGCAAAGCTCAACTATCCGCCGGAGATTGTGCAGCGGCTCATAGAACTGGGTCTTGTCTCCGGCGACAGGCCACCTTCCGAGTGGCAACGTATCAAGAAAAAATGGCCGGCGATCCTTGTGCTCGGCCTGCTGCTGGGGCTGCTCATGCGCTATACAAACGGCTGCGCCAGCTTCCTTTCCGGTTTTGGCCTGTCCTATCTGCTTTGGCTGATCGTTGATTGGTACGATGCCCTGATCGTTGACTGGGTGCTGTTCTGCCACTCCAAACGCTTCGTCATTCCGGGCACGGAGGATATGAGAGAGGCGTATCACGACTATATGTTCCACATTAAGGGCTCCTGCTTCGGTATGCTGATTGGTCTACCCTGCTGTCTGATTGCCGGAGCACTGGCGGCACTTTAGCCGTGTGCAAAATACAAAAAGTCATTGCGGCACAAGGCTTTTTTTGAATTGCTGACTATACTTTGTCACTAGAAAATATAGAAAACGGTCAGCCAATTTGGTATAATTCAGTTGTAAGAAAACCATCCAAAGGAGGCTGACCGCTATCTACCGACAAGAAATCATACAGGACATTCGCCTGTTTACCTCACAACCCAAGGCTGTGTTCTACGACACCCTGTTTCTTCATCTCGACCTATCTGAATTCGAGCAGCAAAAGAAGAAGCTCGGGCGCACCGGTTATCCGGTATCTGCCATGATCTGCGCATTTATAGTCATGAAGTGCGAGGGCTTCGGCTATATCACCGACCTGGTGGATTATCTGGAAAACAATCGTCTCATCGCTTACTACTGCGGCTTCGACATCACGAAGAAGCTTCCCTCTTATTGGACATATGACCGTTTTTTGCGGAAGCTGGATCACAGCATTCTTGAGAAACTCATGCAGACACAGGTCAAGCAGCTCTATTCTTTGGGAGTCCTGGACGCATCCTTTATCGGGTTGGATTCCACACCTGTTTTGGCGAATACCAAGCAAAACAACCCAAAGTCTTTCACGAAAAACAAGTTTGACCCGAAAAATCAGCCAAAGTCGGATAAAGACTGCGCTTTGGGTGTCCATACCGCTTCCAATCAACACAATGAACGCAATTATGAGTTCTATTGGGGCTACAAAAGCCATGTGCTGGTAGACTGCATCACAGGGCTTCCGCTTTGTGAGCTGACCACCACAGCTGATGTGGCAGATTCTACCGTGGCGCTGGATATCCTCAAGAAGACCAACAGCTATCTGTCTGTGGAGGAATGCACGTTCATTGGGGATAAAGCCTATGACGTCAAGGCCATCTACAACACCGTCCGGGAGCTTTATCACGGAGAGTGCGTTATTCCTCTCAACAAGAGAAACACAAAGTCTCCTGCCAAGCTGCCTTGCGGGGCACCGATCTGCGAAGCGGGCCTTGCCATGCACCGGGACGGAAAGTTCACAGAGAACGGCAAAACCAGGCAGAAATATTGCTGTCCCTATAAAAGAACTGCCCATCTGCACGATTGCCCCTGCGCCCATAAATGTTTCCACAAGGAAAGCAAGGCCACCGGTTGTACCAAATATGTGACGATCCCAAACGACTACAGGCTTTCCATCCAGAGAGATACTCTGGAATTCAGATCCGTTTACGCACTCAGGACTGAATGCGAACGGTACAATTCCAGGTTCAAGGCTACCGCTCAGGAACGACTTTGGGTACGCAACAGGCATTCTGCTGAAAACCTGAATACCATTGCCCATATTTCTCTGCTGGCCATTGCTGTCGCTGCTTTTGTCACTCGCCACCCGAAGCTTGCAAGAAGCCGAAAGCTGGCTTCCCGCTGCGCTTGATCCCCTTTTTGTCCCGATATCCTTTTTTTACTTCCGGCACAGCCTGTTTTCCGGGCGGTGCCTGATTGCCGTGCCCTTACTCACGTACCCTACTTCCCTGCTCCTTTGGGGACGCTCATTTTGCTCATGTCTAGCGGCACTTTTATAATGAGGTGACATCATGATATTCAAAACACTTGGAAACAAGGAAAAGCCCGCTGTACTGTTTTTCCACGCCATGGGCGTGACAGGGGACAGCAGCGAACCGGTGGCGAAATATTTGAAGAACCAATGCTTCTGCATCATGCCCACATCTACCGTCTACTGTCCGGGGCAGCGGTACATCAGCAAGGCAGACGAGGTGCATCAGGTGGAGGAGTTTCTGCGGGAAAACGGCGTGGAGCGGCTTGCCCTTGTTGTGGCATCCTCCATTGGCGCAGATTTGGCCATGGTGTTCCTCAAAAGCACAGAACTGCCTGTGGAGCACGTTTTCTTGGACGGCGGGCAGTTCGCCCAAATTGGAAAAGGCATTCGGCGCATCATGACGCCGGTTCTGTACCTCGCCATAAAAAGCCTGTATTGGTCGAAGGGCGGCACCCTTAAGAAGATACTCTGGTGTGACGATGAGGCCATCAAGCCCTATTTTATCGCCGCCGGCAAGGCCCTGCGTTACGGCAATCTCCGCCGTCAGCTGGCCGACAGTCTGGAAAACAAGCCCTTCCCGCCTCTTCCTGAGGG
>CAVJIP010000136.1:0-16099 GCA_963649625.1 Bacteroidaceae bacterium
GATGATGGTTCTCATCGGTTTCCCGCCGCAAAAGCTCCGTCAGGGCCAGCAGCCGCTGCTTGGTGTGTTCAGATTTTGCCATATCCATACCTCCCCCTCCAGTGTACCACAGAGGACGGAAAAGTACAAAGGGAATTGTTGCAATTTGCCGAAGAATCTGGTATACTCGATCTGTTGATTCTTTCTGACTGGGAGGGCCTATGAAGATTCTGGTGGTTTCCGACATCGAGAGCAAATTCATCTGGGACCATTTTGACCCGGAGCGGTTCCGGGATGTGAAAATGATTATTTCCTGCGGGGATTTGTCCGCCAGGTATCTGTCCTTCCTGGTGACGATGATTCCATGTCCCCTGTTTTATGTGCCGGGAAATCATGACAAACGCTATGAAAAAGAGCCGCCGGAGGGCTGCGTCAACATTGACGGCCGGCTGATTGTCTACCGGGGAGTACGAATCATGGGCCTGGGCGGCTGTAAAAGCCCCCATCCCACCACCTACGAATACTCTGACGACCAGATGTGGAAACG
This sequence comes from Bacteroidaceae bacterium, assembly GCA_963649625.1. Classification (GTDB taxonomy): domain Bacteria; phylum Bacillota; class Clostridia; order Oscillospirales; family Oscillospiraceae; genus HGM13006. The sequence continues at coordinate 527 of CAVJIP010000136.1, forward strand.
GGTCAAGCGACTGGAGCCCCAAATCAAGCGTGCCAAGGGCATCGACATTTTTGTGTCCCACGCCCCGGCCATTGGCTTGGGAGACGGGCCGGATCTGTTCCATGAGGGCTTCCAGTCCTTCCGGTATCTGGACGATGTGTACAAGCCCGCCATTCACTTCTACGGCCACCGGCACCTGGGGGAGAACCCTATGGACAGGCGGGCCATCTACCCCTATCACGACACCGTGATGATCAATGCCTGCGGCTATAAGCTGGTGGAGTACGACCCGGGGGTTCCCATGTCCGCCCCGCCCGGGACGCAGCCCATTGTGGAGATGCCCACCCCCCAGCCGCCCCGCCGGTTCCCGCCTATTTTTGGAGCAAATAACGGCAAAGAAGTCGCCCATTGAAGATTTCGGGAGAAGTCCATTGAAGGGTTAAGGAGAAGCCTTGACGGCTTCTCCCTTGCTATTCCTCGGTATATTCCTCCGCATCATCCTCTGTGTCCTGATTATCCTCCGTGTCCTCCTGCCCCCCGGAGTAGGTGACGCCTTCGTTGTAGTCGGAGCTGCACTGGATTTTTCCGTAGCTGTCAAACCGGGTGTCGTGGGAGCTGGTAATAAAGACCAAATACTGGTCGGGATGGCCCTGGGCGTATTCCTTCACATAGGCCCCGTCCTCAAAGCAGACGTAAATCCGGTCTGCGGCCACCATGGCGGGATGTCCCGCCTCCGGGTCACGAATCTGGAGGCCCAGCTTGCATTTGTCCACGGTGGCATCCACCAGCTGATTATAGGCCTTGACCATAATGTCCTCCCGGGTGGAATCCCCATAGTCATAGACCAGAGAGCTGCTGAGGGGAATGGTAAAGTCGCTGAGCACCACCTCGTCAAAGCCCATCTGGGCCAGCTGGTCAATCCGTTCGGTGATGCGGGAAAGCACCTCGGGCTGGGCCGGGTCCAGCCAGTAGCTGCCCTCGCTGCTCATCCACAGGGCGGCCCCCTCAATTTTCAGGGCCAGGTCGTCATGGGCCAGGGCATATTCGCTGTCACTGAGACAGGAAAGCACCGCCACCAGCCAGGTGTCCTGATTCTTCGCCCGCTGAATCAGAGCCGTCACCGCCTCATTGGAGGAGACAATGGCCTGGTCGGAGGCCCGCATTTCCAGCACCAGGGTGTTGCAGCTGTCGCCGCCTACCTCGATTTGGTTCAGCGTGGTGCCCTGGGAAAGGGTGCTGTAGTCCACCAAAACCCCCTGCACCTCTGTGTCCTCCAGGGCCGTGTTGGTGCTGCTGAGCACCTCATTGGCGGAGATGGCGGAGCCCATCACCAGCTCCACATTGCTGGGCACAGCGGCGGTCTGACTGCTGGGGGCGGCGGAGCCCTCCGGGGAGGGGCTGGAAAAGGAGAACCGGGCCCCGTCCTGGGTGTAGACCAGATAGCGGCCCAGATAGGTGTAGCCAATGAGCAGCAGCAGGGCGATCACCCCCGCCCCAATGGCCAGCCCAATAAGCAGCCGCTTTAGAATCAGCTTGTTCCGATAGGTCATGCCCTGTCCCTCCTCACGGCGGTCAGACAGCACCAGTCCTGTTCCTCCTGCCGCCGGATCACCTCCAGGCCCGCCTTGTCCAGGGCCGACAGTACCTCCTCCAGCCGGATGTTCAAAATGCCGGAGCAGATAAACAGGCCCTCTTTTTTCATCAGCCGGGGCACCACCGCCGAAAGGGGAATGATCACGTCCGCCACAATATTGGCCAGCACCAGGTCACAGGGCCTCTGGGCAAGTCTCTCCATCAGGGCCCTGTCTCCGATCACGTTGCCGGTCAGGGCGGTAAAGCGGGGAGCGGTCAGGCCGTTTAGTCCGGCGTTCTCCCGGGCAATGTCCTCCGCCTTGGGGTCAATGTCCACCCCCAGGGCGGTGTCCGCCCCCAGAAGCAGGGAGGCGATGGAGAGGATTCCGCTGCCGCTGCCCAGGTCGATCACCGCCTCGCCCCCGGAAATATGCGCCTCCAGAGCTTTCAGGCACATTTGGGTGGAGGCGTGGGCCCCGGTGCCGAAAATCATGCCCGGATCCAGCCGCACCGGGATACGCCCCTCCGGGTTTTCCGGGGAGAGCCATTCCGGCACGATCAGCAGACGGCGGCCCACCGGGATGGGCTGATAATACTGCTTCCAGCTGTTTTCCCAGTCCTCCTCCCGGAGGTTTTCCAGCGTGATTTCCAGAGAGCCCAGCTCCCGCTCCGGGTTTTTTTCACGAAAGGCCGCCAACTCGTTTTTCAGGCTGCCGAGCCGCTCCGGGGCCTGGGCGTTCTTTTCTATATACAGGCGAATCTGAGAGACGTTTTCCATTTTTTCCGCCAGGGCCTCATCCACATAGTCCCAATACTGCTGATTCTCCGCCAAAAAGCACTGAAAATCCTGGCTGTCATCTACAATAAAGCTGTCATAGCCCAGGGCGGTGAGCCTGTCCCCCAGCAGGTCAATGGCAGACGAAGCGGTTTTAATGGTCACTTCAAGCCATTCCATATGGCATACCTCTTTCCTTGGAAGTTTCCACTCCATTCTACATGATTCCGGCCTGTGATACAAGTGCAATCTTTTTCCGCCCCGGCTTTCGACACACAATGTGAGATTTTCGTTTACTTTTCCCGGAACCGTTGTATAATAGGATAGAGTCTACGGAAAGGACCGTGAATATGAAAAAAACAAGACGGATGCTCATGCCGGATGTGTATCTGACCATTCTGGATACCGATAAATTCCGAACCAACTGCCTGTCCCTGAATCTGCTCCGCCCCCTTCGCCAGGAGGAGGCCGCCATGAACGCCCTTTTGCCGGACGTGCTGCTTCGGGGCTGTGGGCTGTGCCCGGACATAGAGGCCATCTCCGCCTGGCTGGATCAGCGCTACGGGGCGGGGATTCAGGCCATGGTGCGGAAAAAGGGAGAGGTGCAGGACATTGGCTTCTTCCTGGATTACATTGACGAGCGCTTCGCCCCTGCCGGGGAGGGCCTGACGGAGGATATGTGCCGCCTGATGGGGAGCTTTCTTCTGTGCCCGGTCACGGAAAAGGGGGTCTTCCGCCGGGACTATGTGGACGGAGAACGGGTCAACCTGATTAACGCCATTATGGCCCAAATCAACGATAAGCGAACCTACGCAGCCACCCGGCTCCGCCAGGAGATGTTTGCCGGGGAGGCCTACGGGGTCAGCCGGTACGGTGACCGGGCCTCGGTGGAGGCCATCACCCCGGAGGCCCTGTTTGCCCACTATCGCCATGTTCTGGCCCACTCCCGCATCGAGCTGGTCTTTGCGGGACGGGCAGAGGAGGGCCGCCTGACCGCCGCCCTGCAAAAGGCCCTGGAGGGCCTGCCCCGGGCCCAGATTGACCGGGCCTTTACCCAGCCCCACCCGGAGGCCCAAGGGGTGCGCCAGGTGGAAGAGACCATGGACGTGGTCCAGGGGAACCTGGTCATGGGCTTTCAAACGGGCATCACCTCCGCAGACCGGGAGTACCCGGCCCTGCTGATGCTCAATACCGTCTTCGGAGGCGGCATCACCTCCAAGCTGTTTTCCCACGTCCGGGAACGGCTCAGCCTGTGCTACTACGCCAGCTCCGGCCTGGACCGGTTTAAGGGGGTCATGGTGGTGTCCTCCGGGGTGGATATGGACAAGTATCAGCCCGCCCGGGAGGAGATTCTCCGGCAGCTGGAGGCCTGCCGCCAGGGAGACATTACCGGGGAGGAAATGGAGGCGGCCCGCAGCGCCCTGACCTCCAGTCTCCGGGCCAGCGGGGACTCCCTGGGCCGCATGGAGGACTTTTATCTCAGCCAGGAGATCGGCGGCTTTACCTACACCCCGGAGGCCCTGGCGGAGGCCCTGGGGGAGGTCACGGCGGCGGAGGTGCAAGCCGTGGCCCGCCGGGTACGGCTGGACACGGTATTTTTCCTGAAAGGAGGGGCCCAATGAAAAAGCTCACCTATCCCCGGCTGGAGCAGACCCTTTATTATGACCTTTTGCCCAACGGCCTGCAGCTCTATGTGATTCCCAAGCCGGGCTTTTCCAGGAAGTACGCCTTTTTCGCCGCCAACTACGGCTCCATCGACACCTCCTTTGTGCTGGATGGACGGCCCATGCGCTCCGCCGATGGGGTGGCCCACTATCTGGAGCATAAAATGTTCGACATGAAGGACGGCAACGCCCTCCAGAAAATGTCCGCCACCGGGGCCAGCCCCAACGCCTTTACCGGCTATCAGCTGACAGCCTACTATGTGGAATGCACCCAGGCCTTTGAGGAAAACCTAAAAACCCTTCTGTCCTTTGTGTCCCAGCCCTATTTCACCCAGGAAAGCGTGGACAAGGAGCAGGGGATTATCGGCCAGGAGATCAAAATGTACGAGGACAATCCCGGCTCCCGGCTGGGGGAAAATCTCTTTGCGGCCATGTATCAAAATCACCCCTTAAAGGTGAACATTGCCGGAACCCTGGAGAGCATTGGGGAAATCACCCCTCAGATGCTCTACGACTGCCACCGGGCCTTTTATGACCCCTCCAATATGGTGCTGTGTGTGGCGGCGGATGTGGAGCCGGAGCAGGTGCGCCGGATGGCCCTGGAGCTTCTGCCCAAGGAGCCGGGCGGGGTGTCCGCCCGGGATTACGGCCCGGAGGAGCCCAGTGCCCCGGCCCGGCGGGAGATCGTCCAGGAGATGGAGGTGGCCATGCCCATGTTTGCGGTGGGCTTTAAGTGCCCCGCCGTGCCCGAGGGCCAGGAGCGTCTCCGGCAGGAGCTGCTGGGGGACTTGGCGGCGGAGGCCCTCTGCGGAGAATCCTCCCCCCTGTACCGGCATCTCTATGAAAAGGGGCTGATTGATTCCGACTTTTCCGTGGGCTATGAGATTCTCAAGGGAATGCCCAACGTGTCCCTTTCCGGGGACAGTGAAGACCCCCGGGCCGTGCTGGAGGCGGTTTTGGCGGAGGCAGAGCGCATCGCCGGAGCGGGGGTAGAGGAGGGCCTGTTCCGGCGGCTCAAGCGGGCCTCTCTTGGGCGGCGCATCCGGGGGCTGGATTCCTTTGACGGCCTGTGCTACCGGCTGGCCGTCAGCTGCTTTGACCGGGTGGACTACTTTCAGTTCCCGGAAATCTATGATAACATCACCAAAGAGGATGTACAGGCCTTTATCCGGGCCCACGTCACGGAGGAGACAGCGGTGCTGTCTGTGATCCGTCCCAAACAGAAGGAGGAATAACCCATGTATGACACCATCTCGTTCCCCGGCCTGGGGCTGAGCCTGAACCCCTCCCGGGTGGCCTTCTCCGTTGGAGGAAAGGACTTTTACTGGTACGGCATTATCATTGCGGTGGGCTTCCTTTTGGCGGTGGCCTACGCCCTGAAGCGCTGCCGCCAGTTCGGCCTGACCCAGGATAATATCATTGATATGCTCATTTGCGCCGTGCCCTCCGCCATTGTCTGCGCCCGGGCCTACTACTGCCTCTTTGAGTGGGAGCTATACCGGGACGACCCCATCCGGGTGCTGTACATCTGGGAGGGTGGCCTGGCCATCTACGGCGGCATTATCGGCGCAGTCACGGCGGTGATTATTTTCACCAAGGTCAAGAAAATCAGCACCGCCGCCATGCTGGACATTGGGGGCCTGGGGCTGCTCATCGGCCAGAGCATTGGCCGCTGGGGCAACTTTATCAACCGGGAGGCCCACGGAGGCTCAACGGACAATTTCCTCCGCATGGGCCTGACGGATGCCGCCGGGGCCACGGTTTATGTACATCCCACCTTTCTCTATGAATCTCTGTGGAACGCCCTGGGCCTGCTGATTCTCCATTTTGTCTCCAAACGGAGAAAATATGACGGGCAGGTTTTCGTGATGTATCTGGGCTGGTACGGCCTGGGCCGGGTCTTTATTGAGGGCCTTCGCACCGACAGCCTGTATGTGGCGGGGACCAACCTGCGCATCAGTCAGCTGGTGGCAGGGCTCTGCGTGATTTTTGCGGTGGTGTTCCTGTTTTACAACAAGGTGTTCCGGGAGCATGAGCCATCTTCCCTCTATGTAAACGCCCAGGAGAGCCCCCAGGAGGAGCCTTCTCCGGCCTCGGATCTGGCAGTGGAGAACCTTTCCCGGGAGGATGTAGAGCCGGCGGAGGAGAACCGGGAGGACGACATGGAGTCTGTCCTTACAGAGCTGCCCTCAGAGGAGACGGAGGATGCCCCGGAGAATCCCCCGGAGGACATCCCGCCTGCGACGGAGGAACCCCGTGAAACCCGCCAAGACATCACAGAGGAGGCACAGCCATGAAAAAATGCCTTATTGTAGTGGATTACCAGAATGATTTTGTCACCGGCTCTCTGGGCTTTCCGGAGGCCCTGGCCCTGGAGGAGAAAATCGTCTCCAAAATCCGGCAGTACCGGGACAGCGGCGACAGTGTGGTCTTTACCTTTGACACCCACACCAAGGATTATCTGATCTCCCAGGAGGGGCGGCAGCTCCCCATTCCCCACTGCATTGGGGGAACCCAGGGCCATAAGCTCTACGGCCAGGTGGGCCAAAGTGTCCGGGAGGACGACTGGTGCTTTATTAAATACACCTTCGGCTCGGACGCTCTGTATGAATACCTGACCAAGACCCCCTTCCGCAGCATTGAGCTGGTGGGAGTTGTCACCAATATCTGCGTGCTGGCCAATGCGGTGCTGGCCAAGACGGCCCAGCCGGAAACCCCCATTTTGGTGGATGCCGCCTGTACCGCCTCCAATGACCCGGTGCTCCATGAAAAGGCCCTGGACGTAATGGAGAGCCTGCAAATCCAGGTGCTCCGGGAAGGAGAAGGCCATGCATAAACGAAATCTCTCCATGCTCTGCGACTTTTATGAGCTGACCATGGGAAACGGCTATTTCAAGCAGGGCTTTCAGGATAAAATCGCCTACTTTGACGTGTTCTTCCGGGCGGTTCCCGATGAGGGCGGCTATGCCATTGCGGCGGGCCTGGAGCAGATCGTGGAGTACATCCAGCAGCTGCATTTTGACACGGAGGACATTGAATTTCTCCGGGAAAAGAACATTTTTGACCGGGACTTTTTGGACTATCTGGGAAATTTCCGCTTTACCGGGGACATTTACGCCGTGCCGGAGGGCACCCCGGTGTTCCCCCAGGAGCCGATTCTCACCGTCCGGGCCCCCGCCATTGAGGCCCAGCTCATTGAGACCTATGTGCTTCTGGCCCTGAACCATCAGACCATGATCGCCACCAAGGCCAACCGAATCGTCCGTGCGGCCCAGGGACGTGCCGTGCTGGAGTTTGGCTCCCGCCGGGCCCAGGGGGCGGACGGGGCCATTATCGGCGCAAGAGCGGCCTATATCGGCGGCTGTGCCGGTACGGCCTGCACCCTGACCGATGAGCTTTACGGGGTTCCCGCCGGGGGAACCATGGCCCATGCCTGGGTGCAGATGTTCGACACGGAGTATGAGGCTTTTAAGACCTATTGTGAGCTATATCCCCACAACGCCACCTTGCTGGTGGACACCTATAACACCCTGAAAAGCGGCGTGCCCAACGCCATTCGGGCCTTCCGGGAGGTTCTCCTTCCCCGGGGAATCACCAATTTCGCCATCCGGCTGGATTCCGGCGACATCTCCTACCTCTCCAAGCGTGCCCGCCAGATGCTGGATCAGGCGGGGCTGAAAACCTGCAAAATCACCGCCTCCAATGCCCTGGACGAGCATTTGATTCGGGACCTTGTGATGCAGGGGGCCCAGGTGGACACCTTCGGCGTGGGAGAGCGGCTGATCACCTCCAGAAGCGAGCCGGTTTTCGGCGGCGTGTACAAGCTGGCCGCTGTGGAGGATGCCTCCGGCAATATCATTCCGAAAATCAAGGTCAGTGAAAACACCTCCAAAATCACCAATCCCCATTTTAAGCGGGTCTATCGGTTCTACGACAAGGAAAGCGGCAAGGCTCTGGCCGATGAAATCTGCCTCCACAGCGAAACCGTCTCCCCGGATGTCCCCCGTGTGATTTTTGACCCGGAGGCCACCTGGAAAACCAAAACCCTGACGGACTTCACCCTGCGGGAGCTTCAGATTCCCGTGTTCCAAAAGGGCCATCTGGTATACGACCTGCCGCCCCTCCGGGAGATTCAGCGCTACTGTCAGGCCCAAATCGAAACCCTCTGGGACGAGGTCAAGCGGTTTGAAAACCCCCATAACTACTATGTAGACCTGTCCAGGCCCCTTTGGGAGGTCAAGCAGCGCCTGCTGGCAGATGCGAAAAAGTAAAAAAGTAAAACACCGCCGCCTATCCGCTGATGTTTCGGATAGGCGGCGAGCCATATTCAGTCGCTGACCCACGGGGAATCCCCATAGGCCGCAAGCCCCCTTCGGAAGGCGGCTGTCGTCTCCGACGTTTCATCCAGCCAATAGGGACGGGCCACATTGCCCTCTGAATCCCAGTCGGCGGAATCAAACCAAACAGCGATTTTTATGTTGGGATAATTGGATATGGTCTGGAACATATTGTCAATCCAGGCAACCTTATCGCCGCCCACGCTGCTGGAAGAAAACTCCGTTATCATCCAAGGAAAACGCCCAAAGGGTTCGGTATATAGCTGCGCAATATGGTCGTAAATCTCGTCAAATTCCCGCCATTCCTCGCTCCACTGGGTATAGTATGTTCCGTTGTTATAGCCGGTTACGCCAATCATCTGCACATAGTCGTTTCCGGGGTAATAATTGAGCGCATCATTCCACTTGTTGGGCGGTGCGTTTCGGTCATTGGGATTATAAATCCAAATACAGTTGTCAACGCCCTCCTCCTCAAAAATCTGATAAACGGTTCGATATACGGAGATAAACAGATCCGGGTCTGCCATATTGACTACGCCGCCGTAGCTTGTCCAATCGCTGTTCATTTCATTGCAAAATCTAAACAGGAACGGATGTCCAAATTCCTTTGCCTGACGTGCAAAGGCCCGAAGGGACTCCAACCCCTTGCCCCGATAAATGTCCAGCATGGGGCTGTAGGCAAACATATCCTCGTTGTTATTTGTGGTAAGCTGATAGGTCAGCTCTACGATGCGTCCCTTGTCCCAGTTATCCTTCATAAATTCCGTGGGAAAGTCCGTTCCATAGTGAATGTAGGAAAGAATTGTCCGGAATGTGTAATTCAGCTCTTGTTCCAGCCGGGGAACCGTTGTCTCGATGCCCTTGCCGTAAATGTCGTCGGTATAGATTCCCCATTTTAGTTCTTCGCTATTGCAAATATTATCGTATAGCGTGGCAGTTTCCTCAGACCAGGCCGTCACCTCCGCCGGATAATAATCCGCAGACAGAGACGCAGAGCCCACACGCTCTATGGTTTGAAAAGACGTTATGTAGGAGAGAATATTGTTGGCAAACTCGGTATCATCCCTATGGTATTTTACAACAATCCGTAGAAAATCCTGCCCATCCAGATGGACATAAACATAGCTGTAGGAATCATAGCTGTCCCCTAGCATATCGTTGATGGTGGCGTGGAAGATAAATCCATTGTAATCCGCCACCTGGAAATACTCCGGTCTGGTAACGGAAACCTGATTTTCCTGCTGCCATCCCTCGTCCCAGAGAAACCGGCATTGGTAATACCCGATGTACTGGTCCACACCGTCCTCCCAAGAATACCACGGCGCAATTCTGGAGAGCCCTTCGGTCATTTCTTCATGGGGCTCACTATAGGGGCAGTATTCTGTGGAAACGGTATACATATAATCGCTGCCGGTTCCTACCACAACCGCCGAGCTTCTGGAAAAATCAAAGGAAGTATTGCCGGGAAAATCCAACAGATAACCGTCGGCGTAATTCACCAGTCGGGTCAAATTATCCTGCCGATAGACACGCTTATTGTCTGCGCCTGTGTCTATTTTCTCGGTATCCACAGCCGTGCCATCAATATAGAGCTGAGAAGTCCACCCCTCCGAAAGGCCGGCGGTTTCCTTCTTTTCGGTGTCAGTGGGAATATTCAAAAGGTCGTACTTGATATATTTCTTGATGCGTAAAGCCGTCGGTGCCTGACATTTGTAAAACCAGACTGCGCAAGCAATCAGCAGAACCGCCATGAGAGCCGACAACAGGCAAATGTGCTTTTTCTCGAATCGCCGATGTTTCATAATTTCCTCCAAGTCTCTTTTTGTAATCTCCCATGGCCCGGGCGTAATGCCGCAAAGGGCCGGCAGTCTCTACACCAAATACCTCCGAATCTCCTCCATGACCCCCTGTACCTCCTGCTCAAAGGCCGAGGCGGAAGTACGCAGGGCCCCATGGCCCAGAATGATGATCTGCTCCATGCCGTCGGAGGTGGCCACCCGAACCCGGTGCTTTTTTCCCAAATCATAGGAGAGCCGTTCAATGTAGCTGTCGGCGGTTTGCGCCTCCTTGGTATAGACCACGGAAAGGCCGCCGTAGTGCTGAACGGAGCCGGGATTCCCCTTGACCTTGTAGGCGTCAAACACCAAAATCACCGGGCACTGCCGATAGCTCTGATAATTCCGTAGCAGCTCGATCAGTGCATCCCGGGCGGCGTCCAGGCTGTGACGGGCCAGCTTATTGAGAGTAGGCCAGGCAAAGATGATGTTGTATCCGTCCACCAAAACGTATTCCGGCCCCTGGGGAAGGGGAGAGGGGCGGGACTTCGGCGGGGTGCTGCCGGAGGCCATGGGCTTGTCCCGAAGGGTGCGCTGCTTTATGGGGCCGTAGGTACGTTCAAAAATCCGCATCAGCTCCTGGTCGGTGGCCAGAACCTCCCGGTATCTCCGCCCCGGCTCCTGGGCGGGCATTTCCTCCGGCTCCGGCGTGAAAATGGGCTGGATATACCGGGGCACATCGTACCATTTCACAACGTGTCCGGCCCCGTGACTGCAAAAGATGCTGTCCGGGCTGTTTTCCAGGTCTGCCTCCGGGTCGTAGCCAATGGCTGCCGCCACCGCCTCCTGATTGGGACAGGGGAGATAGCCCCGGAAGGTACAGTTCAGCTGTCCCAGACCGTGGGTATAGGCCACCACCTGCTGGGGATATTCCTGAAGGGCCGAGGCTGGGGCACTGCCCTGAAGGAGTACCCTGTCCTCTCTGGGCTCCGGGTCCTCTACCTGGGCCCCCATGGTTTGCAGGTCTGTCATGGCCCGCCCCACATAGGTCTGGGGGAGCGTCAGGGAGAAGCTGAGCCAGGGCTCCAGCAGCACCGATTCCGCCTGCATCAGCCCCTGGCGAAGGGCCCGGTAGGTGGCCTGACGGAAGTCGCCTCCCTCCGTGTGCTTGAGATGGGCCTTTCCCGCCAGCAGGGTGATTTTCATGTCCGTAATGGGAGAGCCGGTGAGCACCCCCAAATGGGCCTTTTCCCCCAGATGGGTCAGAATCAGCCGCTGCCAATTCCGGTCTAATGTGTTTTCCGGGCAGGCGGTGTCAAATACCAATCCGCTGCCCCGCTGCCCCGGCTCCAGCAGCAGCTGCACCTGGGCATAATGTCGCAGGGGCTCATAGTGTCCCATGCCCTCCACCGGCCCGGAGATGGTCTCCCGGTAGAGAATGCTCCCCTGGCCGAAGTCCACGGAAACCCCGAATCGCTCCAGCATTATTTGCCGCAGCACCTCCAGCTGAACCGGCCCCATGATTTGCAGCCGAATCTCCTGGGCGGCGGCGTGATAGTCCACATGGAGCTGAGGATCCTCCTCCTCCAGCTGGCGAACCTGGGAGTAGGCCAGGGCCGGGTCATAGCCCTCCGGCAGAAGCATCCGATAGGTGACAATCGGCACCAGGGTAGAGGGGGCTGCCGCCGCCGCAGCCCCCAGGCCCATCCCCACATAGGTATGGCTTGGCCCCAGCACCGCCACCACGTCCCCGGGATAGGCCGCATCCACGGCCTGCAACCTTGGCCCGGAGTAGCGGCGAAGCTGGGTGATTTTCTCCTGGGTGCCCGGAAGAAGCTGCCGGGTGTGCAGCACGCCGCCGGTGATTTTCATGTGGGTTTCCCGCACCCCCTGGGCATCCCGGGCGATTTTATACACCCGTGCGGAAAAGTCCTCTGACCCTTCGGTGGCGGGGGCATAGTCCTTAAGCCCCTGTAAAAGCTCCGAAACCCCCTCCAGCCGCAGTGCCGCCCCAAACCACACCGGGAACAGGGTGCCCCGGGCAACGGCCTCCCCCTTGGCCCTTTGGGAGATGGCCCCGGTTTCCAAAAGCTCCCCCAGCAGGGCCTCGTCACAAAGGGCCAACTCCTCCGGGTCTGCCTCCCCCAGGACTTGAATGCTGCCGCTCAGGCTGCTTTGCAGCTCCGCCAGAATCTCCGCCCGGTGGGCTCCGGGCAGATCCATTTTGCTGACAAACAGGAAGGTGGGAATTTTCCGTTTCCGCAGCAGCTGCCAAAGAGTTCGGGTGTGGCTCTGGATTCCTGCACTGCCGCCGATGACCAGAATGGCGCAGTCTAAAATGTCAAGCGTCCGCTCCATCTCCGCAGAAAAATCCGTGTGGCCCGGGGTGTCCATCAGGGTAAACTGATGCTCCTTGACAGACAGCAGGGCCTGCTTGGAAAAAATCGTAATGCCCCGCTGCCGCTCCAGGGAAAAGGTGTCCAGAAATGCGCTGCCGTGGTCTACCCGCCCCATGGCCCGCAGAGCACCGGCACAATAGAGCATGGCCTCCGCCAGGGTGGTTTTCCCGGCATCCACATGGGCCAGGATTCCGATAACCGTCCGTTTCATGGCTTTTTCTCCTTACACCGCCAGATTATTCACCCAAATGCCCTTTTTCACCAGATACAGTCCCACCACGGTTTTCAGGGCATCCACTATCTGTACCACCAAATACATGGACACCAGAGGCATCTGGGTAAAATGGGCCAGCACAAAGGCTGCGGGAAGATTCAAAACCCACATGGAAACGCTGTCAAACAGGAAGGTCAGCAGGGTTTTTCCCCCGGAGCGCAGAGTAAAGTAGCAGCAGTTATAGAGGCCCCGGGCTGTGAGGAAGATGGCGTCCAGCCAAAGAAGATTCCGGGCCAGCTGCCGCACCTCCGCTGTGGTATTGTATATTTTCGGGAAGGCCGGGGCAAAGAGCACCAAAAGAATCGCAGCCCCCAGGCACAGCAGCACCCCGAAGGTGATCATTTTCCGGTTGGTGTCCACCGCCCGCTCCGGCTCGCCGGCCCCCAGCTCCTGGCCCACCATAATGGAAATAGCCGTGCCCATGGCAAACACCGACATGGTAAAAAAGTTGCTGACGGTGCTGGAAATGTTATAGGCCGCCACTGCGTCCAGCCCCCGGGTGGAATAGCACTGGACGATCATGGTGGTGCCCAGGGACCACATCAGCTCATTGACCAGCAGAGGCATCCCCTTATAGGTCACGTCCTTGGCCAGGGCCAGGGGAACCCGCAGGCTCTGATAGCACCCGTTGAGATAGGGAAATCTGTCCCGGCGCACCTTGGCATAGATCAGAATAAAGGCCAGCTCGGCAAACCGGGAAATCACCGTGGCAATGGCGGCTCCGGCCACCCCCAGCCTGGGTGCGCCCAGCTTGCCGAAAATCAGCACATAGTTAAAGCACATATTCACCCCTACCGCCAAAAGGCTGGCCTTCATGGGGATGGCCGTCTCGCCGGTCTCCCGCATGGTGGAGGAATACATCTGGACAATGGCGAAGGGAATCAGCCCAATCAGCATAATCTCCAAATACTGCTTTCCATAGAGAAGGGTAGCGGCCAAATCGCCGCCGGTGCCGGTGTCCGTTAAAAACAGCCCAATCAGCGGGGTACGAAACAGCCAGAACACCCCCAGGGCCAGCAGCGTGATGCCGGAGGTGGTCAGCACCTTATAGCGGAATACGCTTCTGATTTTCTCCTGGTCGCCCTTTCCGTAGTACTGGGCGCAGAAGATTCCCGCCCCGGACAGGCTCCCGAAAATGCACAGCTGAAAAATAAACAGCAGCTGATTGGTGATGGCCACCCCGGACATTTGCTCCGTTCCCACCTGGCCTACCATAATGTTGTCCAGCAGCCCCACAAAGTTCGTAATGCCCTGCTGCACCACAATGGGCAGCATCACCTTTAACACCCGACCGTAAAAGTCCCTTGAGCCGATATATTTTCCCACAATATAAAACTCCTTTTTCCCATCCGTAGCAGAGGGCCTCCGTTTTACGGGAGACCCTCCATACAAACATTATACCATAAGCGTCCCGGAAAAGATAGCCCCTATTCCTCCGGCTTTTCCGGCTCCTCCGGGGTGATGCGGGCCACGTCCAGCAGCCGCTGAAGGAGCATTTTGAAATCCTCAATGGTGGGGTCAAAGAAGCCTACCCCGTGCAGGCTGATGACCACCATGCAGAGTATGGGCACAAAAATCATGCCCAGCACGCCACCGATCTTCATGCCCACATAAATGCTGATGAGAGAGGCCAGGGGAGAAAGACCCGTCTGATTTCCCACTACCTTGGGCTCTGCCAGCTTACGGAACATAAACAGCACAAAGGACAACGCCAGCAGGAACAGCACCTTGGGATACCGTCCCAGGAACAGCTCCGCCACCGCCCAGGGAATCAGCACCGTGCCGCTGCCGAAGAAGGGGATAATGTCAATAAAGCCGCAGAGAATGGCAATCAGCAGGGCGTAGTCCTGCCCCCAGATCAGCAGGCTGACAAAAATAATCAGGGTGACGATGCCGGAGAGAATGGCCTGGGCCTTCATATAGCCGAACATGGCCGTGCCGGTGGCCGCCCGAATGTGGCGCATATGGGGCTGAATCAGCTCCGGGACGTGGCTTACCAGGCTCTCCCGCAGATGGGGATAATCCGAGGTCATAAAATAGGCCCCCACAAGAAAGAACAGCAGGGAAATCAGAAAGCTGGCAATCCCGGAGGCAAGGCTCCCCACGCTGGAAACCATATTGGGCACCCAGGAGGAGATTTTGCCGGTGAGCCAGGAGGAGGCCTGCTCCACCAGCTCCAGGAGATATTCCTCTGCGTCCGTAGAGGGGAGGGTGAGGTTTCGGTCTAAAAAGTCGGAGATAGTCACCAGCAGATTGGAGGCGTTGGACTGGATTCTCTGCCAGCTGCCCAGCAGGTCGCTGATCTGGGAGAACAGGTAATAGCCCAAATAGACCAGAAGCCCTGTGGCCGCCAACAGCAGCAGCAGCACAAAGAGCATGGACCAGAAGTTCCACACCTTTCCCACCTTTTTGGTGAGCCTTCGCACCAGCGGGGCCAGAAGGGATGCCGCCCCAAAGGCCAAAATAAAGGGCAAAAACAAATCCAGCAGCTTGGGCAGCAGCAGTACAATAAACAAAATCAGTCCAAGGATCAAGAAAAAGCGCAGCCCAATTCGATACAAAAGGGTTTTCAGCGGCACATCCTGGTTCATAGCGGTACCTCCCCGGGGGTTTTCTCGGGGCTATTCTACCACAGCTTCGGGAAAAAATATATATCCTTTTCAGGAAAATTTGCGGGCAAAATGAAAAAACTGTTGACATTTTCCGAAATTTGCGGTATCCTAACCAAGCATTCACTAGAGACGCGCGAGTGGTGGAATTGGTAGACTCGCTAGATTCAGGTTCTAGTGTCCATTACG
>CAVJIP010000137.1:0-2161 GCA_963649625.1 Bacteroidaceae bacterium
GAGGGATGATACCAGTGTAGCACAGGGGAGGGTAGAATTCATCCCGTTTTTGTCCCGTTTTTGTCCCACTTTTTTCCCACCTGGCTCCTTGGCTGCTTTTGTCAGAGATAGGGCGAAACTACAATTCTTTGCCCTTTCCAGAATATGCTTCTCACAAAAGCTAAGGCAACACCACACAATTGGGCCATAGGGCTTTGGCGGGCCTTTTCCCCCACAAAAAAATAGCGGGAGGAATCACGGAAATCCGTGGTTCCTCCCGCTAAAATATTTTAGCCCCACTCCAGAATGTATACAGTGCAGTTCCGCCGTCCAAACTGAATGCAGGTGTTGTAGCTGTCAAAATACAGGTCGATAATATTCCCATTGATGGCACCGCCGCAATCCTCCGCAGTGGCCTCTCCGTAAATCCAGTTTCCGTCATCGGAAACGATGTACATTCGGGTGCCGTAGGGAATCACGTCCGGGTCAACGGCAATGGCACCATAGCGGGCCGGGGTGCCGGTGGCAGTGGTTCCGCCGCCGCAGTAGGCTGTGGCCTCCACACTCAGTACGTCCACATAGGTCAAAATCTGGCCGCCGGAGGTGGTGATGGTTTCGCCGGAAATCTCAGCTTCCGCAGACTGGGTGTCGTAATCCTCCGTCTCCTCCGGCTCCTCCGGCTCCTCCGGCTCGGAACAGGAGGGTTCTTCATAGGCCGGCTCCTCATAGGCCGGTTCCTCATCCTCCGTCTCGGTGTAGACGGTTTCCGACACCGCCTCCGGCTGGCTCAGAGTTTCCTGGGCAGATTCCCCGCCGCTGAGGGTGACGGCCTCAGTGACCTCCGGTTCCGTCTCAATGACGGCCTCATCGGTGGAGGTGGTCTGTGCGCCGCTGCCCACCAAAATAACCTCGGTCACAGGAGCGGACACCAGCTTGGAGTGGATGGTAGAAGTGTTTACCAGATCCCCGTTCACATACTCCTCCCGATAGGTGATTTCCTGCTTGCCGTCAACCCCCTGGGTTTTCACCGTGGTGGTGCCCTTGGCCAGGGTAGGATCCTGATAGGTCACGGACTCATAGGGGACGGACAGAGTTTTGGTGACGGTCTTGTCCTGGGTGGTGGTGATGTCGATATTCATGCCGTCGTAGAGCTTGTCCTGGGCGGTCAGGCTCCGTCCGTCGGAAATCATCACGTCATTTTCCGTGAGAGAAAGGCCCATGGTGGTTAAAAGCTCTCCCACGGTGGTATCATAAGTAGCGGCGGACAGGGCCTCACCGGCATAGCTCACGGTGATGTTTTGGCTCCGCTGGATGGTCACATCGGTGACGTTTCCGTTTTGGGAGGCGGTGACCAGATCGTCCGGGCCAAGGGCAATGTTCGCCTCAGCCAGCACCTGGTCAATATCCGTAGAAGAGGACGTATGCTGGGTGACGGAGTCGCCGTCGGTGATGTTGTAGTGGTTTTGAGCAGATACCAGCATGGTAAAGTATATGCAGATGGTTAGCACCAAAGCCAGTGTCACGGACACCTCCAGCCAGCGTTTTTTTCGGCTCGGTTTTGCGTGCGTCATAGAAACACCTCCAAAATGGTTTCAAAAAAGCTACAGCAAATAAAACAAATTGTAACTCTTTTGATACCATTATACCATCTCATCCGAAAATGTCAAGGAGGAAGGGAAATTGTCGGAAATTGGCTGACACACAGAGGACAATTTGACCGTTGACAACGCCGGAGAAATCCGTATGATAAAGCCGTACAAGCAAACTGTGAAAGGAGCATGATTCATGGAATTTAAGGGATCCAAAACCGAGGCCAACCTGCTTGCCGCCTTTGCCGGAGAGAGCGAGGCCAGAAATAAGTATACCTATTTTGCCAGCAAAGCAAAGAAGGAGGGCTACGAGCAGATCGCAGCAATTTTCCAGCAGACGGCGGACAACGAGAAGGAGCACGCCAAGATGTGGTTTAAGGAGCTGGGTCTGCTGGGGAATACGCCCCAGAACCTGCTGGCTGCCGCTGAGGGAGAGAACTACGAATGGACCGATATGTATGAGGGCTTCGCCAAGACGGCGGAGGAGGAGGGCTTCTCTGCCCTGGCGAAAAAGTTCCGCATGGTGGCGGAGATTGAAAAGCACCATGAGGAGCGTTACCGTGCACTGCTCCACAATGTGGAGGCGCAGGAGG
>CAVJIP010000138.1:0-8065 GCA_963649625.1 Bacteroidaceae bacterium
CCGGAGGCGGATGCCTCCGGGTCAAATTTCCAATACTCAATAAAGCGGGTCGCCGTAGCCCTTGTTGGGCTCATAGAGCCTGATGTCCTCAAACTCCGCACAGCCGGGGGAGTAGGTATGGGCCTCGTCCAGCCTTTCGTAGGGCTTGGGGTCGGGAACCGTGTCCTGGACGGTCTGGATGATGCTGATGTCGTTGTGCACCTGGCGCAGGTCGGAGATGCCGCTTCTGGGGGGGCCGGAGCAGTTGCCCACCTTCAGCTCCCCGGAGATATACTTCCGAAACCGATCCTGGGCCCAGTTGGAGGCATCGTAGCTGTCCCCAATGTCCGGGCAGACCTGCTCATGGAACCACCACCAGCGGCCATCCCGATAGACAAAGTCGGAGCCGTAGCGCTCCCAGAGCCAGCCGCCGGAGCGTCCGCCCTTGGGGCCGTTCATGCCCATCATGGTGCCGGGGGTCAGGTAGAAGCTCCGGGCGGATTTTCCGTCCTCCGCCACCTCAATGACGGGAGAGGCCAGCACATGGCAGCTCTGGCCAAAGGTGCCGGGGTTGTGGCCATAGAGGTTGAACATCCCATAGATCTCCCGCATGGTGGTGGGCCGGTCTATCTTCTCCTCGGTGGCGTTTTCAAAGGGCATACCCTCCTTCATGTCGTCATCGTTCATGCCGAACTTCTCATCGGACTTGGCAAAGGCGTTGGCCCGCAAGGGCTCTCCAAAGTGGGCGGGAACCAGCTCCTTATAGCCCACCATCCGGCCAAAGGTATGGCCAAAGGTGGAGTTGTCGGAGCGGAGCCAGAAGGTACCGTATTCCTCTCTGCCCCGGTTCATGCCGTGAAGATAGGCGTGGCGGGCCTTTAGCTCCTCCACCTTCTGACCGGCCACCACTGCGGCGACCCGATCATGAAAGGATTTATTTGTATTCATGGCGCAATCCTCCTTTACAGCATCTCAAGGCGCTGATAGAACTTTCTGCCCACCTTGCCCTTGGGGCCGTAGCCCTCGTCCTCGTCATAGGTCTTGAAGGGACGGGGCATATCGTAGAACAGATACTCCCAGCCGTACTGGTTGTCGTAGACCTCGGTTTTAATGGTGGGATCTCCGTTCCAGCGGCTGCCCGGGTCATAGCCTTCTATGACGGTGTTGATGTCATTGTAGTTCTTGCCGCTTTCAATGGAGAAGTCGTGCTGCTGTACCATATGCCAGATCTTGAAGCCATCGGCCTCCCGCACCAGCTCAATGAGCAGCAGACCAAACTCAAAGTAGCACTCCGCCGTGCCGTCGGGTCTTCCCTGGCCGGTGAGGCCCAGGTCGTAGCCGAGATACCGGGCGTATTTGTCGTCTGCGGAGATAAACAGCAGGGGGGTGGTGCAGGAATGCATGGCCGTCAGACCCAGGCCGGGCTCTGCGTCCTCATAGACCCCGGGCTTGGCCTCCTGGAAAGTCTTTAGGGTTTTCTGCGCCAGGGCCTTCGGCTCCTCCACCAGATGACGGTGTACCTCACTCAGGCCCACATAGAAGCCGGTGTTGGTGGCAAAGGAGGCATCGGCAATATGCTCCGGCTCCCGCACCCACAGCTCCTTTATGGCCCGCTCCGTCTCGCCGTTGCCCCAGTACAGGGTGAAGCGGCTCACCAGATTCTGAATCATTTCCTTATCCCAAGCGTGGAGCACCATCTCCTCATCGGTAAACTCACGCTTGTATTCCTTGAACTTATCCATGTCGCTCCCTCCTTTCAAATCCCATAGCTGAAGGTCTCAGCAAAGGTTCCATAGGGCTCCGGGCATCTTGGGCTTTTTGCGTAGGGACGATCCGGCCGGAATGTCTCCATCAGGGTCTGCTTTACGTTCGGCTCCGGCAGGCGGAAGTCTGCCATAGGCTCCAGCCCCGGCACCGGCGCAAAGACCTTTTCCGGTTCGCAGAAGCCCACGCCGCACTGGTGATCTACATTGTAAAGAAGCTGCAAATTCAGGATTTTCCACTGGTCGTCCTCCCGGACAAAGTCCGCAGCGGCCCAGCCGAAAATCCAGTTGGCCACAGGGCCCGCCTGGGTGAGCTTGCAGGTAGAGCCGCGAACATTCCAAATGCCCTTGGCGGTCTGGCCGTCGTCGGCAATCTCGATGACCTGGGACTCCACCGGCAGATAGGTAATCATACCCACGCCATACAGCTCCTCTTGGGTCTTGTCCCCCAGCTCCTGGGGAAAGAGCTGGGCGATCAGCCGGGAGCCCAGCGCAATCTCCTGGCCCAGAGCCTCATAATAGCCCTGAACCGCATCCTTTCCCTTGTAGTAGCCATTGTTCAGGCCCAGACACACGTCCTCCCGGCGGCTGAAATACCGCTGGTAGACCTGGGCCTCCTCCTTGACCGCATAGTCGTGGGACATACGGCCCATAATGTTCCGAAGCTGCCGCCGCCATTCCAGACGGTCCAGAAGCTCCATTGGGGTAAATGCTTTCATGGAATACCTCCTTGTCGCAAATAGCTTATTGATGAAAAGGAGGCCACTGCGGCAGGGCAACAGCCTCCCATTTTCCTAGTGCTCCAGGCTCCGGGCCTGGAATCTAGCATAGGCATCATTGTAGACCTTGAGAATGTCCTCTACATGCATGGTGTCACGCATGGTGGCCTGGAAGTCCGCAATGGTTCCATCGGTCAGCTCCGTGGCCCCAAAGACCACTCCATTGACCCACTCGGTGGCAAATGTGACCATATCAGAGCGATAGACAGAGATGGCATCCTGCTCCTGCTGGGTCAGGGACAGGGCATTGACATCCACAGTCTGAGAGGAGCCGGTGTAGGCCTTCTCCCAAACGGCGTAGGAGCCCTTCTGCACCTCATCCCAGGAGTTCTGGCTCCGGGCCAGATCCATATAACCGGGCAGGCCGGGGTTGCAGTAGTAGCCCAGTGCCGCACGAAGGGGGATGCCGCCGGGGTTGTTGAGTACCAGCTCGGTGAGCTCCGGCTTGCCCTCGGCGTTGAGCTCATAGCTCAGGCCCTCGATTCCATAGGAGGACAGCAGAGCACCCTCATCGGTAAACAGGTAATCTATGGCCTTGACCACGATTTCGGGGTGCTGGCAGTTGTTGGAAATACTGATGTTGCCGCCCCCATCGGAGCTGATATAGGAGGTAATGGGGCCGTACTCGGTGGGCTCACCCAAAGCGGTCATGGGAACCAGTTTGGCCTTGGCGGCCTCCTCCGGATCCAGCAGAGCCAGGTAGGAGGGCACGTTGTCGGGCATATCTCCCTCCAGGCCGATGGAGCCGGACGCAAACAGCTCGTTGGCCTTTCTGTCGGTCATATCCGAGGTAATCAGCAGGCCCTCGCTGGCCAGCTCCTTGCAGTAGGCCAGATAGTCATAGTAGTAGTCCTGCATAGGTCCGTACTGAATCGTTCCGTCCTTGTCCAGGAAGAAGTTGCAGGGGCCAAAGGCATTCCAAATGCCCTCTGCCGCAAAGCCTACCTCGCTGCTGCTGGCACCGGCGCGAATCATCTGGAAGAAGCCCACGTCCGCCCCGTAATTGTCCCGGAACAGCTCCAGAACGGTTTTCAGCTCATCGGTGGTGGTGGGAATCTCCTTTCCCAGCTCGTCCAGCCAGTCCTGCCGAATCCACAGGCCGCTGGTAATGGGATAGGGCTCCTCCACAATGGGATACATGGCCCCCATCTCGCCATCGTCGGTCAGGCAGGTTTTCAGAGTGTATTCGTCCTGGGTCAGTGCCTGATAGTAGTGAGGCGCATACTCCTGAAGGTAGGGCTCCACATCAATAATCATCTCATCCCGGAGGGCGGCGGAAAGGCCGCCGTTGTACACGCCGCCTATGTTGGTGACAACATCCGGCAGATCCCCGGAGGCGCACAGCAGGTTCACGTTTTCAGACCACTCCAGGTTGGAAACCTCCCGGAGGGTATAGGTGGTGTTGGTCTTTTCTCCCAAAGCAGTCCACCACTGGGAGCTGTTCCAGCCCTCGGGGAAGAAGCCCTGGAAGAAGGCGGCGTACTGGAAGAGCACAGTGATCTCCGTCAGCTCCTCACAGGCATAGTAGGCCTCGGGGCCGGTGGGCTCCTCTATCACGGACTCCTCCACAGATGCCACCTCTGCCGAAGCCTCGGCTTCCGGAGCGGGGGCCACCGTCTCCCGGGCCTGGGCGGCGGTGGCCGCAGGGGCGGAGGACGCAGTTTCGGATGTGGTGTCCTTGCTCTGGCAGCCGGTGAACAGGCCCAGCACCAAGGCACAGGCTAAAAGCACGGATAACAGGTTCTTTTTCATTGTGGGATAGCCTCCTTTTTTCTAATTTGGTCACGTCCATAATAAGCGAAATCCAATGAAAAAAGCAATGGTTACGGAAAAAGTGAGAAGTCTAGGCTGATTATGATTACCGCCACCTTGAGAAAAACTTTAATTTGCAGGAGGCTCCCCCGTCTATGGCTGACCTTCAGGCCATCGGCCTTGCAGCGCAACGGCATTTTGTGCTATACTGGTATAAAGCCCTACAGAGGAGGTGCCATCCATGGAGCTAAAGCAGCTGCAATATTTTCGAAAAGCAGCCAAAACCAAAAGTATCTCCACCGCAGCAGAGAGCCTGTACATTACCCAACCGGCCCTGAGCCGCTGCATTAAGCGGCTGGAGGAGGAGGTGGGGGTTCCCCTTCTGCGGCGAACCGCCAGCGGAGTGGAGCTGACCGCCGCAGGCTCTGCGCTCATGGCCGAGCTGGATCAGATGTTTGAGCATCTGGAGCACGGCCTGTCCAACGCCAGACTGATCGGAAACCAGCAGCATCCAACCCTGAAGGTGGTCTACTGCTTTGAGGAGTTCGACCCTGGAATTATCTATCAGCTCCACAGTGCCTTCCCGGATGTGAGAACCGGCTTTGACATTCTGCCCCCGGAGCAGGCCTATCGGGAACTGCTGTCGGGCAAGGCGGATTTTGCGGTGCTTTCGCAGATTCCGGAGCATCCCGGGCTCCGATTCCGGCAGCTGGGGTCGGAGGAAATGATGCTGTCCTTCCCGGAAGGGCATCCGCTGTTCGCCCGAACCTTTGTGTCCCTGGAGGAGCTGGACGGGCTGGATGTGGTATGCAATGAGGTCGGCTTTGACTGGAGCAGCATTCAGCGCATTTGTGAAGTCCAGGGCATTTCCATGAACTTGAAATTTTCCAGCAACAGTCACCAGACCGTGGGACGGATTCACAATATCATGCAGTCGGCCCTGTTTGTGCCCATTGGCTCGGTGGCAGAATTTCGGGACTCCGGGCGGAATCAGGCCCTGCCTGCCAGAGTCGTGCCCCAGGTATTCCGGCGCAATATTATTGTGGCTTGGCCGGAGCAGAAGCGGCTGACCACTGCGGAAAAGTACTTTATGGAGCTGCTCCAGCGTTCCACCCGGCAAACCCAGCAGAAAACCCAGGAGTTCTGCATGGAGGTCTATGGTGCCGGCCAGTGAACTCTGGAGCCTCGGCGTGTAATATTACACTCATGTAATATTACACGTCGCTTTTGCATTTCCGCTCCCCATTCTCCCCTGGTATACTGAAGGCATCCAATCAAGCAAGGAGGATAACGGTATGCGTTACGATGGAAAGTACATGATCGCATTTACCAAGGGAATGGACGTAGAGGCCTACGAGGGCCCCGGCTCCGTGGTGGAGCATGAGATGCTTCTCCAGGAGGCAGCGCCCGGTGTCATCCAGGGTACGCTGACCGGCAGAGGCGGCGGCAGCCGCTCCTTTACCGGCACTCTGGTGGGCAATCGGTTTGAATTCACCGTGCAGGGCGGCCACGGCCCCCAGTCCGGTGCCGGTGGGCCCGGAGGCCCCGGTGGCGGCCCTGGAGGCCCCGGAGGTCCGGGAGGCCCCGGTGGCGATCCTGGAGGCCCCGGCGGCCCCGATCATCACGGCCCTCCCAAGGACGCAAAGCCCTTTTTTATGACCTATGCGGGCATCATCGCCGAGGATGGGACGGTAGAGGGCACCATGACCTGCACCGGCCGTTATGAGCATCCCACCGTGGATAAAATGACCGGGCACCGACTGTAAGGAGGGTGCATTATGAAAACTGTAACGGCGGAGTATCTGGTCAGCCGGTGGGAAGACCGGCATCGGGTAGAAAACATTATGGGAATTTATTCCCAGCATCATCTCATCAAGCGGGAGGGCAAGATCTTCACGGCCCTGTGGAGCACGGCCCCGGACGTGTCTCTGGCCACCAACGAGGGCTATTATGTGGGCAGGGCTGCGGTGGAGGGCTATTATGCCGCCATGCATCAGCGCAATGTGCTGACCAACCGGCTGCTGCGGGCCTGTTTCCCGGAGAAGGTGGCGGGCAAAACCGAGGAGGAGACCTACGGCATCGGCACCATGAACTATTTCCCCCTGGACACCCCGGTTCTCCAGGTGGCGGAGGACGGAAAGACCGCCAAGGGCATCTGGGCCCTGCGGAACACCTATTCCCTCCTGACCGCCGGCGGCCCGGAGGCCTACTGGCAGTGGGCCTGGGTGGCGGCAGACTTTGTTAAAGAGCAGGAGGACTGGAAAATCTGGCATCTCCAATACCTTAACGATGTACACGGGAAGGCCGGGCAGCCCCTTCATGCGCCCTACAGGCCTTATGAGGCGCTGCCGGAATTTGCGGAAATGCACACCTTTACCATGCCGGAGCCTACGGTAAAGGCCTGCGTGCGCCCGGTGTATACGGTAGACCGGCCCTTCCAGCAGCCACCCAGAATGCCGGAGCCCTATGACACCTTTGCCAACACATTCAGCTACGGCTATACGGGAAAGGAGTAAGCGGTATGGAATATACGGAATACGAGCAGGCGGTACGCCTTTGGGACACAGAGCAGGTGAAGGATCTGCTGGCACGCCGGGCCTATTATCTCTCCGGGGATCGCCGGGCCGAGGAGCTGCAGGAGCTGTGGGTTCAGGATTATTACCACCGCAAAACCGCTTCTCTGGGCAGCAACTGGGGCTTTTACACCGGCATGACGGAGATTCGGCGGTTCTATGTAGAAGAGCATCAGAAGCTGCTATTCAGCCGTGCCCAGGAAAACGGCACAGAGCCGGGCTTGGGCGACACGGTGTATCATACACTAAATACCGGCCATGTGCAGATTGCCAAGGACGGGCAAACCGCCCGGGCCCTGTTCTACGACATGGGGCTGGATGCCCGCCGTCAGAAGGACTGCACCGCAAAGGCCTTTGTAAATCTCGGCCCTGTGGCGGTGGACTGCATCAAGGAAAACGGGCAGTGGAAAATCTGGCATCTGTTTTACGGCTATGACCACTGCCTGCCGGTGGCGGGAGACTATTCGGCGGTGCCGGTAAACTATAAGCCGGGAACCCATCCCTACGAGGCGGAATTCGGCACGCCCACCGTCCCCATGCAAACCTACAACCCGGACTTCGGCTGGAGCAGCGATTTTGTGTGGTATCCCAAGCCCTATGGCACCTTTAACCCGCTGAGAAGCTATGGCCCTGAGGGACATCCCGATTTTAAGGAGGATGCATAATGGAAAAACTGACGCTACAGCAGCGGCTCCATAACGCCTTTGCCGTTCAGGCTGTGGAAAACATTAAAACGGAGCACGCATACCTTCATGCAGCCTCCCATTCCTTTGAGGAGTGGAACACCCTGTGGAGCCGGTCGGACGACATCACCTGGGCCCACGGCTTTGGCCGGATGGTGGGCTGGGACGAGGTGTGGTACGGCTCCGTCTGGGGCTACGATGCGGATGTGCTGAATCTGTATTTGCAGCTTCTGGATAAGTACCCGGAGGTCAACGGCAAGGATCCCCGGGCCTGCGGGCTGGGCGGCCTTCACTCTCTGGCCTCCGGGGTCGTGGAGGTGGCAAGGGACGGAAAATCCGCCCGCAGCCTGTTTCTGACGCCGGGAAGCATGGCCAGCGCACACAGTCCCCGGGGCAAGCGTGCCGGAAATATGCTGTGGGAGCGCTACGGCTCGGACTTTGTCTTTGACGAGGCAGAGGGAAAATGGTTCTACTTCCACGAGCACGTCTGCCCGGACTTTGGCTTTAGCTATGATACCAATGACTGGGCTCATAAT